>JBAWVO010000095.1:0-20048 GCA_037147235.1 Planctomycetota bacterium | reverse complement strand
GGTGGGAAGTGGTTGGCGGGGGCGAGGCGTGAGCCTGATGGCGGCGAAAGCCACAATCGGGTATTTTGAATCCCATTATGGAAAACGAATACGCGAAGTTCGGGCTGCCCGACGATCCGACGAATCAGCCGATCCGGCCGGGGCAGGTTGCCACCGCCCAACGCGGCTGGTTCTTTTGCAACTTGTGGTGGTTGCTGCCAGCTGCCTTCCTGGCCCTGGTCTTGCCCTGCGGCTGGTGAATCAAGACCGTTTAGTTCGTTTTTTTGAAGCTGCCGGAAGTGTCGACAGGTCAAAGAATAATGGGACTTATCCCATTTGCCTCCTTCATGGACTTGGCGAAGCGATCATGGCACTAGATAATCTCTCGTGCAGGCATGACTCCGAGGAATTTACTCGGCCTTGAGCATAGCATCCAAACCCGCGATTTTGAAAACTCGCTTGATGCAGGGACCCACGTTGACGATCTGAAACCCGTGATCACCGGCCTGTTGCTGTCCGTAGATGCAGAATCGCAGAAAGGCCGACGATATAAAGTCTACCCCATCAAGGTCAAAGATGATGGGTATGCTTGATCCGGACACCGCAGTGCGCACCTCCGTCTCGATCTTTGCGCACTTGTCGGTGTCCATGCGACCTTCAAATCGGATGACCTGCTTATCTTGAGATTTACACACGTCGAGCATGATTTTTGCCTTGTTCAGAAGTTTTTGTTGAAGGCCCTTGTGATGGCCGTGGCATCCAGGGATTCGTCGTAGTATAGGTTGATGTCAAACTGTTTCAGCCGCTGATTATCTCGCCGCCAGGCGATCCGTTGAATGTTCAGCAGATGAGAAGCGGTGACGTTGTCGGTGGTGATGTTCTTGCCACCCGTGCCACAGCCGAGGGTCAGCGACGGATGGAGCATGTTGTATATTCCACCGACAGCACCCTGGGACGATGGGGTGTTCACCACAATCCTGCCGGCGTTCATCAGGGTGGCGAACGTCTTGATTCGCACGTCGTCGTTTGAAAATATACTGACGGTGTGACCAATTCCACCGTGGAAGTTCAGGTCGATGCAAAGGTTGACGGCACTCTGGAAATCGTCGACGACGTACCATGCCAGAATCGGTGCCAATATCTCGGAGGACAAGGGCCACACGTTTCCGACCATTTTCTGCGGCGTAAGCAGGAGTTGAACGTCGGCTGGCAGGTCAAGCCCGGCCATCTTCGCGATTTTCGCGGCTGGCTGCCCAACGACCGCCGGATTCATTACACCCTGGGTGGCATCGAACGCAACTCGCTGCAATTGAACCACTTCTGTATCGGACAAGAAGTAAGCATTCCTCTTGCGGAACTCCGCCGCCACCTCTTCGGCGACGGCCTTCTCGACAACCACTGCTTGCTCGCTGGCACAAATCGTTCCGTAGTCGAATAGCTTCGAGATCATGATCTGCTCGACCGCGAACGGAATGTCCGCCGACTTCTCGATGCAGACGGGCACATTTCCTGCGCCGACGCCGATGGTCGGCGTGCCCGAACTATAGGCACTCTTGACCAACCCGGCCCCGCCGGTGGCCAGAATCATAGCCAGGGAATCATGGCTCATCATGGCTTGCGTCAGCTCGCGCGAGCAATCGCTCAGCCATTGGATGCAATGCTCGGGCGCATCGGCTTCCAACGCGGCACGGTAGCAGATTTGTGCCGCCTCGTCGCTGCACCGCTTAGCCTTGCGCGATGGGCTGAGGATAATTGGATTGCGGGTTTTCAGGGCAATGAGAATCTTGAAGATTGCCGTGGAAGTGGGATTGGTCACGGGAATGATCGCCAGAATTGGCCCCACGGGCTGGGCAATTTCCACAATCCCTTTGACCGGATCTTCACTGATAATGCCGACCGTCTTCAGATCTTTAATGTCCTCGTAAACGAATTGGCTAGCCACCACATTTTTGATGACTTTGTCCTGCCACTTCCCTAGGCCGGTTTCCTCCTGGGCAAGCTTCGCCAGCTTGACTCGCTGCGCGAAGGCGGCCTCGAACACCGCCTTCACGACCCGATCCGTCTGTTCCTGCGTGAACTGACTGAAGACCGCTGCCGCAGCACTCGCCCGCTCAAAGTATTGGTCCACATTGGGCACCGAACCGACATTCGCTCTAGGCACGTTTTATCTCCCGGAAAACACAAGTCGGCGATTGCCGTCCCTGCATGCTTGGCAAAAATGGAGCCGTTTGGCCAAGGATAGGTTACTCTTGATCTTGAGGCAAACGGTCGGAGACAATTATTTTTTCTTGAACGACCGTTAAAATCCCACTCTTAACAACCGGAGGGGGGGTGTTGTGTGGAGCGGAACAGAACAAAACGGCTGCCCACGCCTCTTACCACCGGGCCACCGTCGATAACCATAACGGCGCAGTATGTTTATCTTGAAACGCGACCAGGGTACTCCAGGAGGCTCTTGTGAAATTTTCGATCAGAATGAAGCTGGTTCTGGCCATTGGCGTACCTCTACTGGCGGTCTATATGGGCATGGCTTGCTGTGAATACCATTTGGGCAAACGCGAGGCACTGGCCCGCATGGAGTCACATTTGACGGAGTTGGCCGCTCGACAAGCAGCCGAATTGGACGGAGATCTCTTCACGGCCGAGGAACTGGCCCGCACTTTGGCACTTGTGATTACGTCGTCGCCCGTTTTCTCGGTCGATCAGATCCACAAGTTGCTTCAGGACAACCTGCGAGGCAATCCGAAGGTCTATGGGATGTGCGTGGCATTCGAGCGGAACGCATTCTCCCAAAACGTGGATTTATTTGCGCCATACTATTGCCGTGATCCTCACGCCGGATTGCGATTCGTGGACATCGCCGAGGAGTTTCCTGACTACACGAACTTGGACTGGTATCATCCGGCAAAGACGGGTGGTCGCCCCTTCTGGACGGAACCTTATTTCGACACAGGTGTTGGGCAACGCCTAATGTGTACCTACACGTCCCCCATTTTCCGAAACGGGAAGTTTTGCGGCGTGCTGACTGTCGATGTCTTGTCCGAAGATATGCTCATGGAGATTGCACGCATCAAGATCGGCAGCGGGTATTGTGCTCTGATCAGCCGAAAAGGCACGATCATCTCCCACCCAGATTCCTCGCTGGTCATGCGAGAATCCATCTTTAGCCTCGCAAACCGGCACGGCCTGAGCGAACTGGCGGAGGTAGGCGAGCAGATGGTTGCAGGCAAAGCGGGTGTGCAAAAAATACGCGACTACCAAACAGGGAAGCCGAGTTGGATTGTTTATGCGCCGGTCGAATCGGCGGGATGGTCGCTAGCTGCGATCATTCCCGAGAGTGAGGTCATGGCACCCATCCATGCCAGGCTGGTCCGTTCTCTCATCATCCTGGCAGCAGGGCTGGTCGTCATCCTGGAGATCGTCTGGTTCATGTCCGCTCGCGTCACCCAACCCCTCACTAGGCTTGCCGCAGCGACGGAGCGACTAGGACGCGGGGATCTCGATATTCGCGTCTCGGTGGTGCCGGGCAGTGACGAGGTCGCCCAACTTGCTCAAACATTCAACACCATGGTTGCGGAACTGAAAATCAACATCGAGGGCCGTATTCGAGAAGAAACGGCACGACAGGAGGTCGAGGCGGAACTGAAGGCTGCAAGGGAGATCCAGGCATCGTTGCTGCCTGGCATGTTATCGCCCGATCAGGAGCGGGGATTTGCCTTGCACGCCGTCAATGCACCGGCCAGGATGGTCGCCGGCGACTTCTATGACTTCTTCTTCATCGACGACCACCGGCTAGCGTTGGTCATCGCCGACGTGTCGGGCAAGGGCATTCCCGCCGCGATGTATATGGCCGTGACAAGGACGAAGCTCCGCGCGTTCACGGCACCCGACAAGCCCCCCGCGCAAGTCATTACCGAACTCAACCGGAGCTTGGCCGCTGAGAACGACCGCTGCATGTTCGTGAGCGTTGTCTTCGGCTACTACGACCTATTGACCGGCGATTTGGTCTATGTGAACGCCGGCCATAACCCACCCTATCTGGTACGAAAGACTGGTCGGATGGATGTTCTTGATCCGACCGGCCCGCTGGTTGCCCCGTTTCGCGACGCAACTTTCCTCGACATGCAATGCCACCTCGATCCCGATGACCTGCTGGTCCTCTTCACCGATGGTGTTACCGAGGCCGGGCCGGAGAGTGGCGAACTGTTCGGTGAGGAACGGCTCGAGAGGATTCTGCGATCTTCGTGGTCAAGTCCAGTTGCCGATGTCTGCCGGAGTGTCGTTCGGGCGGCAAGCGATTTCACATGCGGCGAATTACCCGATGACGCGACGGTTCTGGTGTTGAGGCGGACCTGCCAGGAGAAATGCCTTCGGTAGAAAAATTAATCCTCCCCAGAACTTTTTGCAGTTCGCTTCTCTTTCATTGGTGGGGGAGATGGGTGGGAAGCTGTTAGGCAGTGCTTAACACAAACTCTCTGCCTCTCTGGGGGCCGCGGCCGAATCGTTTAACACCCCCGTTGGGTTCGGTGTCCGGCGAGCGATCCTGACGCGAAACTGGATTCTCTTTCCATTGGTGAGGGGGGCGAATGGGAGTGGTTGGCAAGGCGGTCTCCCCGCCGCTTAGCCGTTGACCCAGCGATGGCATGGCGTTAAGATGGGGGATGTAGGCCGTGCTCGAAGGATTGCTTGCACAACTGATAGGGCCGAAGGCTAGCCGTAGACCGTTCATCCGGACAGTTCGGCTGCCAAAGACTTGCTAGCCCACGGAAATTGCACATGCCTAAACGGTTCGCCTCACGTTTTCCAGGGTTTGCCGCGAAAAATTCAAACTGGGGGGGCAGCTTGCCTTCCACGGCGCTCCAGCCGTCCAAGGTGCCCAGGGCCTCCTGGATCTCAGATTCAGAGACGTTGGAATCCTGGGCCGGGCTGCGATAAAGTTCAATAGCAACCTCATTTTCCAGGCTTGGAGTCACGCACATGAAATTCGGAATCCACACACTGCTCTTCACAGAGACCTTTTATGATTCGGACCTACCGCTGCTGGACAAGTGCAAGCAGATGGGCTTCGACGCCATCGAGATCATCCCGTTCATTCCGGACGGCTTCCCCGCAGCGAAGGTGAAGCGCGCCGCCTCGGACCTCGGCCTGACAGTCAACCTGGGCTACGGCATGCCCGCCGAATACAACATCATTTCTCCCGACGAGGCAGTGCGCGAGCGGGGAGTGGAGTTCTCCAAGAAACTGATTGATCTCGCCAATGAGGCGGGCTCGGAAGTTTTCGGCGGCATGATCTACTGCGGCTGGGGCTATCTCACCGGACGGCCTCGCACCGAAGATGAGTGGAACTGGGGAGTGGAGAACTATCGCCGCATCGCCGAATATGCTCGTTCCACCTCCAACCTGATTCTCGGCATCGAGCCCGTCAACCGCTTCGAGTCGCACTTCATCAACGTGACTCGCGACGCCGTGCGGTTCATTCAGGAAGTGGGCGTACCCAACGTGAAGGTGCACCTGGACACGTTCCACATGATCCGCGAGGAAGAGAACATCCGCGCCGCCGTGCTCGAAGCAGGGCCGTACCTGGGCTACGTCCACGCCTGCGAAAACCAGCGTGGCATTCCCGGCTCCGGACTGATGCACTGGGAAGAGTTCTTCACCGCGCTGCGCGACGTCGGCTACGACGGCTGTATCACCATCGAGAGTTTCGATCCCGACATGCCCGCCATCGCCAAGCTGTGCTGCATCTGGCGCAAACTGGCCGAAACGCCGGAGCAGCTTGCCACCAATGGTCTCGCATTCCTGAAGGGCGTTTACCAGCGAGTCTACGGTGGCGTGGCCGCGGCCTGAGTCGCGAAAACTCTTCGGCCTGCTCCGGCCCAGCTATCATGGTTTAAGACATGCCCGGCCCTGAGACGGTACTGAGGCCGCCTTCCATAATTGCCCGTGATGCGGCGACTGGCTAGCTCGCTCTCCTTTTGGCAAGCGATCGTCCAGGACCAGGTCGTGTCGGGCACGTCGAAGCGAGAGATGGGATTGATGCGGACCATGCTTTCCTTTCGGGTGTTTTGGTGGCGGCGGCAAATCATGCATTGAACAAGGTCTCGATAAGTCGTCGCGAAGCTGCGTCGCAATCAGGACGCCCAAAGGCCCGAACATGAACCCGAGCAATCCGCCAAGGTAAGCTTGCGATTTCGGAGCAACAGCACGGCCCAACGGAATACAAGCCAGCCACCAGAGAATCGGGATAACATACATAATGGATCTCCTGTTGTAGTGGGGTTAGTGAATAACTCTCGTGTTTTTTGAGTAATAGGGTGTTTTGGCGGACGTGGTTGCGTGACCGTTGAAGAAGTATCCGAAGCCGAGGTCACCGAGTTCGGCATCCCACCATCGCTTACCGGCGGGCTAAGCACTTCAACTCCGGACACCAATCGCCGCGTCAGCTTGGTGGAGTCATCGGGATTTTCGGCCGTCAATATCACGTCAACCAGGCAGCCAGTACGGATGATGCTGCCGGAAATGGCCGGATCGTCGATCCGCACTGTGACCGCGCGATGCCCCTCTTTGAGTTTGAGTTGCGGTCCTTTGCCCACTTCGTAAAAATCCTCCTCGGTCAACCACGAACCGGCAGACTTCGATTTTTTGAGAATCCGGCCAACGGCCTGCTGCTTGGACTTGAATACCTTTTCCAGCGGAACATTCCTCTTATTCGGCTTCTCCAAAGACTCCGCTACCTGCCCCACATCTTGTTCGCGGATTCGCGCATCGGCAACCAAATTGCTTTGCACAATCAACAGGGTAGCCATTGGCGGCGGCGGTGCCTCAGCGACCGGCTCAGGAGCGACCTGCACAGGCGTCTGCGTGGCGGTTGGTGAACATCCGGCAACGGTGATTAGCACGGACACTAGACCAAGCATCGCTACGGACAAGGACGCAATCAGATTCACATTTTTCATAGCACGCTACCTTTTCAAATTGCGAGCGAACAAGTCGCCCTGGAATCGAAACGACGACAGGGAAAACCCCGCCGCAGGAAATAGAAAGATCGGCCCGAGAAACGGGGCGGTCGGAACATGCTGAAGATGGCAACGCACAAACCCTCTTGGGTTTACCGTTTGGCAACCGGTAGTGAATTTTGATTTGTTGCGAGAACATTGCTCGCCTTTCCATTAAAAAAAAGGCGTCGAACCGATGCCGCTCACCCAACCCCTACCAAGGGGCAGTATAGAATAGCATGGCCGACGCCCCGTTCTCACGGGGCGCGGTCCAGAGGCTGCTTCTATACTTCAAGAGCCGAGGCTCAGGTTGGTCGTTTTGGGTAAAGCAGTTTTGGACGCTCGCGCGTCGTCAAAATGTATCAATCATGGCCGTCAAGCGGCCGGATTCATCGTCTCCACGGGTTTTTACATGAATTCATTCGCCTCAGCCCGAAAGCAGAGACACCTTGCAATTTACACAAGAAAGATGCCAGATTGCAAATACCCCCCGAAAAAATTCGGCTGGCGCGCTCTTCTGCCGGTTAAATTGGCGTTGTTTTCGGGAAAGGGTGGAACTGTGCCCGATTTCTGATTGTGCGGCGGAATGGGCACCCTGCCAGCTTCGGCCGTCAGACGCGATCTAAGAAAGCGTAGCGGGGCACCCGGTTACGGGTGGGTGCTGCAACGAATATAATATCATGGCAACCCAACGACTACGGCAAACAAAGGAAACCTATCATGCGTTCATTGATTAAAGTGGTGGTCGTGCTTTTGATCAGCTTGGCTGGATTCGGTTTTTACCGAGGATGGTTCAGCCTGACGAGCCACAACCGCGACGCTGAGGGCGACAAAGTCAACGTCAACCTGTCGGTCGACAAAGGCAAGGTGAAGTCAGATGTCAGGGAAGCGAAGCAGAAGGTCAAGGAAGAGATAAAGGAACTTGAGGGCAAGGTGAAGGCCGAGAAGTGATGTCGGAAATATAGTTTGCAACCGATGTAAGAAGGTCGGGAAACTGCTTCCAACCCGTCCAAAATTGGGCTGGGGTTGGACACTTGGACGATTTTCCCGACCTTACACTACGGCTGCGGCCCGCCAGAATCGCCGCTACTTCGCCATATCTTTCAACATCTTCAACGCCCGCACCTTCACCTTGCTACAGGCGGGCTTGGCCGGACGATCCATCAGTTCGCCGGGCTTGAACGGATTCGGAACGCCCTTCTCGGCCTTACGGGCTGGAACCTGCTTCTTCTCGATCTTCAAGAGGCCGGGGATCGTGATCGCCCCAGCACCTTTTTTGCCGAGGCTCGTCTGGATTTCGGCAGTCAGGGCATTCAGCACTGCGGCCACCTGCGTCTTGGGCAGTTCGGTGACGGCGGCAATGTTGGCGAGCAGTTCGGTCTTGGTCAGGGGTTTCTTTGGGGTGACTTCTTTGGCCATCGTTCATCTTCTCCGTGTGGGGCGATAGGTAAAATAAGGTATTTATCCGCAGAGGATTGCGTGATTAGAGCGATTTTGGCGGGAAATGCAAGCCCTATTCGGCCTCATCGGGCCTGATCTCGTCGCAGGGACGCCAGCCGCAAGACCTTGGTTTCAATATATTTGTCCACGCCGTCACTCGTCCACGTCCAATTCGTCGGCCACAGTTTCGCCACCGTTTACGCGGTGGCAGCCGCGGGTTCCATGGCGATCATGCGTCGCGCACGAGCTTAAGGAGTTTCAGCCCGTGCTTCGCAACCAACGACGGTCCGACGCCGTGAACCGCAAGTAGTGCCGCCTCGTCTTCAGGACGCGACGCAGCGATGGCCGCCAGCACCTTGTTGGTCATGATGCGGAATGCGGGGACGCGATTTCTTGTTGCCTCGTCCGTGCGCCAGGCTCGCAGTGCTGCGTCGAGCTTCGATGATCGCGGCGCAGCCGGTGCGACGTATTTCTTCGAGCGTGTTTTTGGCTTCGCCCGTGAGCGAGGCTTCTTTTCGCGGGACTTCAGTATCACCGGGATCTGGAGCGCGGTGAGCGTGCATGTATCTGCGTTCTCGCCCAACCGCGTCCGTGTGAGCCGATGGAACGGGATTGATTTGCCGTCTTTCTCGAAGACATCGGCGCGGATGGTGACCATCCCAGCGCGGACGAGGGAGGAAACGAGCGACTCATACTCGTGGCGTTCCATCCCAGCACCTTGGTTGCGATGGAGCGTACCGACGGACTGGTTGTTCATCTGTGCGAGAGCATCGAGCGTCGCCCGCATAATGGCAACCTCGGCGTTGGTGGGCGTGTGGAATGCCTGCACTGCGCAGTCCGAGGAGGCGCATGTGTCGCACATTCCACAGGGGCTGCCGTGATCGTCTTCATCGCCGAAGTGCCGAATGATATACACCATGCGGCAACCGTGCGATTGAGCGAAGCGTCCCATCTGCTCGGACTGTTCGAGCCGGTGTGCGACCTGTGCTTCGTATGACGGTGCCCACGCATCGTCGCCTCGGCGAACGGATTCGTCGGGGTCGACGAGCGCGCCTCCGTGGACCCACAATTTTTCCAGTGCGCTGTCAAACAATTCTTCATCCATCTTCGTGCGGGCCAGCAGAGAGTGCTTCGGCTGCGGCTCGGAGGTGAGCTGAGTGAAGATTTCGTTCAGATCGGCAACGGGCGGGTAGTTCTTCTTATGAAAGAATTCATTGGTTATGCGGTCGACGTATGAATGGAGCAGGACGGCGCGAGAGGGCTTGCCATCGCGGCCGGCGCGACCGATCTCCTGGTAGTAGCCTTCGAGGGTCTGGGGCAGTGCGAGGTGCGCGACGGTCCGCACGTCGGCCTTGTCGATACCCATGCCGAAGGCGACGGTCGCGACCATGACGTCAATGCTGCCACGGAGGAAGCGATTCTGTACGCTCTCGCGGTCGGTTGCAGACATGCCGGCGTGGTAGGCGGCTGCGGGTATGACCGTACCGAGTTGCTCGGCGAGCGTGACGGCGTCCTTGCGTGACGGCGCGTAGACGATTGCCGGTCGGCGCACGGGATCCTGGAGTAATGCCTGGATCATGTCCATGCGGTCGGGGCGAGGGACCTCGACGACTTCGATGGCGAGGTTGCTGCGGCGGAAGCCGTGGATGAAGCGGTTGTCGGATTTTAGGCCAAGCTGCGCGATGACGTCGCGCTGGACGAGGGGCGTTGCGGTTGCGGTCAGCGCGATGACCGGGGCAGGACGGAGCGAGGGGAGTCTCTGGCCCAGCATGCGGTAGTCGGGGCGAAAGTCGTGGCCCCATTGCGAAATGCAGTGCGCCTCGTCGATGGCGATCAGCGTGGGCTTGGCGCGAGCGAGGAACTCGGGGAAGCCCGGCACACCCAGTCGCTCGGGTGCTATAAAAAGAAAGTCGAGCCCACCAGCCAGATATTCCGTGCATACGGCACGCGATTCAGTACGAGATCGACCGGAGTGGATCCGTTCCGCCCGTAGGCCCAGCAACTTCAGCTTCGTGACCTGATCCTCCATCAAGGCGATCAACGGGCTGACCACGAGCGTCGTCCCGCCGCGCGCCAGGCCCGGGATTTGGTAGCAGAGTGACTTGCCCGCCCCGGTCGGCATCACCAGCAGAACATCCTCGCCGTCGCGAACTGCTTTGCAGACCGCCTCCTGATGCGGGCGGAAATCGGCATGGCCAAAGGTGCCCGTAAGCAGCTCTTTGATGTCTCGCGAAAGCGGCGGACGGGGTTGAATTGAGATTGCCGGCTGTTCGGCTGTCGTTTCGGGCGTGTGCTCGAAGGTCCGCGTTCCTGGTGGCGTAGCGAGTGGCCCGCAAAGTACGAGATTCACGACTTCGCGGACATACGTCTCGATCCCCGTCATGAACGGCCCTAACTGAGCCTCACCCCTGTGGATCGCGCGCAGACGAGCCTCCCATTGGCCGGTCATCGCCGGGCTCTTAACGTCGGGATGGACTGCGTCGATCAGCCGGATGCCCTTGTCGGTGGATTGCAGTGCCTTGCCGTCTCGAACGATGTATTCACGCGTGATCAGGGTCTCAATAATCGCCGCGCGTGTCGCGGGCGTGCCAAGCCCGCAATCCTTCATGGCCCGCGAAAGTTCCTTGTCGTCGAGCGACTTGCCTGCCGTCTCCATCGCGGTCAGCAAAGTCGCGTCGTTGAACCGTTTAGGGGGGCGGGTCTGTTTTTCCTCCAGGATCACGTCGCGCACGGGTTGGGATGCGTTTTTGGCGAGGCCCGCTGGAAGGGTTTGCTCGTCGGCGTCGCCATCCTTTTGGCGTGTGGCAATGTCCAGCACTTTCCATCCGGGCTGGACTACGGCGGTGCCAATCGTGTGAAAGCGGTCGATGATGGTATCGGTGCCAGAGACCGTGGAGGGTTTGGCGGCACGGGTGGTTTGGCGTGACGTCACCGCCGTAATGACCGTGGTCACCGCCCAGATGTGCTCCTCGTGCCACGCCATCAACAGCCGCCGGCAAATAAGATCGTAGATTCGCCGTTCATCGCTATTGAGCGAAACCCGAGTCGGGTCCGTCGTCGTCGGGATGATCGCATGGTGATCCGTAACACTTGCATCGTCTACATACCGCCGCCCCAGCATGCGTGTGCCCGTGCCGTCGGCAATCTGCTCCTCGTAGGAACTTCGGATTGCCTGCACCACCTGCAACAGCGTGGCGGCGACGTCCGCCGATAAGTGCCTGCTGTCGGTGCGAGGATAGCTGATGAGTTTCTTTGATTCATACAATGCCTGCGCGACTTCGAGCGTCCGCTTCGCACTGAACCCCCAAAGACGGTTGGCGTGCCGCTGCAACTCGGTGAGATCGTAGAGCAGTGGGGGCGGCATTCGCCGATTATCCTGCGTCATGGACTCGATGATCCCTCGGCCGGCGAGCTTCACACGGTCAACGATGGCCCGCGCGTTCTGTTCGTCGGGCGGGAGCCGTTTGGACTCGCTGGACGGAGCTGCACCGGGCTTGAACCATGTGCCCGTATAGGGCGTGATACCAAAGGTACCGAGGACTTCAAAGTACGTCTCGGGGACGAATGCACGGATCTCCTTTTCGCGTTCGACGAGCATCGCCAACGTCGGCGTCTGCACCCGGCCTACGGAGAGGGTATCGCCATGCGAGATCGTGTACGCTCGCGATAGATTCATTCCGACCAGCCAATCCGCTTGAGCCCGGCCGCGGGCCGCCGCTGCCAATGAGTCATACACGCGACCGTCCTTCATCACCTGAAGCCCGGCCTTGATCGCGCCGGGGGTAAGCGACGAAATCCACAACCGTCGCACCGGTTTGCGGCACCCCGCTGCCTCATAAATGAAGCGGAAAATCAGCTCGCCCTCGCGCCCTGCGTCCGTGGCACAAACCACATATTCGACCTCGCGGGCCGAAATGAGCTTCTTGACGGTGCGAAACTGAGCCTTTGTGGAATCGAGCACGGCAAGCGGCCACTTTTCGGGCAGCATTGGCAGTGACTCCGCACGCCACGCCTTCCATGCGGGATCTATCTCGTGTGGCTGTGCCAATCCCACGAGGTGTCCGATCGCCCACGTGATCACGTATCCATTACCTTGCAGCCAGCCCTGTGCCCCTGTCCGCGCGCCGACCACCTGCGCAATATCACGCGCAACCGACGGCTTCTCGGCGACAACGACCACGGTCACGATCTTGCTCCAAACGAACGGATAAAAAAATTGACTTTTGCGGGGTGATTACCCCTTCAAATTTCGGGCTTCTGGATTCTCTCGGGACAGTCGGCCCTGGATCGTCCATCTCTTGTCGGTTTCCATCAAAGTCTATTCGTTCCGGGCGGAAGGCGAATGAACCGGCCGAGGCTGCCCATCGACAATGCCCAATGGACAGCCATGAGTTGGTACGTCAATCATCATATCGGCTGCTCAGCCGGCGACTTTAGCCCGCAGTGTTTCGTAAAGCCCCGCATTGTTGAGCAGAATATCTTTCAGGCCACGCTGCACGATCTCTGAATTCAGGGCCTGCGTGCTCATGGTGGTGTGCGCGTCGAGTGCGCCCATGATGGCATTCAGAAGCTCGGTTTTCAGGTCGGGCGAATTGGCGAACTGCTCCTTGGTGTTGTTTGCCGCCTGCTGGCGCAGTGTTTCCGACTCCAGCAGCTTCCCCTTAATGACGTTGTTCACGTAAACCAGCTTGTCTTGATCGGTAAGCTCGCCTTTGAATAGGTCGTTGACCTTCTGAATGATCGCATCGAGCAACGCTTTCTCCTTTTCCTGCACGCTCCCGCTGCCCGCTTCGGTGATCGGAGCTAGTTTGGGCGTTCCCCCCTCGCTTAGCGGCATGGCCTGCTTGCCACGATTTTTCAGGTTGTGATGCGTCAGCACCACCTTCGAGAGGTCGATCCCCTCGCGCTCGCGGCCAAACTCCAGCAGCGGTATCAACCGTTTGTAAAAAATGGCCCGCTTCTCGACATCCGTATTGCCGTAGTCGAATATCTGGGAGAGGAAGGTGTAGAGGCGGATGTACGCACCCATGTTATGCTTGAATAAAACCAAGGCGTCCAGCTCGTTCTGTGCGGCCTTGGTGGCTTTGTCGTCCTTCTTCTCCTTGGCGGCCTTCAATGCTGCCTGTGCGGCCTTGTAGCGTTTGATGAGGCGATCCACCACCGGCTCCAGCGCAGCGACCAATTCGCTCTGCTTCGCGCCCTTCTGCATCATGCCCTTCAATTCTGCTTCCACCACCCGATCCACCTCAAAATTATCGTAGTGCCCGGCGGCGTCCAGATTGGCGCGAAGATCATAGACGAGGTTCGGGTCGGTGGTCGCCGAAAGTTCCGCCGTGGTGTGGTAGGTCTTGAAGGCGGCGAGGACTTCCTCGGTGTCGTTGACGAAATCCAGCACATAGGTCGTATCCTTGCCGGGATAGGCTCGGTTCAGGCGGGAGAGCGTCTGCACAGCCTGGATGCCCGCCAGCCGCTTGTCCACGTACATCCCACAGAGCAGCGGCTGGTCGAAGCCGGTCTGGAATTTATTGGCCACGAGCAGGATCTGATACTCGTCGCCTTTGAATGCCTCGCGGATGTCGCGGCCTTTCAGGTTGGGATTCAAGGTCTGGCTGTTCTCCGTGAAACCATCGGGGCCAGATTCCTTGTCGGTCACTTCACCGGAAAAGGCCACCAGCGTCCGCATCGAGTAGCCACGGTCCTTGATGTATTTGTCAATCGCCAGTTGCCAGCGAACCGCCTCCACGCGGCTGGCCACCACCACCATCGCCTTGGCCTTGCCGTCGAGCAGCGGGACGACGTACGTGCGGAAATGTTCCACCACGATCTGGACCTTCTGCGCGATATTGTAAGGGTGTAGCCGTACCCAGCCCATGATCCCCTTCATCGCCGCGCTCCGCTCCACCGTTTTCTCGTCGTAGTCCTTCCCGTCGTGCGCCAACTTGAAGGCGAGCTTGTAGGACGTGTAGTTCTGCAATACGTCGAGGATGAACTTCTCCTCGATGGCCTGCTGCATGGAATAGACGTGGAACGGATAAGGCACATTGTCCTTCGCCGGTTTTCGCGAGGGATCGGGGCGGGTGCCGAAAATCTCGATCGTCTTGTTCTTCGGCGTCGCCGTGAACGCAACGAACGTGGTGCCGCCATCGTCGGCCCGTGTTGTCATCTGCGCCGCAAGAATGTCTTCGGTACTGATTTCGCCGCCGTCTGCCAGTTCCGCTAGCTCTTCGGGACTCAGCACCGCCTTCAGTTTCGCCGCCGCTTCGCCGGTCTGCGAGCTGTGCGCCTCGTCGGCGATTACCGCGAACCTCTTTCCCTGAGTGGCAGCTAGCTTCCGCACGGCTTCCAGGGCATAGGGAAACGTCTGGATCGTGCAGACCACGATCTTTTTGGAACCGTTGAGCGCAGCCGCCAGCTCCTTGCTCTTGCTGCCGTCGTTCCC
The DNA here is from genome assembly GCA_037147235.1 of Planctomycetota bacterium. Classification (GTDB taxonomy): domain Bacteria; phylum Planctomycetota; class Planctomycetia; order Pirellulales; family Thermoguttaceae; genus JANXQG01. The sequence continues at coordinate 5,195 of JBAWVO010000095.1, read as the reverse complement.
CTTGATCGTTGCCACCACGCCGCTCGTCCGCTCAAAGTCGAAGATCGCCTCCTGGAGCTGAGAGTCAATTACCGTGCGGTCCGAGACGACCAACACGGTATCGAAGATTTTCTTGCCCTGTGCGTCGTGCAGGTCGGCCAGAAAGTGTGCGGTCCAGGCGATGGAGTTCGTCTTGCCCGAGCCTGCCGAGTGCTGGACGAGATACTTGCCGCCCGGCCCTTCTTCCAGTACGGCTATCAGTAGCTTGCGGGTTACGTCGAGTTGATGATAGCGAGGGAAGATGATTTTGGCGATCTGCTTCTTCTTGTCCCGTTGGGCGATAATATAGCGGCCCAGGATTTCCAGCCAGCTTTCGCGTTCCCACACCTGCTCCCAGAGATAGGCCGTGCGGTGGCCGCCCTTCGGGTTCACCGGATTGCCTGCCGCGCCGTTGTCGCCCTGGTTGAAAGGCAGGAAGTCCGTGGCGGGGCCGTCCAGCTTGGTCACCATGTAGACTTCATTGTTGCTCACGGCAAAATGCACGAGTGCCCCACGGGGAAAGGAAAGCAGCGGCTCGGGGGCCTGCCCCTTGGAGCTTGGCAGACGGTCAAAGCGATACTGGTCGATTGCGTCGCCGATGCACTGGGTGAAGTCCGTCTTCAGCTCCACCGTGGCCACCGGGATGCCGTTGAGGAAGAGTACGAGGTCGATGCAGTTCTCATTGTGCAGGGAATACCGCACCTGCCGCACCACCCGCAGCCGGTTGGCGGCGTAGCGGACCAGGATGTCAGCATTGATGGCCAGCGACGGTTTGAATTGTGCCAGCTTGAGCGGCTGCTTCAACCCCAGCATCTCGATGCCGTGCCGAAGCACGTCCAGCGTACCTCGCTGGTCGAGCTGATCCCGCAGGCGGGCCAGCAGCGTTTCACCGGCTTGGATACCGTGGTTCTTGGTGAGAGTTTCCCAGGCTTTCGGCTGCGTGGCCTGCACCCAGGCCAGCACGTCGGCTGGGAAGAGTGCCCGTGCCCGATCATAGCCTGTCGCGTCCCCCTCAGCATAGAGCCAGTCGTGGTCGGCGAGGTGCTGGCAAATCTCGGTTTCTAAGCAAATTTCTTGGTGCATGGTCATTCACAACGAAAATTCAAGACCATGCGGAAGATCACTTGCTGATCTCGTGCTTCTCGCTTGTGGTCGCCTGATTGTTCACTGGGGTTCGCGGCACTCTTACTGTGGGCTGCTCGCTTTGGATTAAGATGTTCTGTTTCCAGGCCGGCCAAGTCTTAACGAGATTGACGGCGATTTGGATTTGTTGGCGGATTTCGTTTTCCTTCATGGTTTTATCCCTTCGTTTCCCTTCATGGGTTTATCTGCTTGATCTTTTCTGGCTTGATCTTTTCTAACCAGATCTCTCACCGAACAAGGCACACGCCTGTGCTTCAAGCTCTAAGTATGAGACGGGTTTCATTTGAATCCGAAGCTGCGCACTTTCGATACTCCAGCTTAACCGTTTCCCTGATTCATTATCTTTTCGGACCAGTGCGTAGGTCGAGCCCAGTCGCATCGAAAAGAGGTCGAAAAATCGCCTCGGGCCAACTCCCACAAACGACTCAAATACCACAGCCGCCCCAGGCTTTCTGTGTTCACTAGACTTCCTTGTCGCAATTGAGTCATCATGGAATTCTAATGTTTTGCTCTTCGGATACGGTTCGACGTAAACTACCCTCACAATTCCAGCCGCAATTATGTGCTTTGCGCAATTGTGGCATGGAAAAGTGGTACTGTAAAGCGTTGCGCCCACGGTTGAAAGCCCATTCCTTGCGCAACTCAAAAGAGCCTCCATTTCCGCATGTACAACCCGGCCATATTCCGTCAGATCGCGAATGCGGCTCCTTTGCAGGAGCTTACGCAATTTTTCCTCGTCCAGCCCGTAAGCGTCGTTCTTTCCATCCCCTACGATCTTTTCAATTATCCGATTCTGCTCTACCCGGTTTGAATCCCCGTCGGGTCGCATATAGTCTCTGCCTAGCGGCGCATCGCCAATGCAACCATTCTCTTGTCGCGTCGGCCAATAGAGTCCTCCGCCCGCTTGCGGGCAATCGTTCGCCCCGGTTGCGAGAATCTGCGAATCGCGTGCGACGACAGCGCCAACTTGGCGCGACAGATCGGCCGACCGCAGCCCAGATGAGTAGGCCAAGAACATCGCATGTTCGTCAAAGGTGGGGGTAATGAACGGATTTCCGAACCAAAGTTCCACGATGCGTTTGACATCGTATCGCAAGCGATCGTGGCTGTCAGAAATCCACACGAAGAAATCCGCAAGGTGAAATGTTTTATTAACTCGTTGTCCGTGCTCGATCTTGCTTTCCTCGCTGTCGCGTTGAATCAGATCCTGCGCGTTCTCCTTCGATATCCCTTGGTTTACCGTCAAGTGTTCTAGCCGCCGACTTTCCTCCTCGTGAACTCCCATCAGGAGGAAGCCGGAAGGGTAAATGATCCGCAGCCTTTCCACTTCTTCCGGCCGTTTCAAAGAATCGATAATGATCGCGGTCTTGCGCAACGCCGTAGGTAGCTCGTTCTCTTTACTCTTGCGTTCAGCAAAAATGCGTGAGGCTGCCCCTAACGCCAAGATAGCATCGTCTGATGTCTTCTCGCGAGCTAGATTGCCAGCGTCCATTAACTTGCTTATACGTTGGTACTTATCGTTTTCGTGCGGCACCACATCGACAAGGAGAGGGATGACGTCGAGAGAGACCTTCACGATGAGCACGTCGTAGCCTGCGCAACTCATGTTTTCCTTGAGGAGGTCGATGACCAATTTAGTCTCCGAACCCACCGCGCTGACCAATCCGATAACCAGTTCGGAATCAAATTGTTGATCGTTCAGATAGTCAGGCATATTTTGATCTCCTATTGAGCAAATTCGCGAATGTCGATTTTACCGGTGACGGCGGCGGAAATCAACGCCGTCCGGCGTTCTTGCAGTAGATCGATGGCACGCTGGGCTTCAGCGGTGAGAGTGTCGAGTTTGGCGGTCTCAGTGTTGACGAAAGCCGTAATGGCGGCCTGTTCACCGGGCGGCGGTGTAGGAATATTGGCTCGCTTCAGGTCAAAGATGTTGATGCCGCGCACTGCCGCTCCAAGACTGCCGCAGGCCAAGTCGTCTCGTATAGCGGATGCCAAGAGTGCCCACCTTGCCCAAGAGGCACAAACGCCGTTAGCAATTGCCACTCTGGCCACATCCTGAGTGATATTTGATCCCTCAAGTTCTGCTGGCACTGGCTCGCAGTCTCCGATTGATCCCCGAATGGAATAAACGAGGTCTCCCGCTTTGAGCCTTGCCCGCGCATACGGGGTCTCGATTTCCTGGGTCGTTCGTGCCATTGACTGGAGGTTCATTCGAGACGGCCTGACATTACCTCCCTTTAGGATCGGAATACCTTCACCTACATCAGGCCCCGGTAAAACGATACCGTACATGATTGGTCGGTCAGGATCGGTCAGCCATTTCAGCGGCGTAATTTTCCAATGCTCCGGCACGTCCCCGAGCCATTCGATGCCGGAAGGCTTCATGGGGGCGTGGGGGTTCAGTCCCTTGGTGACGGCGTGGGAGATGACGGCCTGGCGTTTTTCCTTCAGCAGTTCGATCAGCCGCCGCTGTTCCCCCACCAGATCATCAATCTTCGCCGTCTCCTGGTCGAGAAAGGCGGAAATGAGGGTTTGCTCGTGGAGGGGTGGAATCGGCACCGGAATCGCGACCAGTTCGCTCGCATTGATTGCCGGGTAACTCACGCCGGTTGAGCGGGCGATGACCTGTTCAACGAAATAACTGGCGAATACCAAGCACCCTAAAAAGTCAGACGTCAGTTCGCCTCGTGGCCGAATCACAGCGAAACCAGTGGAGACAATGAGGTTCTCTTCTGGGTCACATATTCTGGCGATGGATTTAAGATAAGTGCGGACGGTTGAGACGATCACATCGCCATGCTTGACTCGCCGCCGTGCTCTCGATGGTGCGGCTGAGAATAGCATGGTCTCTTTTGCGTTGATGCCGTTGACCCCGTCCACGCTGGAAATATCGACATAAGCGATTTCCGTGTCGGGCTCAGTGGTTTCATCCAGTACGTCGTCATTATGGGTAGAGACAGCTTTCAGCGGGAATGTTCGCCAATGCTCCGGCACTTCTCCCAGCCATTCCACGCCACTGTCCTTGTATTTCGGGTATCGAGGGAAGCTCATGCGTCGCCTCCTTCCGGTGCGACTGGGTCAGCTTGGTTCTCCTCGGTCTCTTCCGAGTCCCACATTTCACGGTAAGCGAAGACGTAGCTGGCGGTAGCGACGGGATCAATTTCCCAATAATGGCGGCAGAGCCTCTTATAGAGAAGGAGTGCAGGCTCGTAGCCGCAAAAGTCGAGCAGCCCGTCAAGCGTATGCTCAATGTGTCGGATGTCGCGGCTACGGGAACGCAGTATGCCCTCGACGACAGGCGTGTATTCCCGCACTGCCCGCTTATTCAGCGATTGGAATCGTTTGGCAATGCCGCAGACGGATTGGAACAGGGCGTCGTAGTCGTTCATGGGTTATCCGTATGGGAGCGTTCTTCTGCGATTTGGAGGTATTGAGACCAACTCAAAAGGTGCGACAGCATCGCACCTTTTCGTGGCAAGCTGGAACCAATTTGGCTGCGGCTCAATTTGTGCGAATGCTCCGATACCTTCCCAAGCCATTCCGCGCCGATGCCTATGCATTTCGAGTATCGCGGGAAGCTCATGCGTCGCCTCCTTCCGGCGCGATTGGGTCAGCCTGGTTCTCCTCGGTTTCGAGATCACGGGACAGTTCGGCTTCGATTGCCTCGATACTGGGGAGGCTGGAGGCGAGTGCCTGGGGCAGGGCGCGGGTGAGTTCATAGTCGGCAATGCCGATGGGCTTGTGGATGTCGCGCAGGGCATACTCGGCAAGGATGCGGTCCTTGGTCTGACAGAGAATGAGTCCCAGCGTGGGCGCGTCTTGCGGGTGGCGGAGTTGCTCGTCCACGACGGAACAGTAGAAATTCATCTTGCCCGCATACTCAGGTTTGAAATCGCCCTTTTTCAAGTCCACAACGACAAAGCAACGAAGATGCAGGTGGTAGAAGAGGAGGTCGAGGTAGAACTCGCGGTCACTGACGGGTGCAATCCCGTTTTGCGTAGCGAATTTCCCGCGTTTTTCCGGGGTACATG
>JBAWVO010000094.1:0-20081 GCA_037147235.1 Planctomycetota bacterium | reverse complement strand
CACGGAGTGTGCCTGCTACTTTTCTTGCGACACTTATTGATGCGCCGGTCCTAACCGTCGCCTTTCAGTCACGCATTTATTGAGGAACGCTCGCCTTATCGGCCAGCACGACCGCCAGTTCTTTGTCCGGCGGGAGCACCACTTTCAGCATGCGGCCAGTCTTCGTGTCGTACAGCAAAAGGTCCCCGGCTCCTGACGCGAAGAATCGCAAGTACGTCGGGATTCGCAACATGGCCCGCACGCCAGCGGATCTCCATGAACTCGGCCGCTCCGGGACCGGCCGGGTTGGAAATCTCCCGTAGGCGTTTGCAGATCTCCCGCAGTTCTGGGCTATCGCTGCCATCGGTGCCATAGGTTACCACGTCCACGAGGTTCAAAATACCTTGGGCGTCGGCCCTGGGCCATGCCTTGGCCGCCTCCAGCTTCCAGCGGAGGATCTCGTCGGCCGTCATGCCCTGAAAACCCCACGGACGAAAGCGTCGCACGAACATGATCGTGTCGTCGTTCACGCCGGCCTTCAGCTTGGCCGCCAAGACCCGCAGCACCATCGGGCGGATTTCCTTGATCTCCTGGCAGCACTGGAAGTAGCCTAAGATCAGCACGCGGTCCCGCGTGGCGGAAATGGCCGCATGTTCCATGAAGTATTCCAGGTGCGGCAGGCCGCGGCGGAGCGTATCCGCATTCTCGTGCATGATCGCCTGCTTCAGTCGTTCCACACCGTAAGGCACCGGTTTGTCGGCCGCCTTCCGCAAGAGCATGCTGACGTGCATCCCCGCCGAGTGGGCCGCCAGGCGGTGGATGTCGGTCTGATCGGGCTTCAGCAAGAGGCTGGCCTCGCAGAGTTCCAGACATTCGCAGAAGTTCATGAGCTGGTACAAGACGATCGCCCGCTGGGCCAGTTGCTGGGCCTCAGTCGCCGGATCGGGCAGCATCGCCGTGGTTTCCATCGCTTTGTCCAACAGGAAGGCCGCCTCCCGCCGTAACGCATTTGCCAGATCCGCAGGCACGACATCCTTCAACTCGCGTTCGCCCACGAGCTTCTGTCCTCGCATGAGTTTCAAGTGGAAGGTAAGCTTGACGTTGGTGCCATTCTCCTGGTGTCGGAACTCGCCAATCAGATAGAGCGGCAGTCTTCGCTGAATGTCCTCGTCGCCACTGACCGCCAGTTCATCGGCAACGGCCTTGGCCTCGGCCAGCTCGACAGAAAGAACCTGCGGGCGGGTCAACAGCGACTGTTCGATCACGTTGGCCAGCGGCTTTTGCTGTGCCTGCGACTCGAAGCCCAGGTCGTTGCTCACCAGCGGCGGAACGGCCACAATCTCCTTGATCTGCCCGCCATGCTTCGCCAATGCCCGCTCAACCAGCTTTAGGACGGCCTCTGCACGGTCCTCGACCTTCGTGCCACACTCGACGGGCTGATTGCACAGACGCAGTCCCTGCCTGGTCTCGCAGATCACGACCCACGCGTGTGGTATTGGCTTTTCCTCTCCGCGCAGCACCACCAGCACGTCGGCCTTGAGCAGCTTGCCCAGCGCGACGCGCTTGGCCGTCCCTTCGGCCGCGGTCAGGGCAGAGAGCTCCTGCTCGCGAAAGACCTCGCTGATCTTCTCGCGCTCCAATAGAGCCAGCCCTGGTTGCTTGGCGAGCCGCAGCTCGACCAGGGGCAGGAGTTTCTCCACTCCGGCACTCGGCGAGCCGATCACCGCTACGCGGGGCTCGGCCACGGCTCGGCCGCCCAGAAACAGAGCGAAGATACAGGCGATGATTCGCAGTCGTGCCATCAATTTCTCCCGTTAGCGCCCGCCGCGCTTCGAGTCCAATAGCGCGGCGAGTTCCTCGTCCGAGGGCAGCTTGATTTGGAACAGATAGTAATAGTCGTAACCGAGCAAGCCGAACTGCCGCGTCGACAGGACGTGGAACATGTCGAAGTCCATGCGGTGGTCTTTCGGCCTATCGAAAACGGTTCGGAGGCGGCGAAACTCCCCCATCGGATTGCGGGCAACCCAGACGTCGGAGCGCACGTCCACCAGGACGCTCCACTGCCCGTGGAACGTCAGGCTGCCTCGGGCGCTGGCGACCGGACTTCGTTCGACCTTGAAGTCGGGCGGTCCGAAGCGCCGCACCGAGTAACTGCCGCCCTTGTCCATGTCGATCCAGTATATCCCGTCCTGACGACCCACGGGGAAACCGGGGAAGACGGGGTCGGGCGCCGCGGCGGCGACCCGCACGGTTAAGGTTTCCGGATCGACCAGCAGGAAGGGAACCTGGCCGCCGCGCTCGAAGGCGATGTGCCGCTTGCCGCCGCCGGGCGACGAATCAACCAGGACATATCCCCGCGCGGACATGAAGCCGCGGTGCGGATCGCTCCAGTCCCCCTCCTTCCCCGGCGCGGGGAACTTCTGTGCCTCGTGGATGACGCGGAAGGACTTTTTGCCGGTGCCTGGCTTCACTTCGGCAATCGCGATCCAGCTTCCCGTCTTTCGCCACTCGCCGAAGGCCCCCACGATGCACGCCTTCCCTGGCCCGAGCGGCACGGCCGTCGCGGCGATCAGCGGCGTCGATGGGACGCCATCCTCCTGGGACATCGTCCAAGACTGGCCCGTCGCCGGATCGACAACGAGCACCCGCGGCGGCTCGTCGGGCGCCTCGCGCTTGGTCAGTGGCCGTGTGGACCGCTGGACGAACCAGTTCAGCCGCCCGTCGAAGCTGCCCAGGTCGGTCATGTAGGCGTAGAGGAAGTCGTGGATTTCGGCAAAAGGCGGAATCCGGCCGCCGGAAACCGCAAGCTCCTTGCCGCTTCGCCGCTCGTCCAGCACGCGTCCGGCGGGCATCCAATCGTCGGCCTTGCCCTTCAGGTTGGCCAGCAATAGGTGCGCCTCCGGGCCGTCCTTGACCGGATCCGGCTCGGGCGGCGGTGTATAGTTCTGAACCTTCGGAGGGTCGTCGGACCAGTCGTTGACATGGCGGCCCTCGTTTAGACGCCGCTCCATAACGTCGGCGGCCGCATTGCACAGAGGGTTCTCGGAGGTCCGCAGCGCCTTGATCGTATTGCGCATCCGCGGTAGGTCGCCGCTTCGGTCTCCATAGGTGAGCATGCTAATCAGCGTGATGAGCCCGTTGCGGCTGACCCGTTCCACCGGCCATGCCTGCGCCGCCGCCAGTTTCCAGCGATACTGCTCATCTTCAGGGAGCTTGGCCACGCATTTATCAACGCAGTGCGAGCAGAGGTTGAGCGTGTCGTCATGCATTTTCGTCTTCTGCTTCGCCGCAAGCACGCGGAGCATCATGTCGCACATTGCCTTCTTGTCGGGGTAGTGCGTGAAGAGGCCAATGATGAGGAAATCGCGATGCCGGACTGGCAAGCGGAGCATGAAGGACTCGACGTGCGGCGCCATCCGCCGGTACAATGCCTCATTCTTTTGCCCGAAGTCCGCCGGCGCCCCGGGCCGGACGTACAGCAGGGTGAGGTGCTCACTCAATGCCTGGGCCGCGATGCGATGGAGGTCGGCGTCCTCGGGCTTCAGCAGCAACGATGCTTCGGCAAGGTCCACGCATTCCAGGAAGCTGGCCAGCTCGAACATCCTCCGCGCGGCTTCGGCCAACTGCCGCGCCTCGGCCGTCGCGTCCGGGGGCGCGACCGCCGTGCCCACCGCCTTGTCGATCATGGCCGTCGCGTCGCTCCGCAGGCGCTGGGCAACATCGCCTGTCGGCAGTTCGGCAAGTGTGCGCTGCTCCAGTTCCCGTGAGCCCCGCTTGAGCGTTAATACCACGGAAAGCTTCGCCTCGGGTCCAAAACCCTGATGGCGGAACTCACCCAAGAGGTATAGCGGCAGGGGGCGCTGGATTTCTCCGCCGGTGGCGGCCAACTCCTCGGAGATCGCCTTGGCCTCCTCCAACTCGACGACAAGCAACCCGGAGCGGGCGACGAGCGCCTGCTGGATCAAGCAGGCCAGGGGCTTTTGCAGTGCCTGCGACTCGAAGCCCAGATCGTTACTCACCAGCGGCGGAACGGCCACGATCTCCTTGATCTGCCCCTCATGCTTCACCAATGCCTGCTCAACCAGCTTTACGATGGCCGTGGCGGTGGTCTCGGGATCGGCGCTGGGCATCGCCGCGTGGCAGAGCCGCAATCCGTGCCGCGTCTCACACACGATGATCTCAACCTGCGGCGCGGGCTTTTCTTGGCCGCGGATCGCCACAAGTAGATCGGCCTTGAGGAGTTTTCCCAGGGCGATCCGTTTGGCGGTCCCTTCGGCCGCCGTAAGAGCGGAAAGCTCCTGTTCGCGAAGGACTTTCTTGACATTTTCCCGTTCCAGGAGCACGATATCCTTCTTCTGTCCCAGCCGCAGCTCGACCAGGGGCACGACCTTCTCGACACTCGCCCCCTGCGAGGCGATGACGGCCACGCGGGTTTCGGCGCATGTTGGATGGCACGGCAGCAGAATGGCCGACAACGCAATTGCGATGCACCGCATTCCCAGCCGAGCGGACTTACAACAGAAAATGGGATCGAAAGCAATCATTCGCATGAGAGAAATAGCTCCATTCAAGTACAATCGCAACAGCCTTGCATCAGGGCGCAAGCAACTCGACGCTCCTACAACCGAAATGAAACCCGACCCCGTTTCCACCGTTTCCACGTTTCCAGCCAAGCACGGTCGCTGGCCGTCCGCTGTTACGCTCTCAGTATCGGTAACGCACGTCGACTTGCGGCATTGCATTCATGATGCCTTGCGGTTGATCCCCAAGCGCGGTGTTCCTGATGTCCAGGGATTGGAGCTTGAGCAGCCGGCTAATAGGCACAAGGCTGGAGTCGGTCACTTTCCTACACTTCTCTAGCTTTAGCGTGTTGAGTTGCGAAAGTGGCACCAGGAATGCAACTCCCGCGTCGGTGACTCGGGTGTGCCCCAGGTTCAGCGATTCGAGGCGAGTCAGCCGTTGTAGGGGTTCCAGACCGGCATCAGTAATGCGCGTTCCGTACAAGTTGAGCGACTGGATGCCTGGTATTCTGGTCAGGCCTTCAAGGCCGGCGTCGGTAATTGCCGTGAGCCCCACGTTCAAGGTGTGCAGTTGGCTCAATTCGCAGAGGAATGCGACTCCCGCGTCCGTGACTTGCGTACCTTGCAGCTCTAACGATCGAAGTCGATGGAGTGCCGCCAAGTGCTTCAATCCTAGGTCGCTGACTTGGGTGTCGTTCAGGCTCAGCGATTCGAGTTGTACGCACCCTGCGATATGTTCCATCCCGGCGTCGGTGATATTGGTCCACGTAAGGTCGAGCATGCGCAGTTTGGGCAATTGTTTCAGGTGCGCGAGGTCAGCGTCACCGATATTGCAGAACGTCAGGTTCACGGATTCGAGCGAAGCCAGATCCTTCAAGTGCGCTAATCCGGCACCGGTGATGGGGCTGTCTCCAATCTCCAGCGATCGCAAGCGAGGCAAGTTCTTGAGGCTTGCCAATCCGGCGTCGTTGATTGACGTCCACCACAGTTGCAAGGTCTCGATATTGGTCAAGGCCCCGAGTCTCGCCACGGCCGTATTGTTGAGGTCGCGAATCGCCAAGGTCAGCGAGCGGAGATTCTTCAACCGCGCGAGATGGGCGATTCCGCGGGCCGTAATCCTATTGGTGTGGAGCAGTTCCAGTGTCGTGAGTTGAGGGAGTTCTTGGAGATTGCCTAGGCCGGCGTCGGTGATGTCGCACAAGTCGAGGCTGAGTGATTGAAGCTTCGCAAGGCCCTTGAGGCGAGCCAAGCCGGCATCGGTGATCGTGAACGTATTGATCCTTAGCGAGCGAAGCTCCGGGAACGCGTGGAGATGGGCAACTACGGCGTCGTTGACGCTATAACCGGAGAATTGCACGGCAATTACCGGCCTACCGGGAGCGTTTTCGTCGAGCAATACCCGACCGCCGCGGGACTCGATCTCCGCAATCGCGTCCGCCGGACTTAGTTTCAGTTCGATCTGCGGATTGGCCGGCAAGGAGGCGATCTCGGGCTTTTCAAGGCCGATCTGAACGCACTTGCCCCCGGCAAAGAGAACAAGGCCGTAGTGCTGGCTCACGCAGGGATGAATGATTTCCCCAAAATCGCCCGTAACCGGTAGCGTTCCTTTTAGCTCTTTGAACTCTTCCTTGAAGCCCTGGGCCACGGACAAAGATCCATTCCACATATAAATGCGTCCGTTATAGAAGACCGAGGGGCCGAACCGCCCGTCGGCATGAACAGTTTCCAGTTTGAAGTCCGGGAAACCGAAGCGGCGCATGGGGCCCGGCTTGCCTTCCATGGACCAGTAGAGCGATCCATCCGAGACACTGTAGAGGTTCCGCCGGCGCGCTCCAGGAACAACTCTTTCAACCACACACTTCCGTGGGTCGATTAACAGGCCGCGACTGATATCGTCGACTAGGTAAACTCTTTGTTCGGGCGGTTTGCCGTCCCGGCTGGTCGCCGTGATGGTGGTCAAGGCTCCCACATTCATGGCGACGTGAAAATTGGGATTGGTGGGACCGTAGATATGGCGCGAGTCAAAAACCTCCTTCGCCTCGAAGAAGACGTTGAGCGATTTGCCTTTTTCCCGGTCGAATGTCGCGATCGCGCACCAGGTACGGCCGAAGTATCCGGCCACGCAGACTTTGCCGGGCGCTAGGGGGGCGAGGCAACACGCGTTCATCGGCGGCAGTTCGTCGCCGGCCGTGAATCGCCAGATTCGTTGGGAAGTCGGCTCGATGACCGCTAAGGATCGATCGGGGTCGTGTTGGCCCACCCAGATGAAGCGACCGTCGAAGCAGATGTTTCCATGCTTTGGGTCACCCAGATGCTCGGGTGGCTGCAAAGGCTCCGGCAAGCGAAGGAATTCCCCCTTCTTCGTCACGAGATAGAGCGCATCGCCACCCATGAAAAGGTCGATTCCCGCAAGTGTCGGCAAGCAGTGATCGAGCGCGGGCGTCCCCTTGATGATATGGAAGGATATGTCGGCCGTTTCCTGTTTCTCAACACGTACCGGAACCCGCCCAATGCCGGATGATATGAGCTTGGTGCAGAGCATCGCCTTGTCTGTTCGTTCCATGAGAATTCGAAGACATTCCCCCGAAATGCAAGAGCGAATCGAGGTATCCACTGCGCGACGGAGAAAGGGCACAGCGGCAAGTTTCCGCAGGAAATGGATCCCATTGGCGCCGTCCTCGGTGGGGATCGCCCCCAGTATGTCTTGGTAGCTGCTAAACCCGTCCCCCTTGAAATAGCTGAATTTCTCGAGCAATGTCAGGCTGTCGGCCCGGATCTGAGGCGAAAGTCGTTCGTACAATTCCCCACGCCAATCGGTTGCCCCCTTGAATCCGTTGATGGGCAAATGGGTGAAGGAGAACAAGTGGATTGTCGGATGCGGATCTCGGGCCGCGGCCTGGGCTTCCAGCACGTGCCGGCACATCGCCATCACGGGCTCGAAGCGAACCTTCTCTCGCTCGAATTCTTTCTGCGTGGCTGCATTTTGCGTCCTTAGTTGCGTTCGATCACAACAAATACCCGGCATCGGCAGATACTGGAACCCGCCATGATTCACGTGACTAAGGTATATTTCGGCATGGAAGAGATTTGCGGGCAGTAGAGCGGCGACCATGCGGTCCATGGCACCGTCTCGGGGCGCCTGATACCAGGGGCTCGTGTTGTTTTCTTTTCCCGCAATCTGCGACAGCAACGCGTCCATGTAGTGGATTGCGTCGCCGTGCAAGTCGATTTGATCGGGCTTCAAGAGCAAGGACGATTCGGTCAGCGTGAGCGCCTCGTCCCAAATTCCGAGGCGCGCGGAGAGCTTCGCACGTTGGGCCAACTGTTTGGCTTCCGTCTCTAGGTCGGGTGGCTGGACCGCTTGGCCCAGGGCCTTTGAGAGCATGTTGCGGGCTGCCTCCTGGACCTCTTTCGGAAAGGCCTCCACGCTGGTGGCCTCGTGCGCACACGCGTCCACCCGGGTCGCACCCCGCAGCAGTTCCAGCTTGAACTGGACCTTCCGCTTTTCGTTGGTCCCTTCCAGGCGATACTCGCCCATCAGGTACAACGGCAACCGCCGCTCGACGGTCCCGCCGCCGATTGCCAACTCCTGGGCGATTGCCTTCGCTTCGGCCAACTCAACAACCAACACACCCGGCCGACCGAAGAGCATCTCTTCGATCAGCTTTGCGCAGGCGGCCTTCAGATGGTCGCCCTCGTAAGCCAGCGTGTTGTTGACGAAAGGTGGAACGGCCACGATGTCAACGATCGGTTTTTGCTGTTTCTCGACAGCCTTTTCGGCCAGACGCAGCACGGCATCGGCATCCGCCTCGATATTCTTGGAGAACTCGACGGGCCGGTTGCACAGCCGCAAACCTTGTTTCGTTTCGCAGATCGTGACCCGAGCATGGGGCTGCGGCTTCTCCTCGCCCTGCAATATCACCAGCAGATCAGCCTTGAGGAGTTTTCCCAGGGTGATACGTTTGGCGGTCCCTTCGGCAGTGAGCAAGGCACCGAGTTCCTGCTCGCGGAAGATTTCCTTGATCTTTTCCCGTTCCAAGAGCGCGATCTCTTTGTTGTTTCCGAGACGTAACTCGACCAGCGGCACGAGCTTCTCGATGCCCGCCGTTTGCGAGCCCAGCACCGCCACGCAAATACCGGCGTGGGCTGGACCTGTTGTTTCCATGGTTGGCGGAGTCTTGGCCGGTTCTTGTTCGGCCCCAAGACAAACGCCGATAAGCACGAAAGCCGGCAACAAACTGAATGTTCGCATGTTTATTCTCTCCAGAACACGCTCCTTGTAATTGGTGGTCAATCGCGGCACCGCTGGCCCCCGACCCAACCACCCATCCGGCAACCGGTTCTTGCGTTCTTTACCTTCTCTTACTCTTGATCTTCCCCATCGCTTCGGCCGCGGTCTTGCGAATCGTGTCATCCTTGTCATTGAGCAACGGGGTGAGGGCAGGGATAGCTGCTTTCCCGGTCTTTGCCAGGGCCGAAACGGCAAGCTGCCGAACCTTCTTATCGTTGTCACCGAGTAGACTCGTCAGAAATGGGATAGCGGCCGCACCGATCTTCCCCAGGGCATCCGCGGCGTCGTTTCCAAACGGCCCTTCGTCCAGATCCTTCTCGCGGAGCAATTCGATGAGGGACGGAATGGCCGCCTTTGCCTCGGGGCCGATCTTCCCCAAGGCCAACGCAGCTCGCTTGCGGGCCTCCCTATCCTTATCGTCGAGCAGTTCCACGAGGGCAGGGACGGCGGTCTTCGCTCCGGGGCCGATTTTTCCCAGGGCTTCCACAGCGTAGCGACGCATGCCATCCTCATTCTGGATTAATTCGGCGAGGGCCGGAACCGCCGCATTTGCTGCAGGACCGAGTTTTCCCAGGGCTTTGGCAGCTTCGCACCGGACATCCGCGTCTTCGAGCGATTCCACGAGGTCCGAGACGGCAGCCTTCGCCGCAGGACCGATGTTTCCCAGGGCCGCAACGGCGATCAGCCGAAAGTCCCTGCTTTCGTCTTTAAGTGCTTTTGCCAGGGCGGGAACAGCGGCATTCGCCCCAGGACCGATGTTTCCCAGAGCTTCCGCAGTGATCAGGCGAAAGTGTTTGTCCTGAAGTAATTCCGCGAGGGCAGGCACGGCAGACTTCGCCCCGAGACCGATTTTCCCTAAAGCTTCGATCGCAGCCCAGGCAACGTCGTTGTCCTTGAGCGATTCCGCGAGTGCGGGGACTGCCGATGTGGCCTCGGGACCGATCTCTCCCAGTGCCCAAGCAGCGGCCGCTCGAACCGTATCATCTTTGTCTTTGAGTAGATCCGTAAGAACAGGGACGGCGGACGGCCCTATTTCTCCAAGGGCCTTGGCAGCCACAATCCGCAATGCTGGGGTGTCGCCCTTTGCCTGGACCACCCACCCAGCAAGGGTTTTTCCCTGAACCGTTGGTCCATTTGTTGGCGGGGCTTTGGCCGGGTGTTGATCGGCCCCATGGCAAACGCCAACGAGAATGAAAGTCAGTAGGAGGCTAATCCCTTTCATGATTCGATCCTCAGACAGTGGTGCGTAATGAAAGTCTTCCCGTGGCCCTATCGTCCGCGCTTGCGGATATATTCCTGGTCCTCGTCGCTGAGTTTTTCCATCGGCACCTTGAGCGTCGAGCCATCTTCCTTGCGAAGCGTGACGACACCCGCACCGAAGCGGAGAAAGGATGCCTTCAGCGAGAACTGCCCGGTGGCGTCCTGCCAAGTGCGTACATCGACGGGTCGGGCCGCGACAGGCGGTGCCTTTTTCTTGGCCGTCGTTGCTGCGGGTTTCGACTCACTCGAATCGACTGCGACGGCGCGCGGCGCCACCTTGCGAACGGATTGGGTCGGACCGATGGGATACAGATGCATTGCGCAGCCGCCATCGCCAAAGCAGTCCTTCTTCCGCCCAACAACCGCCAGATAACCCAGACTGCTGTACTGTATGTCCAATACATTTTCTCCGTCTAGGCCCTCAAGGTGATAGAGCGTCGCCGGGACATATTCCGTCGGCGCGTCGGGGTCATTAGCCACGTACTCTTGAAGGCCATCGGCCGTCTCGATGAAGACATGGCCTTTTTCGCCGGCCACAAAGAACTCGGTGTTTGCGCGTCGGGGAATCTTTACAGGAAATGTTTTTCCGCTGGGAGCCCAGAAGCTTGGCATGTCTTTCTTGCAATCCCCGAGGGGAACAAGCCACACGCAGCCCGACGCATCAACGATGCGCGGAATGCCCATGCCCTTGAAGTCCTCCCCCTTGCCAGGTCCGCTCATGCGGCGAACGATAGCCGCTGACGGTGGCGGGTACGTGCCGAGTACCGCCGTGGTGTGCAGTCCACAATCAATAGTAAGCCACAATCCGCCCTGCGCATCGCGCAGCGGCCACTGCTCGAAGTGCTCGGAATTATACGCCGACAGCTTCGGCCCTTTCTGAAAATCGACTTCTCCCTTGGGCGTCAGGCTTGCAAAATAGGTATTGCCGTCTTCGAGGCAAAGGAGGACGTATTCGCCGTCGCCAGCAAGAGAAACGCTCATGGGGCACCGCGGTCCAGGCCCGTCAAGATGGCAGAAATCGATTTCGGCTTTCGGCTCGGGGCTGCGGGCTGGTTTTGTGTCATCGGGTGGAACTTGCAGCGAGATGCCGGCTTTCTTGGTGAAGACGGCCCCCGTAAAACCAGCAGTAACCCAGATGTTCTTCTTTTTGTCCACCACAACTCCAGGGCGAATAAGGGCTTTTGCCCCGATCGTGACTCGCCCCGACTTGTCTTTGCGGGCAATTTGGGCTTGTTGCGTAAACCAGGCACGGTTGGCCGGCGGCTGCGAAAAGGCCTCCAGGAACCGCTCTCTTGAACTGGCCATCCATAATTCAAAGTTCGGCGAGCCGCCACCGATTTGCCCATTCATCATCATGAATATGGGATAGAACAAATGGTTCAGGAGCATGCCGCTTTCAATGTGCAAGTCGCTTACCCGGTGGCCGACGTAGGTCAAGACCCAGCCGTTCTGTGCGGGAACGAGCGAATAGGGCGTCAAGCGGAATTTTACGTCCGTGTCGAGAGCGAGTTGGCCACCGCGTTTGAAGGTGTTTGTATCGCGCCACGCCTCGCCGTCAAATCGTTCCAAGCCGAAGTCGCCGCGGCAGGCCCAGATGCCGCCGTCGCTCGCAATGCAGAAGCCAGGTCCCCTGAGCGGCACAGAATTGCCGGCCAGGGACTTTTTCGAGTCGGACGCGGCGGCATCCGTCCCGGAACCGATCAACGATGATACGACCAAAGTCAATTGTACCAACGCAACTTTCATTTCTTTCGTCTCCTGATAGGGGTTGCAAATCACTCACTTTGCGATTTAAGAGAGGGATATCGCCGTCATTTCCCTGTCTATTTCTTCTTGCTTTCCTTAGTTTGCTTCGCCGGCCCTACGATCTTCGGCAGCATCCGCTCGGCGATTAAGGAGCTGTTCAAAAATAACTTAGCCGTTTCGTTTTCGTGGACTTAGCCATTCCCAAAGAAACCCCGGAAAATACGAAGATGCCTGGATATAAACGGCTAAGTTATTTTTGAACAGCGACTAAGGCCCCGGCCTCTTGCAGGGCGTTCTTGGCGGCGATCTGCTCGGTGACCCGTGCGCCGCGCGTCGTTCGACTGTCTGGTCCCGATGGCTTCGTCTTGCTGGCTGCCCGGCTCACTCCCTGGTCCACGAAAGAATTCCCCTCTTATCTTTCCACAAGGTTCTTATCGCATCGTCGCTGATCGCCGTGTCGACGAGAACCAGCCGGGGACGCGTCGGCAACCCGACAAGCTGCTTGAGGCTGGCGTCCGTGAACCCTTGTCCTTCGAGCCTTAGCTCCCAAAGATTTTGCAGGTTCAGGCCTTTCAGGCACGCCAGCAGGTCATTCGCCCATTGCTCGGCCCCTGCGGGCGCCTCGATTGCCAACTCCCGCAGCCACTTGTGGCCCCCGAGAGCGGCCATGCCCTTGGCTGTGATTGGAGTGCCTGCCAAGCTGAGCTTTTCGAGTTGCGCAAGTTGCGCGATGTGCGGCATGGCGGCATCGGTAAGCGGCGCATGGTCGAGACATACGACGATCCTTCTTTCGTAAATGTCTTTCAAGCAACCAAGCCCTTCGTCGCCACCGCGCCAAGTGCTGGGAATGAGGACATGCAGCCTGTCGTCGCTATTGTGCCTGGGAGGGCGTGTTTTTCGCGGAGTCCCCACATGGCCCCCATGTCTGACGATCTCGCAAATCGCCAGCCCGTGCGATGCTTGCAATTTCTCTGGAACGAAAGGGTAGACGCGTTTCAAGTCCTCGGCCGAGGGCTTGGGCGCATCGAGTACGACGCGATGCAACTCGCAGCCCCCGTAGGTCCAGGTCACCAGCCCATAATGGGCCGAAACCGCGTAGGCCACATTAAAGTCGCGTACCTGATGCGGTTGCTTTGATAAAGGCTCGCACACGAACGTCTCGGGATCGATCTGGAGCCACTGGGGTGCCGTGCAGTAGACCTTTCCGTGATCGGCGACCAGCATCGGCTTTGATTCGTCTCCCGACACGGGCCGGGCGTGTGGCATCCGCTGAAACTTGAACACGTTCTTGAAGGTCCACCGGCCCTTGGAATCGCCGGGTGGAGTGGCCAAGTAGATGCCGTCGTCCGCTGCGTACAGGACCTGCCCGCTGGGGCAGACGTAGTAGTCGGTTCTCCAGCCCGAATACGCGGCATGGCCCAACCACGGCGGGAAATCGGTGCTCTGTGAAACGCCGAGCGACTTCACGTCGATCACCAACGGCAGCGGCCAATCGTGGTTCTTCCAAGAGTAGCGGTTCACAAAAATGCGCGCGTCCTCGGGGCACCCCGACGCGGAGTACGCAGCGATCCGGCTGACATTGAAGATTTCGACTCCGCCTTGGGCGTCGCCGGCGGGCGTCCGCGTCTTGCGCGTCGGCCCGAGCACGGCCGGCGAGGGAAGCTTCGTCGCCTGGTAGAAGACGTTGACCCGGTATGCCTTTTCGCCGCTTTGCTGAGGGTCTCGCTCGATCAGCCCGAACCACACCCGTTCGTGGGCTCCGAAAGTGCCGATCGCAATGCACCGGCCTGGGGCAATCGGGTAAAGGCGTTCACCAAGGCCGCAGAACCAGCCCGAGCCTCTTGAGTTCTTGGCCTCCTGGCCGACTTCCAAGGGCGGCATCCCCTGGGCCGAGCCGAGTCGTGCGACCACGCGCCCCTGGGCCGAAAGGATGATTAGGCCGGCGTTTTCCGTGGCGACCCAGACGTTCTCGCCGTCCCAACGGGCCAGGTAGATGTCACCGAGTTTCTCGCCGGCAGGCAGAATCGACTCGATCTCCCCGGGGCGACGCATCATCCAAACGTTCCGCCCCCCGGTCAAGAGGTCCATGGTTGCCGTGCATCGCGTCAACGTACACAGGTCGACTTTTTCCTTCCGCCACCATGAAGCGACTTTCTCGAACGAGATCCTTTCGAGGATCGGAAGCTGATCCAATTCCAAAGGCGTTCGTTCCCTCGGCCTCGGCTTCGGCCTTGCTGTTGCGTGGGTGGGAGCAGGTGCAGGACTCAACGTGACCGTCGTCGGACGTGCCCCGGGAGTCGGCGAGAAGGAGGGCTCCGGCTTGACCGCCGCCTGGCCGCCGAACTGGAATCGAATCGAGTTGATCCCTTCATAAAACATGAAGCTGTGCGAACAGAGCACACCATGGTAGCCTTCGACGTACGCCCAGAGCGAGTCGGCCTCGCGAAGGATTTCGTCGCGGTTCGCAGCGGCGACCTGCTGGCCCTTGAGGGCCGACGCCCTGAAGAACAGCAGGCCGAACCGACCGTAGAACCGGCAGTTGGCGTCCTGGGATGCCGCCAATAGTTGATAGAACTTGTGGAGCTGCTCGGTCTCCAGGCTGCCCTCGACGACCATTTTGGGAAAGTGCCCCGTGATGTATCCGATGGCCACTGGCAGTGGCGGCATCTCCGGCGAGGTAACCTCTGTGAAGAACCGCCGGAAGTCGTCGAGCGTTTCTTGGCCGTCGATGGGATCCGGCCGCACTCCCCAGCCGATCGGATAATAGGCACTTTCGGGCGGCCGCTTTCTTTCGCCCCTGACAATCGGCGCAGGCTCCCGGCCTCTGCGCGACTCGCGATACATCTTATTGAAGGCGTCCTCGGTCCAGCCTCCATATTCGTAGAGCGCAGACGCCGATGCCTTGGAAAGTTGCTCTGGTCGAGAACCCCGCTTCGCGTCGCGAGGCGCCGACGCTCCGGGGACACCGGCCGAGCCGCCGCAATAAAACGCCGGGAAGAGCGGATAAACCGTCCAGAAGAACTGCCGGTACGCCTTCCGAATCTCGTGCCGGTTGCCGAAGTCGGCCGTGTACATCCGCCTGGTCATCTCCAACACGTCCTGACAAAGCGTGTGGGCGGCCGGCGGCCAGATCGCACGCGCGCGGATCAGTTGTTCGACGTGCCAAGCGAGCGATTGCCAAATCGCTGCCTTACGGCGATGAGCCGCCGTCCACGCTTCCTTGTCCGTCGCGGTGAGACGCTCGAACCGCCTCGTCTCGGAATTTGACCCAAAGACTCTCCCCTGTTGCTGGCCGGTGGCCATGAACCATTGCCGATAGTCCCCGACCAGTGTGCGGCGCGTTTCCTGATCGTCGGGCTCCAGGAGCAAGGCCGCCTCCAGCAAGCCCGAGCTATGCTCCCATGCGCCGAGCGAGGAGAACGCCGCTGCTCGGGCCAGCATGGCCTTCCGCTGCTCACCGGCCGTCAGCGGCCGCGTGGCACCACCCTTGGCCAGCGCTAGGATCCGCCGCGGAAGCTCCTCAGACAGCAGGCTGCCGGCCTCTTTCCCTGTAAGGTCGTCGCGGTCCGCGCCGACGAGCGTCCGCCGGCCGTCAACCACCTCAACTTTGAGGTGAACCCTCGGATTGGCGTCCGCGCCGCGCGAGGTAGTGAACTCGCCCTGGACAAACACGGGGATTAAGCGGTGCTCCAGCCGGCCGGTGGTCACCTGCAACTCCTGGCCGATCGCGCGGGCTTCCTCGAACTCGAGCACCGCCACACCGGGCGACGACACGAGCGCCCGCTCGAGAAGGCAGGCGTATGCGGCCTGGAAATGATCGTCGTCGTGCGTCAGGTTCTTGGAGACGAAGTGGGTCACGCCGATGACTTGCTCGACACCCTTGGGAAACTGCTGCCGGGCCGCCTCGACCGTCGCCACGAGGGCCTTGGCGGCTTCCTCCGGCTGGCCGGCCGTGTAGGGAACCCATTCGCACCGCAGCCGCGCGCCGCACCGACAGTCACTTGCGACCGTCCGGAGCCGCGGCTTGCCATCGCGATCTTCCAGGGAAACCAACAGCAGTGCGTCGGCTCCCAGCAGGCGGCCGAGCTTCAACCTCCTCTCCACGTCACCCGCCCCGAGCAAGGCCGACAGTTTCAACTCCTTGGTGGCCTCGGCCAGCCGCTCGCGCTCGACGAGTTCGATGCCATTGGCCTTGGATAGCTCGGCGGCTAGCAAGTCGCCCACGCCGGCCTGCTGCAAATCGTCGCTAGCCAGCACGGCCCAGCGGCGCAAGGGCTGGTCCTGGGCCGCGCTGGCGGACGCTGCAAACAGCAGTGCCAAGGCCACAACCAGCGCAGACCACGACCGATCGGTTTTAATCGCAATCATCGCCGTCATTTCCCTGTCTATTTCTTCTTGCTTTCCTTAGTTTGCTTCGCCGGCCCTACGATCTTCGGCAGCATCCGCTCGGCGATTAAGGCCCCGGCCTCTTGCAGGGCGTTCTTGGCGGCGATCTGCTCGGTCGGATCGACCGCCACGGTCGTCTGCCGGTCGATGGCCACGATCTTACCAGTGGCCTGATCGATCGCCTTGACCTCGACGCGGGCCTTGACCGAGATCAGGTTGCCGTGCTGCACGGCGCGTTCGCTGAATGCCTCGCCCTGGATCAGGATGTCGGCGTCCTTCTTGCGTCCTTCCTTGGGATCGATCGCCTTGAAGCCCGACTCCGTGCAGAAGAGCGTGAGTTCGGTTTCGACCGCCGGGTCGATCGTACCGCGGGCAACGCCAACCACGACCACGATGTTCGACCGCTCGATGAGTGCCTGGCCGATATGGTGTTCGGAAATCTCGATCAAGACGCTGGGCAGTTTGCCGTTGCCCAACTTCTTTTTCAATGCGGCCACGCGGTCCTCGCGCGAGACCGGCTTGGCCACCAGGTCATCGGCACGGTCGATGATGCTCTTGCTGACTTCTTTGCTCAATTCCTCGACCAGCTTGCCCAGGTCGTCGCGGACGTTGCCTTTCACCGACGCACCCACGACGCGACTGGTCTCCGTACCGATAATTTTGGCGATCAAGTAGACGGTGTTGTCGACCTGGAGTACCGAACCGGTGATGAGCAGCTTCGCGCCGGTGAGTTGGCCGACCTTGGTCGCCTGCTGCGGGTTGACCAGGCCGGAAAGGTTCAATTCCTGCTCTTGGATGAGTTTCGTGATGTCCTCGCGATCAACGAGCATCAAGGCCGGATCGGCCGATAAATTCGCGAAGAGCAAGTCGGTGACCTTGCTCCCCTGGTCCTTCGTCTCCCGTCCGCGTTCCTGGAAGGGGAGCACGGCGGCGGGGTAGACCTGGGGCGTCTTGCCTTTCTTCTCCTTGTCTTCCGCCTGGGCCACAATCGTGGTGCATAAGAGCAAGGCGACAGGCAGTGCCAGTCTTCGTGATAGGGTTCTCATGATCATTTCGTCCTTTCGTCTAGGGGTAACGGGGTTGATAACTTTTCGGCGGTAAGCCGCAAAAACAATTCCGATAGCAAATAGCGGGGCGCGGGAGTGGCCTCCCAGTGCCGGATGATCCCAAATCCACAGACCAGCAGCCGGCCTTTCCTGGCCGGGTAACCGACTTCCAACCAGGGCCATGCGTTTACAGCCTGGCTCGCCTCGGCCACCACCTGGTCGCGGTCGCTCTTGATCGTCAAACGGCTGGCGGTGACCTGCCCCTTCGGCGGCCATGCCGAGGCATCCAACCGTTTGTCCAATTCTCTGATTATATCTTCTTGCCGCAACGTCATGCTGGCAGGCGGGGGTAATTCGGCACCGGCGGTGCCGGGCAGGACTAGTGCCCCCTCGCCCGGAGCAAGGCAGAGCACCGGCACGCCGCGGGCGGCCGCTTTGACCATCGTCTCACCCAGCGACCGGTAGTTCTTCCAAACCGTCCCCTCGCCGATCACCAGCAAGCCTTCGCCCAAGTCGTCCAGCGCAGAAATGTTCTTGGTGAACGTATAGGGGATGCGTGCCTTATCAAACACGTCGGCCGTCTTGCCCTCCGGATCGAAAAGGGTGATCTTGAGCCGCTTGAGCCATTGTGTACGGTCCACAAAAGGATCGCGGGGGAAGATCCAGATTGTCTTGATGTGCTGGGCCGTTGGCTTTTGTTCGCCCGTCGCGTAGGCCGCGACACTGAGTTGAGCTTCCAGAATCACCCCCTCTTTGACCTCGGGAATTTTGAAGGCCACGGTGGCTTCGGCAGGGTGAGCGGCGGCGAGCATGAGAGGCAACTGGCCATGTTCGATGGTCCGCCGATTGACGGAGAGCGACCAATTGAGCCGGCCGTCAAGCCCGTCCGGGTGCCGCGCCGTGTAGTGGAGCTTCACTTCCGCGCCGCTGAAAACATTGGCCCATTCTTCAACAGGCTCAAACGTCACCTCTTTCAAGTCTTCCCCGGCGAGGACCGTTGTGGCCAAGCAAATGCACGTCAGAGTCGCCACGATTGTCATACTCAATGCTCTCATAATCGTTCTCGCAACAAATTCGATCTGGTTCCGCCCTTCACACATCGTAAGGCGACATCATTGCTGGGAAGAAATCGCGGCGATGGCTTTCTTTGCGCGACTCTGGACCACCGTGCTGGGATCTTTGAGGGCCTTTTGAAGCGCGGGAACGCTTTCGGGGATACCCCAATTCTGCAACGCCCACGCGGCCGTCAATCGGTTATGTGAGCTGTCGTCTTTCAGGAGAACGAGTTCGAGGGCTTTCGCCACGTCTGGGTCGGGTTGCGTCGGCTTCTTCCCTAGGAGTTGCATGATCGCCCGCCCACGCTTGCTGGAATCGTCCGATTTGATGTCGGCCAGCAATGCGTCCCTGTCCCCAGGTGCCAGCGACTTCTTCGTCTCCTTCTCTGGGGCAGTCGCGTCCATAAGCTTTTCGACACCTTTCTGCGGCTGCTTTCCTGCGGCAGGCTCGTCCATGAGCTTCTTGATAGCTTTCTTCGCCGCATTCATGACGGAAGGGTTGGAACTCTTGGCCGTCTTCTGTAGTGCCGGGATACTTTCTGGCGTACCCCAGTTCCCCAGCGCATTTGCTGCAAGCACCTGAATATTCACGTTTGAATTCTCCAGAAGGACCGTTTCCAGCACTCTCGCCGCAGCGGGATTGGGCGATTTCGGCATCATCCTTTCCAGTTGAATCAGCGCGCGGACGAAATTATTATAGTTGGCCGTGTCCAGGACGGGGCCGCCCTTCAGGTTGGCTAACAGCGAGTCGACACTCTCTGCCGAGCCAAGATCCTGCTTCTTCCCCTCCTTGGCCGTTGAGCTTGGACCCGGTACGGAATCGCGGTAATATGAGCCCTCGGTATGGGTGCCGCGCATCGCACCCATGGTCGAGGAATCGGACGAGGCGCGACGGTTCCCCACGGCATCGTCGTAATGAGGTACGAGGAGAATCTTGCCGTAGGACGTGCCCTTGGTGCCATGCATACGATCGTGAACCTCGGCGGCGGCCACCTCGATCGGACGGAGTTTGCCGCTGGCGTAGAATTCGGTCAACTTGCGATCCTGCTCCGCGGTGAGCACGTCCTTGACCTTCTTGCCGACATACGCCAGGGCCGTTTCGGTCATTTTGGCCAAAGTGCGGGCCTTGCCTTCCGACGGTCCGTGCTGTTGAGCGTGGACGCCGCCGCTAAGAATACTGGCCTTGAGGCGCTCCTGCAGCTTGGCAAGTTCGGCATGTTGCTTATTGGTCACATGCAGATCGGTCTGTAGTTTGTCACAGCAAAGCAAGGTACAATAAACTGCTGGCTCCGGCTCGTTTTTCGCCGTCCACAAATCGTTTTCCCCGGCCGCTGCCTTTTCGGCACCAGTCGCAGGCGACGAGGCAGGAGGACTCTGTGCCTGGATCTCCGTTCCAATCTCCGTGAGTACCATCGCCACGACAAAAGCAATTGTTTTTCTCATTTGACACCTCTGTTTGCTAATCGAAGAACAGAAACACCCTCGCAATCCACATGCATACCGTGTAATCTCGCGCCCGCATCATGAATTTCCCTTTGTCTGCAAGGGTGCCACCGTCTGGTAGACCTCGTATTCCGTACCGTCGTCCTGCGAGAGAAATACCCGTTGCGGAATTCCCTCTGCCACCGTTTTGTCCAATACCATTGTGTAGACCATGGCCTGTACCGCGCCAAGATGCCTCTCGGTCAGTTCGTCTGAAGTAATCATAAACCGTGATTGGCCAAAGGGTTTCAGGCTCTCCGCCAAGTTTGTGGTGCGGGTGTCTCGCCTGCCTGGTTCAACCACAACATCTTGGGCA
>JBAWVO010000093.1:0-20098 GCA_037147235.1 Planctomycetota bacterium | reverse complement strand
GAACAGCAGTAAGTGCTTTCAGCGTCTCGACTTCGTGCGCAACCCACCATTTCCCAGTCGGTTCGCTCCACGCACCCTACAACTAGCAGTTGGCAAGGTTATGATCAAGGCCTTTTCCAGATTCCAAATTCGCCTTGACACAGCCACGGAAATTGCGACAATCCGGCCCGTAAGTTATTGAGGGCTGCCAGCAGACTACTCGATTCTGTTGAGCAGCCACCCTCGAATATCTGTTTTGCCCTGCGGCATGGAGGCCTTGGGCTGTGCGAACTTGTTCCGTCACGGATCGACTGCTTAGTTTACGGGCGTTGTTGCCGGAAGCCGAATTCATCGGTGCCGACGACATTCGGCCCTTGCGCTGCACGTCCGACTCGCGCCGCGTGCGGCCGGGTGACCTGTTTGCCGCCCTGCCGGGTGATCGATACGATGGCCACCAATTCATTGCCGAGGCAATCCAGCGCGGGGCAACGTCGGTACTGTGCGAGCGTCCGCAGTCGGGCCTAAGCGTGCCGTGCGGGGTTGTGCCTCACGTCCATCATGCCTACGGCCGCATTTGCCAAGCATTGGCCGGAAATCCCAGCTTCAAGCTGAAGTTGATCGGCATCACGGGATCCCATGGCAAGACGACCACCAGTTGCCTCATCGCCAGCGTGCTCCTGAAGGCCGGCTATCGTGTTGGCGTGGCGGGTACGTTGGGCTATTTCGACGGCCAGGAGGTCGAACCGGCTACACATACCACGCCGCCCGCCGAGACCCTGGCGCCGCTGCTGGCGCGGATGGTGACCAATGAATGCACGCACGCCATGCTGGAAGTTTCCAACCGCGCCCTGGCGCAAAGCCACATTGCCGGCCTTCGCCTCGACGTGGCCTGCGTTACCAACGTCAGCCGCGACCACCTCGATGATCATAATTCGCTGCAAGACTACCGCTTGGCAAAATCGAAGCTCTTGGACTACTTGGCCCCGGAAGGATTTGCCGTCGTGAATGCCGATGACGCGATTGCCGCAGGCTATTTGCGGCATTTCCACGGTCCGGCACTGACGATCGGCATCCGCAATCCGGCCGAAATCATGGCCACGCCGGTCGAGCAGTTCCCCAGCGAACAGACCTTCCTGCTCACCGCCGGCAGCGAAACCGTGCCCGTGCGGACCCGAATGATCGGTAAGCACCATATTTATAACTGCCTGACCGCGACCGCCGTGGGTCTGACTTATGGGCTTGACCTGGCAACGGTTGTCCGCGGGCTGGAGTCGGTTGACTACGTGCCGGGCCGCTTGCAGCGGATCGAGTGCGGCCAGCCATTCAGCGTGTTCATCGACTATGCTCACACACCCGACGCGCTGGCCAGCAGCTTGCGGGCATTGCGGAACGTGACCAACGGCCGCCTAATTTGCGTGTCCGGTGCCGTGGGCGATCACAACCAACCGCTGATGGGCCGGCAGGCCGAGAAGCTCGCCGATTGTACCGTACTCACCAGCGACAACCCGCAGCACGAAGATCCCCGGGAAATTGTCACGGAGATTCTCGAAGGCTTTCAAAAAACCACGGCAACCCAGGTGATTATCGATCGCAGTGAAGCGATTCATTGGGCCTTGGCTCAAGCCCAACCAGGCGATTGCCTTCTAATCGCCAGCAACAAGCGAATTGCCTTGGACGATCAACAGATTGCTGAAGACTGGCTGTATGCACAAGCAGAAGAAAGAACTTAGGAGTTGCCCTAAGCCCTAAGCACTAAGCCCTAAGCACTAAGCCCTAAGCACTAAGCACTAAGCACTAAGCACTCCCTACGATGCAAACCCTTCACGACCTAGCACAAGCGACCGGTGGCCGAATTCTGCCTGCATGCAGAATTCCGGATGCTGCTCTTATTGCGCTGGGTCGGATTGTCATCGACAGCCGCCAGGTAGAGTCCGACGATATCTTTTGGGCGATCCAGGAACCGAACTGCGACGGGGCCTGTTTCATCCAGGAGGCTTTTCGCCGCGGTGCGCAAGGTGTCGTTGTTTCACAATTTGAAACCGAGCCTGACGACGGCTGGGTTCTGAATGTTAACAACACGCAACAGGCACTGGAGCAATGGGCACGATGGAAGCGGCGACACTTCACCGGCATTGTTATCGCGGTGACGGGCAGTGTGGGTAAGACCACAACGCGGCAGATGATCCATACCGTGTTGCAGAGCCGCTTGCAGGGAACGGCCAGCCCGCGAAATTATAACAATCCGTGGGGCGTGCCGTTGAGCATGTTGACGATCGAACCGCAACACGACTATGCCGTGCTGGAGTTGGCCGCCAACCGCGCTGGCGAGATCGCCATGCTAGCCGAGTTGTGCGCGCCCAAGGTTGGCGTGATCACGCAGCTTGAAGACGCTCATATCTGCGAATTTGGCAGTCGCCAAGGCTTGGCCGAGACCAAGGCCGAGTTGCTGGCCGCATTGCCCAGCAGCGGACATGCCGTGCTGGCCGACGATTCGTGGTTGCGGGTATTGTCGTCGCATTGTGCGGCACCGATCACCTGGGTCGGCTCTGGACCGCAGTGCAACCTTCGTGCGGTGAATATCGAGTGCAAGCAGGGCCGCTTGGAATTTCATATTGCCTGCGGTGAAGTCGCGGCACCGGCCACCGGTAGCCGCGGCAGTAAGACGCCGGTACGGTTCTCCATTCCAGTCTGGGGCCGCCATTCTATCAACGCCGCGCTGGCCTCCGTGGCTGTGGGGCGCATGATGGGTTTCGACCTGGAAGCAATTGCCGCGGCCCTGACCAACTACCAGGCTGTGCCGTTGCGCTGCGAAATGATTGAAATCCGCGGTGCGACGATTATCAACGACACCTACCATTCAAACCCCACCGCGATGCGGGCGGCCCTGGAACTCTTGCGCGACTTCGATGCGGCTGGCCGACGAATCGTCGTCTGCGGCGACATGGCCGAGTTGGGAACGCAATCGATCGCCTTGCATTGGCAGATAGGAAAAGACATTGTCCAGATCGGCGGGGCCGAGTTAGTCATCGCCTGTGGTCAGTTCGCCCGACACGTCACGGCCGGGGCTCGCTCAACCGGCTTGATCCGTGCCCGTGCCGTGCCTTGCGACACGCTCGAAGATGCCATGCCCTACGTGGGCCAAGCCATCTTGCCGGGCGACATCGTCTTGGTCAAAGGTTCGCGCGTGATGGCAATGGAACGCCTGATCGAGAATTTGAAACAGTATCCGCAACGCAAGTCCGCATAAGGCAACTCGCAAAACAAGTTACACAGTTTTACACCCAATAAAGAAGGCACTCGATCCAGAATACCAAACCATTAAGGAGTTCCACCGTTGGCAGTCCGTTTGCGGGAATTGGCTGCCGGCCTCCCCTCCTTGGGTTGAAGCAAACCGCTTGCCGGGTTCCGCGACCCCTGGGTCGGTCGCTCCGGCAAGAGCTTCACGGTGGAATTTCGTTCTGAGTGCCGGGGTAGCGCATCCGCGCTGCCCCGGTTGCTCAGGGAACAACGCGAAGGGGGAAGGCGGAGCAACACTCCCCCTTCCCCCTTACCCCTTCCGCCTTCCGCCATTATTAGTCCGACTTGCTCTTCGCTCCACGCAGGCCTCGCCGACGGCCGTGTTCGGCGAGGGTCTCCTGACCGAGTTCATGGTGCTGACCAAGGGATTACGGTGTGAGGGGATGAAGCCATTGCCTGCCACGATCTTCTTATTTATCATTAGTAGATAGAGACTTTACCAATTATTCTTGAGGGGTTCCACAATGTCAGAGGCATCCGTCGAACAGAGTGCATGTACCGACTCGAAATGCACGCGACTTTCAACGTGTACCCGGATTGCATTTCGAGGACTGGACTAGGCCGTAAAAAGGAAAACACCGGATGGTCCAAATCAAAAGTCAAGTGAAATACGTTATGCGAGCCCTACTCGTTCTTCTGGGCGCGGTAACCCTTGCCGCGCTGGCCGCTCCGGCACGGTTCGCCTGCGCCGACCCCCCGAATTTCGACGGAGGCTGGCAGTATGGTTTTGTCGAGCCTACCGTTCCCATTGCGGACAACGAGGTCCGCTTCGCTGTCTGCCTCACAAACATGGACGAAATCGTGCAGGCGGCCTGCGCTTATCGAGGGGGAGGAGCCGCAGGGGTACGATTCACGCGAATGCGCCACGGATCGATCAAACAATTCGACCTTGGCCAGGCCAACGTGCTGCCCATGTTGCACCACATGGCCTGGCAAGAGATGCTTCGGCAAGGAAAAACGTGGTCGAAGCCGCCTGAGGAGTTTGTCTTGGGCTATTGGACGATGGCCGTCTTTGTGAATCCTGCCAATCCGATAGCCGCCGTCACCGAGGAGCAACTCTTCCGTGCCCTGATGAATCCAGACTCGACCTGGAAGGATCTGGGACAGGCAAGCAACAAAACGATTGTGCTCTGCGAAGTCGATAATTTGTTTGCCGTGGCGCGTCGAAAGCCGGGCAGCGGGCCCAGGGATCCGCTTCATGCAGTGGCCGAGGATCCTAATGCCATGGGCATCTGGTACTATTCCCAGAAGAACATCGCAACGGGACTCAAGGTCGTGCCGATCCTTGACGATGACGAGCAGCCCCACTTGCCGACCGATGCCGCCGCCGTATGCAGCGGCCGGTATCCCCTGCGCATCGCGGCAAGATACCTGGTCCATCCCGCAGCCAATCAAGTCACCAAGGAATTTGCTCGCTGGTTGCTGACGCCGGAGGCGGGCAGGGCCATCAAGGAAGCTCGGCGGAAGGAGACCTGCTGGCCGATGCCGACCATGCCTGCATTTTTCCATGTTACGGAATCGCACTCGGCCGACAAAGCTCCGGAAAAGGCCGCGCCGGTTGTTGTGATGACGCCACCCGCCGTGAAGTTCGACGCAAAGGTGGAAGGAGCGGTGGTGGTTCTGCCTACACAGCGGTTAAGCACCTACTACCTGATGGCCGGTCGCGCGCATCAGGCGTTTTACGAGCAGTTTCTGAATGAATCGCTGGCAGCGGACGGACGGCTGAAGCCGGTCGACCGCGCTCAGTTAGCGAAGCTGCTGGAGGAACGCACCCTGCAACTGGCTCAATCTCCGCTGGCGACGCGGTCGCCACTGATCACCGTTGACGTGTTCGTTTTCTCCTGGATCACCAGCGAGGGCGGGCAGGCGTCCATTCAGGTGCAGGCAGTCCACGGTCCCACGGCCTCGCTGCTGGGCGAGTTGAAGTTTCCGATCAACGCGGGCGATCCGCTGCGCTTCACGCCTCCCTTGAGCGAGAGCATCGCGCAGTGGTGGCCCGGTGTGCTCCGTCATCTGGTGGACGTTCGCGCCAAGCCGGTCTGGCGCCTCGCGGACGTTTACGCCGGCCAGGCGGATTTTGAAAAAACTGCGGAGGAGGTCCGCCGCGCGCTGGATGACACATTGGCCGCCGACCCCCGTGTCTTTCGCGCCGTGCCGGTTCCCTTGGGTGCTACCCAACAAGAAGTGCTGTTGTGGCGTATGGGGTTGAGCCAGTCGCGGGGGGGCCGTTTCAGTCCCGTGAGCGATTATGTCGTGGACGCCCATCTGACCGCCGCGGATCGGATCGAGCTGCGCCTGCGTCGCGGCGATATGAGCGTCGCGCAGCAGACGGAACTTAAGAATCATGACCCGGCCCGCCTGGCCGCGGCGGCAAGCGAGTGGCTGGCAGCGCAGGTGGCCGAACAGGCGTCACAGCGGAAGCCCACGCCCCGCGAGGGCACTCCGGCTGACGATGAGTGGTCACGCAAACAGGCTCGGGTGGAGTACGCCCGCGCCTGCCAATTGCGCGACAAGGCCCTGGCCTTGAACCCGCGCTGCTTTGACGTCAACGCGATGGAGAGCTGGCACTGGATGGTACTCGACGACAATGAAGCTCGGCAGTTGTTGGTCGAGGCGCGACGGCACAATCGGCGGGCCGCTCAACTGGATCCGACCTGGGAGGCGGTAGCACACGCCGCGCTGGAACCCTATTTCCTCCATCAGCGGTTGGTCGGCGGCGACAACCGTCTCTCTTCCCCAGAAAGCCGGATCGACGACTTCGAGCGATTCCTTGCGACCTTTCCCGAATCAACGCACCACCAGGAAGTGCTCGCGTGGTGCTTCCTCGAGTGCCTCATGATAGGCAACCCTCGCCAAGATAACTGCCCACTGGTGCCGATCGACCGCGAGATGCGGGTGGAGTACTTCCGTAAAGCTTTGCGTCACTACCGCGACTACTTGCTCCGCTACGCCCTCCACGGTAAAGGCGGCTACTACGCCAAGGGTGCCGATTTCATTGATTCTTGGCGCTACTTCAACGATTTGCTCGACTACCTTGTGTTTTTCAAGCCGCCGGACGAGGAACTTCAGGCGATCGTGGAGCAATGGTCCAAGGACTTCGACACCAAGCCCGACAAGTTGCCCCACAGCGACTTTGTCCGGCTGAAAATCCTGCACGCGAAGCAAGACAAGGTGGGCTATCTGAAATTGCTGGCGAAGCTCCAGAAACAATGGCCGGATCCCAAGCAGATCGAGTGGCAAACCGGCGGTTTGGACTCGGTACTCGCCTCGTGGCAGTACCTTTTCCCCATGACCTATGACAAAGATGCGTTGCGGCAATGGGCTAAGGGGGAGCGTGGCCCCGGCGGTTTGCCAGATCCTAGCGACAACCGGGCAGGCGATTTCCAGTGAATCGATCGTCCGCGTCCGGAACGGGAGGGGCCGGCAGAGAACTGGGCGCGGACTTCCCCAGTGCCTGCGCCAGGTCGGCAATCAAATCTTCTTACGGAAATGCTTAAAACTTCGTTGCGGTCCAGCGGTCGGTCGTTTTATCAAATTGCGAAGGAATCCGGCGTCTCGCCCATAGTCGTCACCCGATTTCTTGCCGGAAAACGCGACATCCGCATGGCGACCGCCGATAAACTTGCAGGCGTTCTAGGATTGAAATTGGTGGGAATTCCGGGGAGCTGAATTCCAGTGACACGAACCGGCATTAACATTCTGGGAAGGATTTCGCAAATTGGCGGCATGGCTAGGTTGGCGAGAGTGGTTCTATCGGGTTTGCCGCGCCACGTGACCCAGCGTGGGAACCGGCGGCAGCCAATGTTCTTCCGCGACGAGGACTACGCAGCCTGTGGGAAGTTGATGGCCGAGTGGTGCCGCGCTGGGCCAGGCATGTACCCGGATTGCAGTTCGAGGACTGGACTAGGCCGTAAACATGGTTATCGAAAAGGATGCGGGGCGACCGACCGAACGAACGCCAGGAGGTAAACCATGGGGCTGGACGGCCTTGAGTTGGTCATAGCCCTTGACTTGCCAGGATGCACTAGCTAGACTCAGATCTTCGGAAAATCAAATTTCTATTCTTGATTTTTGACCCTTTTGGTTCATAATTACATCGTTCTGTACCTATCGAGACGGTCATGAGACAAGCGACATTCACCGAAGTGCGTAACCACACCAAGCAGTATTTCGACCTCGTCGCGTCGGGCGAGTCGGTGCGAGTGCTGCGTAACGGCAAGCCTATTGCTGACATCGTCCCGGTCGTGGCCGAGCTTCCTTCCTGGAAGCGACGCCAGGCGCAACCCCTGGTGCTGGATGGCGTTTCCATCAGTCGCATGATTCTCGAAGAGCGCAAAGCCGGACTATGATACCTGATGCGAGTTTTTTTTGATACCTCAGCATTCGTTAAACGCTATATCAGTGAAGCGGGAACCGATGTCGTGCTTGAATGGTGCGACCGGGCAACAGAGATCGGCTTGTCTGGCATTGCGCTGCCCGAGATCATTTCGGCTTTTTGCCGGCTGTGCCGTGAGGGCAGGATCACCGACACGCAATATCGGCAACTGAAGTCATTGTTGCTGACCGACATTGAGGACGCTGTCGTTTGTGACCTGACACCGGCGGTGTTGGGTGAGGCGGTGTCGTGTTTGGAAACCAACGTATTGCGTGGCATGGACGCCATACACATTGGTAGCGCCGTGGCCCTGAAAGCCGATGTTTTCGTGTCCGCCGATGCGCGACAGAGCGAAGCTGCGGCCCGTGCCGGGTTGCGGATCGTGGCTGTGTAAATGCCCGCCCGCTCCGATCATGCCAGGACAACTTGGGGTTCTATCTCCACCTTTCGCACAACGCACCCCGCTTTCTGCACGTCTGCGATCGCGGAGCGGATGGCGGAAAGAAGGCTGTCCGACTCGCGATCGAATGTAATTGCAGCAACGCCATCGCTCGACCACGGATGGCCGTCGTCGCAACCGGCAGCGAACAGAGTATCGGCCAGATCCGTGGTCATTTCATCCAAATTTGCCAGGATTCCGGTGAATTCGTAATTCATTGTGTGGTCCCTCCTTCGTTTTCGCTGCCCCTCTCCCGAGTGCTGGAGAGGGGAGTTATTCTCGAACGAGTCCTTAGGACCGGCGCACCAATAACTGTCGTGTTTTGCGCATTTGCCGAGCGGGGGCGGACGGCACACGGAGTGTGCCTGCTACTTTTCTTGCAACACTTATTGATGCGACGGTCCTTACCTCCCCACTTGGTTTGGCTTGTTCGGATCAAGCCCCAGCGTCTCGATTGCTTCGCTAAGCTTCGCCTTGGGGTAGTCGCCCTTGCGGGCCAGCCGTTCCAGCGCGGTCAGGGCGATGTTCTCGGCATCCACCTCAAAGAATCGCCGAAGCTCCGCGCGCGCCTCGCTGCGGCCGTAGCCATCGGTGCCCAGTACCGTGTAGTCGGGACCGACCCAAGGGCCGATCGCCTGGGGCACGGCGGCAATGTAATCGGAAGCCGCCACAATCGGACCCTGTGCGCCGCTGAGCACCTGCTCGACGTAAGGCCGCCGCGGCGACTCGCCGGGATGCAGACGGTTCCAGCGATCGCAGTCGCGGCCGTCGTAATAGAGGTTCTTGTAGCTCGTCACACTGTAAACGCTACTGGCCACGCCGAACTTCTGCTCCAGCAGGTCTTGGGCACGCAGGGTCTCGCGCAGGATCGCACCGCTGCCAAAGAGTTGTACGTGCGGATGCCGCGGACCCAACTGCCGCTCGGAGAGCCGGTAGATCCCCTTGCATATACCTTCCGTCGAGCCTAGCGGTAGAATCGGCATTTCGTAGTTCTCGTTCATGAGCGTGATGTAGTAGAAAACGTCCTGGTCTTCATAGTACATCTTGCGAATGCCGTCCAGCACGATCACCGACAGTTCGTAGGCATAGCACGGGTCGTAAGCCATCACCGTGGGGAAGGCCAGTGCGTTGAGGTGGCTGTTGCCGTCCTGGTGCTGGAGTCCTTCGCCGGCAAGGCTCGTGCGGCCGGCCGTGCCGCCCAGCAGGAAGCCGCGGCAGCGCATGTCGCCAGCAGCCCAAATCAAGTCGCCAATCCGCTGGAAACCAAACATCGAGTAGTAGATGAAGAACGGGATCATACTTATGCCGTGGCTTGAACGCGAACTCGCGGCGGCAATGAACGAAGCCATCGACCCGGCCTCGTTAATCCCTTCTTCCAGGATCTGCCCATCAACGGCCTCACGATAGTAGAGCACGTTATCGGAATCGACCGGCTCGTAAAGCTGGCCGGTATGGGCATAGATGCCGAACTGGCGAAAGAGGGCGTCCATGCCGAACGTGCGGGCTTCATCAGGCACGATCGGCACGACGTAGCGGCCGATGTTCTTGTCGCGCAAAAGCCGCACCAACAGCCGCACGAAGGCCATCGTACTCGATACTTCCCGGCCTTCGCTGCCCGCAAAGAACTCGGCGAATTCCTCCCACTTCGGCGGCTTGAGGCGCATCGTCGGTGCCCGGCGGCCGGGGACAAACCCACCCAAAGCATCCCGCCGATCACGGAGATAGACCATCTCGGGGCTGTCCTCCGGCGGCTTGTAGAACTCGGCGTGGGACGCCTGTTCTTCGCTGATGGGAATGTTGAAGCGTGTACGAAAATCCAGCAACTCCTGCTCGTTGAGCTTCTTTTGCTGGTGCGTGATATTGCGGCCTTCGCCCGCCTCGCCCAGACCGTAGCCTTTGACCGTTTGGGCGAGAATGACCGTCGGAGCGCCGCGGTTCTCCATCGCTGCCTTGTAAGCGGCATAGACCTTCAGCGGATCGTGGCCACCGCGACGCAACGAAACCAACTGGTCGTCGGTCATGTCTTCAACCATCGCCTTCAACTGCGGATTGACGCCGAAAAAATGCTCGCGGGCATACGAGCCGGGCATGACCGAGTACTTCTGCAACTGGCCGTCAACAACCTCGCCCATGCGTCGCGCCAGCAGGCCGTCGGTATCCTTGGCCAACAACGGATCCCAGTCGGAACCCCACAGAACCTTGATCACGTTCCAGCCGGCGCCGCGGAAGGCGCCTTCCAGTTCCTGTACGATCTTGCCGTTGCCGCGGACCGGCCCATCCAGCCGCTGTAGGTTGCAATTGATGACGAAGGTCAGGTTGTCGAGGCCCTCGCGGGCAGCCAGGGTGATAGCGCCCAGCGATTCCGGTTCGTCGCACTCGCCGTCGCCAAGAAAAGCCCAAACGCGCGAGGCCGTGGCGTCGGGCTTGATACCGCGATCAACTAGGTAGTGGTTGAAACGGGCCTGATAAATGGCCATGAGTGGCCCTAGCCCCATCGACACCGTTGGAAACTCCCAGAAGTCGGGCATGAGCCAGGGGTGTGGATAGGAGGACAGCCCGCCGCCAGGCTTCAACTCACGGCGAAAATTCACCAAGTGCTGCTCGGTCAATCGGCCCAGGAGGAACGCCCTCGCGTAAATACCCGGCGTGGCATGCCCCTGGAAAAAGACTTGGTCGGGCGGTTCCGTGCCCTGTTTGCCGCGAAAGAAGTGGTTGAAGGCCACTTCATAGAGTGTAGCGGCCGAAGCAAAGGTGGAGATATGCCCGCCGATGCCGCTGCTGAGCTTGTTGGCGCGGACGACCATCGCCATGGCGTTCCAGCGGATGATGCTTTTGATGCGGCGTTCCATCTGGCGGTCGCCGGGATACTCGGGCTGGAGTTCGACCGGAATGGTATTGATATAAGGTGTGGTTGCGCTGGAAGCGAAGGGCACACCGATGCGGAAGGCCCTTTCGCGGAGTTTTTCCAGCAAAAACTGTGCCCGATCCAGCCCTTGGGTCTGGCAGACGAAGTCAAGCGACTCCATCCATTCCCTTGTTTCTTGGGGATCATTATCCCTTTGTAGGACGGGTACAACGCCCGAGAAGAGTTTGTTTTCGTCAGTCTGTGGTTTCATATATGCGGATCCCCCTCACCTGCTATTCTACGAAGAACGGATAAAGCGTCCAGAGGGGCAGGGGAACTGCAATAGCAGTACACTATGCGCCGGCAGGGACGGAATACTAAGTACCTGCCCAACATTGACTCCGCGTTTTTGTGGTGCGGCCGTCCCGACTGCATGCTCAGGCGAGACGCCCGCACCACAAGTTGTTTCTGGACGAGTACTAGCTAACCCAGGCTTTGCCCTTTGCTGGATGAACGGCTGGGCCTTCGGCTCGAATCCCAGCTTTGCTGGGGATGGCAGGAAGATCAAGTCGTTTTCAGCCAGTTGAGAACACGAAGCCCAGCAACGTGGCGGAAGTGGGCGTCGTTATTCGCTACAAGGGTGGCATCCAGTGCCAGCGCATGGGCAGCGATCAGAAGGTTTATCGATCTCGTGCGCGACAACCCAGGGCCATCGATGCCCCTTTTCGCCGTAGGGTGGGGAGAGCGCAGCGAGCCCCATACGAACGAAATTAAACGGTTTCAAACGAATCATTGCAGTTGGAGCATCCGCAGATTACGCAGATTAACGCAGACTCATACGATGGGGCCTTGAATCTGCGGACATCTGCGGATAATAGCTAGTCTCTCCATTTGCCTATACTTGATACCAATTCCTTAATTTCGTTTGTATGGGGGAGATCGCAGCGAGCCCCACCATTTTCGATCGCCGTTGTGGCCGGTCTCCGACCGCCGTTGTGGCCGCCGACCCCGTTGTGGCCGGTCTCCGACCAAGCCACCGCCGCCGACCGCAGGTCTCCCTTTTCGTCGGGGTCAGGAGACCACTGCTGTAAACATCTTTGCGAGGATGCCACCAAACCGCGAAGCGGTTTAACAGCAAAGCCCAGGGTCGCGCAGCGCACCCTGGGTCGGCAACCCACGAAAAGGTTTCCGTACCCCGAAGGGGTACCACCACACCGCGAAGCGCTTCTACGCGGTGTGTGGCTCGGTCAGGAGACCGGCCACAACGAGGTTTTTCGACTAAATCGACAGACCGCAAGCTGGATGGGGTCGCCAAGGACTTGTGGGAAACCACAAGTGCTTTAGCACGGGCCTAATACCGGCTGCGCCGGGAACGACCATGAATGGCCGTGAAGATGCTCGGCGACCGCCTGCGCCATTGCCTGCGCCATTCCCCGGATGAACTGCTGGGCTGTTCGGCACGACCTTTCGTATTCCGCTCCCAAAACCGGAAGAACCATAATTTTTCGCAGGGCTACTTGTATTCTGGAATATTCGGAGTATGCTGGCAAGTTGACCTAAGCCTCCCGGGACCTCACGCGGGCTGGGAGGCCCGTTTTGAAGATTCAATTTGCGATGGAGACGTAATGTAAAGATAAGAACCGGCCGCTTGACGGCCGCTGAAGACAATTTGATCGACGCGTGAGCGTCAAAGTTCTGCTTCCCAGAAAATCGCCAGCTTGGGCCATCGGGCCCTTGACAAGTGAAGCAGTGCTTGGACCCCACGCTCCGCAAGGAGCGTCGGGCCAGGTGCTGTTCACTTGTGCCCTCTGGCGAGGGATCTGGGAGCGGTCTTGGTTTCCGGCGCTCCTTTTTCGTTTCTTGAAACAGGTGGTCGCGTGTGGCGAAAACGAAGACAAACGCCCGATCAGCTTACTCGAAATTTTTATCACCGCGGCAAAGGCGCACGTAGCCTGAGTTGCGATTGGTGTGTGGCGTTGAATGTGGATACGAAAGACTGAAACCCCTGTTTTGAGGAGACGTAAATGTTTAGCAAGTTTTCCACGAGAAGCCGTTGCAAGTCGGCGTGTTTGACCATTTCGTTCACCGCAAGCGGCGACCAGTTCAAGGAGTGCGGTGGGCGTGGCGAAAGCCGTCAACGTGAAATTTAGTAGCCAACTATTCCTAATACATTTTTCATCGGCAGCAGGGAGAGTGACATGAGATTGCACAAAATGAGTTCGATGGTTTTAGCGGTGGCGACGATGGCCTCTGCCATAATGGTACAGGCAGCCCCATACTACTGGCATGGCGGCAGTGGACTTTGGTCCGATTACAATTGGACGACCAGTAGTGGTGGCACCGTGTTGACTAATTGGGCAAATATGGGTGACGCCTGGTTATCTTCCGGTGGGAATTACACGGTTACAGTGGACCAGAATATCACCGCTTCCAATGTCGTGTTTCGAGGAAGCGAGAATGTCGAGATTATTGTTCGGCCCACCACTGCTTTCTTCGCTCAGTGGATGTTAGTTGGGAACAGTAGCGTTGGAAGAATGAGTTTTGGCGGTGGAATCGTCTATGCCACTCTTTTGACTATTAGCGGCGGCAGTGGCATTGGAACAATGAGTGTTTCCGACGGTAGTGTCAACGTCGACACTCTGAATATTGATGGCGGCAGTGGCATTGGAACGATGAGTGTTACCGGTGGCATCATCAACGCCACCTCCCTGAATATTAACGGCAACAGTGGCATTGGAATAATGAGTGTATCCGGTGGCACTGTCAGTACAGCCACTCTGAGTGTTGGCGGTAACGGTGCCATTGAAACAATGAATGTTACCGGTGGCATCATCAACGCCACCTCGTTGAATGTTGGTAGAGGCGGAGGTAACGATAAAAGTGGATTAGGAACAATGAGTGTATCCGGTGGCACTGTCAGTGCCAGCACACTGAGTGTTGGCGGCTACGCCGGCTACGGCGGAAATAGTGGTGTCGGTATCATGAACGTATCCGGTGGTATCGTCAGTACCACTACTCTGAATGTTGACGGCAATGGTGGCATCGGAACAATGAGTGTTTCGGGTGGCAACGTCAGCGCCACTACCCTGAATGTTGGCCGTGGCAGTGGTATCGGTACAATAAGTGTTTCCGGTGGCACTGTCAGTGCGGCCACGCTGAGTGTTGGCGATGGCATTGGAGCTATTGTTTTCAATGATGGAGCAGGATCCGTCTCTTGCAATCTCACTTCAATTAACTACTCCAGCAGTAGTGGCGTCTTGATTTTCACGCCTTACCACGGGCACATTGACAGCAGCGAGAAACTTTCATTGAGTACCAACCCAGCCACAAATCACGGTCTTGTTGGGGGCAAGTCATTCGTGCAACATTCCCAAGCCGATAGCACAGGAGATTTTCTTAGTGCAGTCCCTGATGGGAGTGGATTTCGATTGGCGGATGCTACGAGTGCTGGTAGTTACAGTAGCGTCGACTTTGTCGGAGCAAATAGTAGTTCCGTGGTTAAAGTTACCGGTACACCTAACCCACTCAACAGTGCCGTAATCTATGCACTCAATGTGAGTGGTGGTAACGTCACGATAAACGCGGCACAGAGCCTGACCGTCAGTGGTGGTGGACTAATTCTCAACGGCGGGACGATAGATGGTGGAAGCATGACTTTTGGAACTACACAAGCGGTCATCTACACAGGCACTTCGTCTCCGAGCACAATCTCATCCAATATGAGTGGTTCTCGCGGACTGACGAAACTTGGCCCTGGTATGCTTATTCTCGCGGGTAGCAATGCCATTAGTGGGTCCGTCATCATCGGTAATGGTACGCTTAGGTTGGCGAGCCCCAATGCGTGGGGTTTGGCTAGCATTAATCCCCTTACATTTTGCAGTGAGTCAGTTCTTCAGTTAGGTGGCAACTCGATCAGTGTCGTAAGAGTCAATAGTTATGATCATTCACTGATTGAGAATACGAGTGACTTGCCTGCGACTTTAACGATCGGTCTTGATACATACGCGGGAACACAGGGTCTTGGTGCATACTCTGGTGTATTGCGGGACGGTGCCGGTAGTGGCACTCTCTCTTTGAAAAAAGATGGAAATTCGACGTTTACGCTAAAACCGGCCTCAGTATCGGGATACACGGGATCCACGTCTATTATAGCCGGCACACTCGCATTGGATTTCACCAACGACTCTCTATCAGCAAGTAACATAATTGACAGCCGATCCAAGCTGATTATGGGAGGTAACTCTATCCCCTTAGCAATCCCGACTCTTTCGATCATTGGAAAAGTGTCTGGCACGACTAGTCAAACATTTGACGGTCTTATACTTGATATTGGCTTGTCCACGATTATGCAGTCCCAAGCCCAAGGAGTTGTCGAGATACACCTAGGTAGCATTAGTCGATCTGCTGGCGGTGTTATTGACTTTGGGACAGCCCGGGGCGCGAGTATTCGTACTACGCAGACCAATGACGCAAGCACTGGTGCGTCTACTGCGGTCGGCATTCTGGGTGGTTATGCAGTAATCAGTAGCGACTGGGCGGTTGGAAATGGGGATGGTGCAGGAATTGCAGCGTATACTGATTATGTGATCTCGTTGCCGCCTAGCAGTGGCACAAACACAAATAATTACAAGCTCAGTAGCAATCCGGGAGTTCTTACGAGTGATCTGACGGTAAATTCATTGAAGATTACTGGCGGAAGCGCATTGAATCTTGGCGGCAGAACTCTCGACTTGGTCTCCGGCGGTCTACTTTTCACGGGAACCAGTTACACTATCAGCAATGGTCAGCTCGGTGCCAATAACCGAGAACTAATCATCTGGCAAAATAGCAGTAGCCCATTAACCGTCAGTGCAGTGATCGGCAACAGCGATGCATATTTGACCAAAATGGGCACAGGCGTTCTTAAAGTCACGCAGATGATTCCGAATACTGTTTATCTAGCATCCGGAACCCTAGAAATGGCCCCAGTATCCGATATGACTTACGCTGGAAGAATCTCCGGGAAAGGCAGTTTCACCAAGAGTGGTGAATCCGCACTCACCTTTACGGGTGTAAATACCTTCGGCGGCACTGTTGCCATTTCGGCTGGCACCCTCAATGTCACCGGTGGTTCCATGACTGGTGACCTTAATGTTGGCTACGTTGGTACAGCTACCGGCACACTCAACGTCCTCGGCGGTGCCGTGACTACCAATTACCTTAAAATTGGCTACGGAAGCAACCTCAACCTCTCGGGAGGTACTGTGACGGCGGCCGCCGACGCATCGGGAGTTGGTTATTCCGGTGGATCTGTCAGCAATCTGAACATCTCCGGCGGTTTTCTAACCACCAATCCCATTTTTTATGTTGGCTATTCCGCTGGATCTTCTGGCAATCTGAACGTCTCCGGCGGTTCCTTTACTGCCGAATCCGGCCTCACTATAGGTGGTCTAAGTGGATCTTTTGGTACGCTCAGTCTTTCTGGTGGGGTACTAAGCTCCAAAGGAGTACTCGATAGAGGCGATGGCTGGGGTACGCTTAGTTTTACGGGTGGTACGCTTCAAGTCGGTTCTCTTGGCTCAGCGGGAACGCATCTCGCTGATGTCTTCCAAACAGCGACGGATAATCCAAGCCTCTTAAATGTTACGCCGTACAACTCAACCATTTACGTCAACTATTCGGTTGAAGGCAATACCGTGAACTCTGCTACGGTGAATATTTCTAGTGGCTTGACTTTAACCGTGGCCTCGGCCAAAACGCTGACTATTGGCGACTACGCCACGATAGGCGGCAGTGGGAACTTGACCCTAACTGGTATCGGTACACGCCTGAGCTATGCAGGTCGTAATGCGAGTACACTTTCTGCGAGGATTAGTGGAGCTGGTGCCGTTGTTCTAGGTAGTGGCGCAGGCACACTCACCCTCAGCGGCAATAATTTCTACACGGGCGGCACGACCGTCACTGGCGGCCAGTTCGTGCTGGCCAACGCTACTGGTTCGGCTACTGGCACCGGTCCGGTCTTTATTAACGGCGGCGTGCTTTCGGGTACTGGCACGGCCAGCGGCAATGTAACGATCAATGTCGGCGGTACCTTGTCCCCCGGCAATTCCATTGGCACGATGGGCATTACCGGCAGTCTGAATCTTGGCGGTACGAGTGATTTTCAGATCGACGTTACTTCGCTCAGCAACGACAAGGTCGTCGGCATCAAGTACCTGACGTATGGCGGCACGCTGAAGATCAGCAATTCCAGCGGCAGTTATGCTGCCGGTCAGAATTGGGACTTATTCGACTTCAGCAGCGGCAGCCAGTCAGGTCAATTCCTCAACAATGGCGTCTTCAATACGACCGGCGACGGCACCAACCTACCGCTTCTCACCGGCTTGAAGTGGATGTTCGACTATCCCAACGGCGTACTCTCCATCGCCAGCACCCTCGACAATGACTCGATCCTGACCTTCGGCTCGAACAGTGCTTCCTTTGGTCGGGTCTTGGTGGGCACCTCCACGGCGTCGGTATCGCTGACGCTCAACAAAACAGGCACGTTTGCCGGCAGCTATTCAGGCAGCAACAGCAACAACGGCATCAATGGCCCAGCCAGCGGAACGGCCAACGT
Organism: Planctomycetota bacterium; assembly: GCA_037147235.1. Classification (GTDB taxonomy): domain Bacteria; phylum Planctomycetota; class Planctomycetia; order Pirellulales; family Thermoguttaceae; genus JANXQG01. The sequence goes on along the minus strand of JBAWVO010000093.1, from coordinate 2,568 downwards.
CGCGAGCAATCCGGTGAGTGCTTCCCTGGTAAATAATGCCAACGGAACCAGTGCGGCCGGTGCCAAGACGTTCAACTACACGATTGCCAACACCGCCAACACGGCCGACACGGGCGGAATCAAGTCGGTAACCATCACCGGGAATGTTTTATCGCTCCGTTCGGTCACCGGCACGGTCGATCTTGGCGTGGTTCACACGGGCACGAGTTTGAGCAGTCTGACCAAGACGGGAACTTTCACGAGCGGTGGCAGCCATACTGACACGACCGACGTGCTGGTGGACGGCTCACTGAGCTTTACCGGCACCAGCAACTCCCAGACGAAGAGCCTGTCGGGCGGTGCTGGAACGGTGGCCGCCAGCGGCACGTTCTATAGTGCCCCGATGGTTACCGCGGAATCCGCTCTTGGCGACAAGTACGACAACGTGGCGGTGGGCTATACGGCCCAAGTGACGAGCGGCATCGCGGTCTGGACGAGTACCGCGAGCGGATCGTGGGGAACCCATGCCGGTTGGACCGACAGCGGCGGCACGACCCACGCTGCCCCCGGCACATTTGCCGGCTTTGCAAATACCGATACGGCAACCTTCAACGGCTCAGGCTCGGTTACCGCAATCGACCTGACCGGAACCAGCCCGAGTCTCAGTGCCCTGAGCTTCAGTAATTCCAGCTACACGCTCTCCAATGGCAGTTTGACGCTCAACGGCAGCAATGGCACGGCAACCGTAACCGTCAACAGCGGGACGCAGTCGATCAACATGCCGACGACGCTTGCAAGCAATGCCAACTTCGCGATCAGTGGCGGGGCATTACTGTTGAACTCGACAATTAGCGGATCGGGCGGGTTTACCAAGAGCGGGTCAGGCCGGTTGACGTTGCCTGAAGCCAACACGTTGAGTTCGACGGGCTCGGTTACGATTGCCCAAGGCACGTTGGTTGCTCCGTTTGGTGTTTCACACGGTGGCGGAGGCATAACGCTGGCTACCGGCGGAACCTTGGAGGCGGCTGGACAGGTCAATCGGGCCGTGAGCGGCCTTGGCACAATTAACGCAACGGGCAGTCTCTTTGTCGGCGATGCGACGCAATCTGGCCAGTTCAATCAGGGTGGCGGCACGAACGTCGGCGGAACGCTCAATATCGGCGGCAATGCCTTGGTTATTCTCGCCAACGATACGGCGATCCTTGGCAGCCAGACGAATCTTAGCAACGGCGGGAGCCTGACCACGCTCGAAGGGGCACAACTTGGCAACGCCACGACCGTGGACGCGACCAAAATCCTGACGGCTACGGGCAACGCCAAGATCAATAGCAATTTTGTCAATAACGGCGTAGTCAATGGCCCGATCGGAGATCAGTGGCTAACCTTCACCCAAAACGTAGAGGGGGGTGGTGCCACCACGGGGAACATTCACTATGGCAAAACCTATAGCCCCGGCAATAGTCCGGCTATTGTTTCTGTCGGGAATGTTCTCCTCGATCCTACCAGTGTCCTTATCATGGAGTTCGCTGGGGACACGTTCGGCATGTACGACCAGCTCGACATATACGGGCTGGCAAAGCTCGACGGCACTCTGTACGGGGCACTTTTGGGCGGTTTTACGCCGTCCGTCGGTGATAGCTTCCGTATCTTCGACGGCATGACATCCGGTGAATTTGAACAGATCATTTTGCCGAAATTGAACAACGGCCTGAGTTGGAACACCAGTAATCTGTATTTGACGGGCGATATCAGTATCAGCGGCGTACCGGAGCCTTCTGCTTTGGCCCTCCTCGGTGGCGGGTGTTTAGGGCTGCTGGGCTATCGCTGGCGGAGAAGGAGGCAAAAGCGTTCTTTGTCACTTGCTGGGGAAACGACCCTTTCCGGCCAAGGTGAAACCGATTTGCAGGAAGATGGACCAGCCATCTTGTCCATGCCCACTCGATGGACAACATCGGCACGGCGGGCAGCTTGATCGCAGCAGGAGTGGCTCGGTCAGGAGACCGGCCACAACACGACCTGGGCTGGTTTTTGCCGGTGAGATCCTGGACATCGACGGGCCGATCGGCGATTACGATTTTCAGGCTGGCCTTTAGTACCGGATGGCTGGCAGGTGAGAGTGCGTGAGGACTCGTGCGCGACAACGCAGGGCCATTGATGGCCCTTTTCGCTGTAGGCGGTATTAGGCCCGTGCTTGGTGGAGTTGGCAGCCCGCGTACTGAACCATCCGGCGGGCAGCCTGCCGGAGCAGACGGGCAACATGGCCGATTTGAAGGCCGCATACCGTTTGTTCGCCTGCGAAGACAATAAGGGTAAGTTATTCGTTTTTGTCCCGGAGGGACATTTGATAATAGCCCAGCAGTTCACTGCTGGGTTGGGGATAACGTAGGAATTTCCGGAGTCCCGGAGGGACGGCTGAACTGCAATCGACGCCCTATTCTTCGTTAATCGGTTAATTCACCGCGAAAGACCGCAAAGTGCGCAATAGAAAGATGCTTGTTCTTTTGCGTTCTCTGCGTTCTTTTGCGGACAATCCGCTTCGCTTGATACGGGTATTCTCAGTCGTCCCTACGGGACTTTCGTTGTTTTCGT
>JBAWVO010000092.1:0-21326 GCA_037147235.1 Planctomycetota bacterium | reverse complement strand
TCATTAAACCATCAGGAGGCCAGAGTCAGTTTTAACAATACACGGGACATCCCCAGGGAGCTTTTCCGTTAGCCGTTCCCTCTCTCTAAGGCCGCCGGGTCCAAGAGCGTTTCTTGATCCATTCCTGGTTTTCGTCAGACAGCTTTTCGGTCAGTATCTCAACAGTAGAGCCGTCCTTCTTCACAAGTTTCACTTTACCAGCGATCATGCCGCCAAACTTAGCGTCAATCGTGCGCCCTTTTAGATCGGTCCAGGTTCGCCACTTGGCTGCTTCCTCTGCAACTTTGCGTACCTTTTCGTCCCGCGCACGGTCAACTCCTTCACGACCTTCCACAATCCAGTGAATGTCCTTGCCATCATTCCATGAACTGTGCTGCTCGACAGTGATCTGGGCCAAGTAGTGTCGCCAAAATGCCTTCTCGGGGTAAGTTTCGTCACCACGACACTCCCATGCATCGCGCATCAAAAATGTCGATTATTTTATACTGGTCAGCAAACTGTTGTTTGAGACTCTCGGCCAGAGCCATTACTTCGTTTCGTGATGCCGTCGAGCTGACCAACAGTTCCATGAAGAATTTTCCGTTGGCGTCCTCACGCTTGCTCAGAACCTCATATGAGATAATCTGCTTATTCGCCGGTTGTTCACGCGGCTTCGCCACAGTATCGACTGCTCGCTTTGCATTGGCCTCAGCCTGCTCTTTCCGATTCGTCTCTTCTTGCTTCGTTACTGCAGTGTCAGCATCAGCTTTTCGCTTCATATCAGCCTCGGCTGTTCGATCCGCAGCAATCTTGCCCGCCTCGGCTTTCTGATTGTCCAATTCGGCTTGCCGTGCTGCTGTAATCTTAGCCTCCGCAACTTTATGCTTATCCGCTTCGGCTTGCTGTGCCGCTGCAATCCACGCCTCTTCAGTTTTCTGCTTGTCTTCCGCCGCACGTTGTTCTGGCGTGAGAGCTGCACGTCGGGTAGTCTCTTGATTGGAAAGCCCCGTACAGAATAAAAGTCAGAACCACGAACAGACAGCCAAGCCCCACCTTCGCTTTCGGTGAAGACGCAAACCCAGTATTTACTTCTGTCAGGAGTATCGGATCCTCCCTTCCCTGATATGGGATTGGGCTGTCAACAGCGGGTGCATCAAGCGGAACCAACTGCCCGCTGTTAATCGCAATCCTGCCCTTACATCCCTTGCATGTAACCCCACCTCTCTTCTTGAAGACCGTGATCTTCTCGGAGCAATATGGGCAGCGTCCGTTGCCGGCAGGAACGAAAAGAGCGACGAACAAAGCAATGAATGGGGCAGCGAGTATCGCGGGACCGAGAAATATAAGCAAAGATGACAGCACGAAAGCCGAGAACAACTTCGTGAAAAACCCCACTTCCGAATTGGAGTTGGAACGGCTATCGCAGTCTCCTGGTCATTATTGACGGACTTCAACTATTAGGATCGTAGTCATGAAACTCAACGCCACTGGTGGGGAAGAATCTCGCCCCCGGCACCCCCCCCTTTGTTTTTAGAAGGGCATGGTACTGTTCGATATTCTACCCCTCCACCCCTCTCCTTACAATAGTTCAGCAATGGGGGCCATATCGGCGCACAAAAAAGTTCCTCGCCAATCAGCAAAGGGCTTTCGATTACGGCCGGATCATCTATGAACCAATACGCCGACACTCGACATCGCACAAATCGTTGTAGATTCTTAGCCCATTTTCGCAATGTGATCCATCACCTTACGCAATCCGTTTAGCTCTTCACGCACCCCTTTCATCTCCTCTCGCAGCGATGCTAACTCCTCCCGGCAATCCGGATTATTCGACTGCGATTTGGGATCGCCGATAAACCATGCAGCCAGGAATCCAGCGAATGTACCGAATAGACCAACACCCGCGCACATTAGTATGCCTGCGATCAAACGACCCTCGGAAGTTACAGGATACCGATCACCGTAGCCGACAGTGGTGATTGTGGCAAAGGCCCACCAAATGGAGTCCTCAGCAGTCTTGATGTTCGACTCTGGTTCTGTCTCAAAATGAAGCATCGCGATACTACAGAAGACGACCAGCAGAATTGCAACAAGGCCCGCCGCTAGGAACGTGTTCTCTGCTCGGCGTCGCAGGACCAGCGAGGCCAGTAGTCTCGTTGCTCGAAGGCCTCGCAGAACGCGGAATACGCGAACCACACGAGCTGCACGACCCCAACGGACCACGTCAAGCGTTGGGATTGAGGACAGGAGGTCCAGCCAACCCCACGAAACAAAATAATGCCAGCGATCGGGTGCCCGGAGAAAACTGACTACGAAGTCAACGAAGAACAACGCGCAGACAACGAAGTCCGCGTAGTCCAAAATGCCCTGCGTCTCCGGCTCGAAGCGAACGAAATTCTGTGCCGCGAGGGCTCCGAGGGCGTACAGACAGAGAATCAGCATGAAGAGTTGGTAACTTCCCGAAACAGGACGCTTGTTCTCGCTGTTCATCACTATCCATTCTAACGTCGGGGTTCAAAAAAATGGGTGCAGTCCTCTCATTCGGGCAAAAACCGACGGAAAACGGCAATTTTGAGTACCGAACGGCTTTTAATACACAGAACGTGCATCATAGCAGGGAATTCCACTAACGCAAGGGAGGCGTTTCTTGAGCGGCCGAAAGGCTTGGGTTATAGTCACTCGCGCAGAAATTGCTATTGAAAAAGGAGGCACCTTTCGCGATAAACCGCAAAGTAACAACAACCACGGTTCTCGAGGAAAGGACGCCTCCCATGCGAAATTCTAATCTACTCGGCCTGTACCTGGCAACCCTGATCTCCAAGGATTTCCAGGAAATCGATGAAGAACTTCGGCGCACTCAGGAGGAAGCCAGCCAGGAAATGACACGGGCAATCCAGCCGTTGCAGAAGACGGTCACCCCTAGCGGAGCATTCACTCCTATGATATAACCGTCCCTATGGTAGTTTTTTGGTCTCGGTGGCGTTTGCGCCTGTTTGCCAATGCCTGCTTATTACCGTTATTTCATCAATTCAGATGTCCGCGCGGTTTATAAATGTCCGCGCGGGTTATAGGCGATTGCGAGCACGCCTGCTCAGTCGCGATCAGCAGCGGTTTGAAGGATGGGTGCAATGGCGATCACGATCCACTGCCAAGGGTGCGGTAAAGCACTTTCTTGTCCGGCTAACCTACTCGGCAAGATCGCCCACTGTCCAGCATGCGGCAGTCACGTCCAAGTCCAAGTCCCGAAAGCCGTATCAGAAATAGGGAGGACGCAACATGGCAGGTCAAAGACAATACTGTAGCAAGTGTGGTCACGAATGGTATCCGCGTGGGCACGACGCTTCGCGAAGCTGTCCAAATTGCGGAGTCCGGTTCCTTCCACTCCGCGCGGGGGTGTTCTCCAGTTTTTCCGGTTGCCTAGTAAAACTTGTTCTAATTACTGGTGGGCTGTTCCTGCTCGTCATGTTTGGCCCGTGCCGTATCGACACCAAACCCAAGCCTGCATCGTCGTTACCGGCTGAGAATCAGAAGAAGACCTCCCAATCAACCACAGTGCCGCGATCACAACCAGATCAACCGGCAGCGCGCTTACTGGCTGAGAATCCAGAGACAAGCACCCAAGCAACCATAGCACCCCGACTGCAGCCAGAGCGACCGGTAGATCCGCCGCCCACAAGAATTGCTGACCAAGAGACAACGTCAAAGCAACTCCCAGAGCTAAACAAGGATACGCCCGTGCTCAGAACCTGGACGGATTCAACTGGGAAGTACAAGACGGGCGCGAGATTTGGGGGCATCGCGCTCGGGAAGGTCAAACTGAATAAGGAAGATGGAAATACGATCGAACTGCCGTTGAATAGGCTGTCTGACGACGATCAACAATGGGTCGCAAATAGAGAGAGGCCGACATCTCTGGATAGAGTTGAACTGCGGAATGGCGGTACGTTGGAATGCACTGTTCTCCAGGAGGGTGCCACCAGCGTTGCCATTCTGTATCGCTCCAGTGTTATGCATTTTCCACGCTCAGACGTGGCGTCGGTAAGTCGCCAGTCTACGGTGACAGAATCCACATCGACGCAACTGCGAGTGACCACTCGCCTGTCTGATAACAGCGTTACCGTGCAAACGGTTGCGGCACAGGTTTGGGCGTCGGACTTCAAGCAGATTCCGGCGACCGTTATCGACGTTGGCATAATGCGGAATGTCCCCTACAAATCGTATCTTGCTGGGGGTGATTATGAGATCAACGTCTATGGCGATCCCGAATCGCCGGCCGGGTTTGAGATTGGCGTTCACGGTCCTCTTGTGAACGATGACCAGGCAAAGCAGAATTGCATTGAGTGCGCCTGCAAGCTCCTTGGCGAACCAGCGGACCAACAGGTTGTGCGGGCGATGTCTATGGAAAAGGATCAAAAGGTCCGTAATGGTGTGACGTTCGAGGTCACTCCTCCAAGTGCCTCGGACGCCTATGGTAGTTGGTGGGTATCGATATACGACGATCACGCACTGGATGCCGCGAGGGCGAGCGATGCGGAACTTAAATCGATAACCGTTACCAGGAATGTGGCTGTACCGACGGTCAGAAAACGGACTTCCGAAACATCAGGAGAGAGCCGCGATATGGACGGTTCGGATGACTGGCATCCCCAAGATTATCGGTTCGCTCGGGCGACAAGTACGGCATCGAGTGGCGCGGGCGGCCGAGGGTCAGTATACGTTCGTGGCTATACCCGAAAGAACGGCACCTACGTGCAGCCACACACCCGCAGTGCGCCGCGAGGAGGCAGGAGGTAGCCGAAGGCAGAATGGTGGCAGGAGATACAGCGATGAAGCGATGTACTTTGCCCCTGGTGTTCCTTATCACTACGGCGGCAACGCCCATATCGATGGCAGCCTTCAACACCGCCACGCCGTCAACTCCCGCAGCTGCCGCCGCACCAATTCAGGTGAAGGTCTGGACGTGGCTCATCAAGATACAAAACATGGACTACCCCAACGATGAACTCACCGCGGACATGTTCGTTACGTTCACCTACGATCTCGAGTTCAAAGAAAAGGTCAACCCGATGACGCACTTCTAGCTCGCTGAGGTGAAGAGCGTAACTACGTAACAAGGAGATTGCCCGTGAAGAAGCAGTATGTAACGTCTGCCTTGCCAATCATTTGTCTTTATGTTCTCTTGGGTAGCATTGTTGCTTGCAAAGGTCGACCAACTGATCTATCTCCACCACAAAATACCTCAAATCGGTTTGCCTGGCGTGCGGCGTTGAAGGCCGAAGATGAACCGACATTCCGAGAGATGCGGTTTTTGTTGTCACAGATCAATATGTCCACAGTCTCGGACCCAGATCTGAAAGAGGTCATTGAGTACCAGGAACGTTTGTGCAACTTCTGTATTGAAGCGGGAGTACGCAGGGATGCCAAAATGAATATAAAGAGCATGTTAGCTACGATTGATTACAAGACCGTGGCTTCAACGCTGACTAGGAAAGGAGTTACGAAAGCGCCCGCGGAAGCCGCACGACTCGTCGACGAAGGGGCCGCTCTTTATACTGGTTACGACAAATATTTCGAGGTACGATTGGTCGTGGCCAACCGATACTTGTGACAGTACCAGCCGAATAATCCAAGTGGTCTGTTTGAATTTGCACTTCAAATTCTGGACGGCGAGGCCAGATTCCAAATGCTGAACGGCTCCCGGAACACCCCTCCCGATGGTCTCATTCTATCATTTCCGCACGTCATTGGCACTTGCAAGGGCTTGTATTTCTCGCCAAAAGCGCCTCTAATCACGCAATCCCCCGCGGATAAACAACTTGTTTTACCTATCACCTTACACGGAGGAAAGAACTATGGCCAAAGCCACTGCCCCAAAGAAACCCCTGACCAAGACCGAACTGCTCGCCAACATCGCCGCCGTCACCGAACTGCCCAAGACGCAGGTTGCCGCCGTACTGAATGCCCTGGCTGCCGAAATTGAGAAGAGCCTTGGCAAAAAAGGTGCTGGGGCAATCACGATCCCCGGCCTTGTGAAGATCGAGAAGAAGCAGGTTCCAGCCCGCAAGGCCGAGAAAGGCGTGCCGAATCCGTTCAAGCCAGGCGAACTGATGGATCGTCCCGCGAAGCCAGCCTGTAGCAAGGTCAAGGTGCGGGCGTTGAAGATGTTGAAAGATATGGCGAAGTAGCGGTCACTTTTCAGGCAAAGGAATCGCCATGATCGATGACGAAAAGGAAGTTGCGCAACTCTTACGCGACATGGAGGGGCAACTCCCGATTAGCGTGCGGCCTGCCCGAGAACTTGTGGAGTCGCTGACCCGCCGCGGAACTAAATGTCGCCCGGATGAGAATCTCTCAAGCTGATCGACGAGCAAACACCGGCCGAGTTGGATCTGGATCTGATTGTAGATAACTATGCGACTCATAAGCACCCCAACGTGCAGAAGTGGCTGAAACGGAATCGGCGATTCCATATCCATTTCACGCCGACCAGCAGTTCGTGGCTGAATCTGGTTGAACGATGGTTTCGTGAGATCACGGAGAACCGAATCCGCAGGGGCACATTCCGCAACGTCGACCAGTTGTTTCAAGCGATTACGGAATTCATCGAACATAACAACGAGTCGCCAAAACCGTACGTATGGACTGCCAAGGCCGAAGAAATTCTCGCCAAAGTACAACGGGCAAGGAAAACCCTCGATAAATTACAATCTGATTGAGACACTACACTAGTCGCGGGTTCTGAGCCAACGCACCGACAACCTCTTGCCGGCCCGACAGGCAGAAATGGCTTTACGCAGCTTCTGGATTTGATCGACCGAACGATGTAGCATCTTGGCCATGACCGCTTCCATCACGGTCACAAACCCTTTTCGACGCCCGGGCTTCCCATAGCGCGATTGAATCGCAGATTCCAGGAGATGGACTTTCAGCAAGAACTCCCGGCGAAGCGAGTTCTCGCCAGCGTTCAGTAGGCGAGAGGTGACTGGGAGTCTCTGACATGAGAAGATAGGGAATATAACGGTGGTAAAGATCGCCATCTTTTCACTAATGAATGTTGTCTAACACACCGTGGTGATGGCCGGTGAGGTGTTTTCGCGAGAGGTGCGCACGCTGGCGCAGTAGGCTTCCGTTAACCGACGGCCGGCTCTACGACTTCTTCACGCTGGTCTCCCAGATACTGCACACCTACGGCAAGGGCAGTGCTTATGTCGAAATCGCCCGCTGGGATGGCGCGGTGTGCGAGGAATGCGGCGACACCTTGGATGAAGACGATCATTACTGCTGCCAGCACTGCGGCAGCGCGCTCTGTTCGTCCTGTACCGTTACCTGCCATGGATGCCATGATTCGTATTGCTCGGAATGTCGCCGCCATTGCGCGGCATGCGGAGAAGATTGTTGCAACTCCTGTCTCGAAGTGTGTCGCGTGTGCCGCAAGCGTTTCTGCAACAACTGCCTTGCAGAAGGGCTGTGCCAATCATGTTACACCAAAACCCATGAAGAGGAACAAGACGATGAATTCTGTGAAGAGCCCCAGTGCGAATCACCCAGCTTTGTCGGACAAAACACAAGAGAACCTGCAACGGCATAAACCGCCGCAGGGCCTGCGATTTAGCCCCACAGCCTGGGCCAAGCTGCTTTATTTACGCGACGCCGGCGATAGCGAAGTGGGTGGTTTTGGCATCTCGGCAACCGATAATCTGCTCAATATCGAGGATGTTGCGCTCGTGCGGCAGAACTGCGACCTGGCCTCTGTCATGCTCGACGATCAGGCGGTGGCAGACTATTTTGACCGCCAGGTCGATGCCGGCTGCCATCCAGAACAGTTTGGCAGGATCTGGATTCACACGCATCCCGGTTCGTCTCCTCAGCCCAGCGCAACGGACGAGCAGACATTCGCCCGTGTCTTTGGCCGGACCGAATGGTCCGTGATGTTCATTCTCGCCCGTGAGGGTCGAACTTACGCCCGTTTGCAGTTTCACGTGGGGCCGGGTGGTTCCGTGCTTCTACCGGTTGAAGTTGATTACAGCCGCGCTTTTGCAGCCAGCGACCATGCGGCTTGGCAGACGGAGTACGTGGCCAACGTCGAGGTCGAGCCGTGGCCGCCTGAGCCGAAGGTCTTAACTCATTTGGAACCGCACAAAGAGGGGGCTAGCCTGCTGACACCTCACACGGATTGGCCCGATTTCTGGGACGATCTGTTCCAAGAAAAGCTCGTTGATGCCTGTGCAGAGGCTCCCGTAGGAGGATTTTATGACGACGAATTCTGAACCCAATCGTTTTGTACGGCAGCAAGAGCTGGTTCCCCGGGACCGGTTGGCCAATCTCAAAGTGACGATCATCGGCGTGGGTGCCATTGGTCGCCAGTTGGTGCTGCAGCTTGCCGCCATGGGTGCTCCGCGGTTGCAAATCGTGGATTTTGACGTCGTTGATCTTTCCAACGTTACGACCCAAGGCTATCTGAGTGCGGACGTTGGTCTCTCCAAGGTCGAGGCGACCGCGGCCGCCGTCAAGCAACTTGATCCGGCCATCGCCGTCGAGTGCATTCAAGATCGCTACCGGCCAAGAATCGAAATTGGCGAGGCGGTCTTCTGCGCGGTGGATTCGATTGATGCCCGTTCGGCCATCTGGCGATCCTCGGGCCCACGCTGTCGCTTCTGGTGCGACGGGCGAATGCTCTCGGAGGTGATTCGCGTCTTGGCGGTGGCGGATTCTGTCAGTCGCGACCATTATCCCACGACGCTTTTTAGGCAGGCCGAGGCTCAGCGAGGCTCCTGCACGTCGCACAGCACCATCTACGCCGCCAGCATTGCCGCAGGGATGATGGTTCACCAGTTCACCCGTTGGCTCCGCGACATTCCCCTGGACCGCGACACGTCGCTCAATCTTCTCGCCGGGGAATTGGTCGCCTGCTGAAGCGGACATGCGTCTCTCATCTCGGGGAGACCTGTTAGCACCCCGTAATGTTTCGTTTTTCGTAGCCGCCATGCAGTACATGCATGGCGGCTACGTTTGTTTTCTGCCGTTTCCTACCGTTCCGTTATTTCCCTCCCTTTAATTCCAGAGGACTCACATGTTTCAATCGCAACTCGATTGTGCCGTGGCTCGCGCCACGGGTGAAAGCCGTGATACTATCAGCCACCTGGGCTTCAGCCTTGCTGATCCCGAGTTGGTGGACTATGACCCGGAACCTTATCACCGAGGTCCCCAAGTCGTGGATTGGGATGCGCTGGAAGCTCATCGCCAGAGTGTGCCGCATTAGCGGCACACCGCTACTCAAGACCTATAAGTGAATGGAGAAGATATGGGAGAACTGATCGTTCTCGGAATTCTGATTGGCGTAGGTACTTGGCTTTACAAAGCCGGCAAACGCCTCGGCAGCCGCAAGGGCTTCAATGTGGGCCGCGGCCGACGCCGCCACTAAAGCCCCCCCTTGTTCTGCATACCTGTCGCAACTGCACTGGGTCTTTCATGGCCCAGCCGCAGTTGACGCAGGAAGCAGGACAAATACCCCCGACTAGGAGCCAGGGAGTATCAGGGTGTTTCTTTTTAGCTATTGGCCGCAGGTTCGCTGTCTTGCTGTAATTACTCATTGTTCCAAGTGAATGAACGAATCACGAGGTTCGTCGGCCTGGGGGGTGGTCGGGCAAAGTATTGGCTGATTGAACCACCCAGCCGAGGTTAAAATCGCAATTCAGGTTGTGCTGCGGGAATCACGTGCGCGAAGAGCGCGTCGGTTGACAAAATAGTGTCCCAGCTTGACAACATTTATGTCTGAATTGACAGCATTTATGTCCGCCACCACAAGGGTGCGTCACACGTCCAGGTTCCGCGCCTCCAGGGCGTGTTTTTCGATAAATTCGCGACGCGGCTCGACCTTGTCGCCCATGAGGATGCGGAATAAGTCGTCGGCTGCGCCGGCATCTTCCATGGTGACTTGCAAGAGCGTACGGTTCGCTGGGATCATGGTCGTGTCGCGCAACTCCTCGGGGTCCATTTCCCCGAGACCTTTGAAACGCGTGACCTTCATCCCCCTCTCACCGCCGCTACGGACGGCGGACAGCAGGCCGCGGAGATCGTCTAGCCCGACGGTATTTTCGCCGCGACGGAGAAGATAGCGAGGCTCCTCCATGCCGGTTCGCTCCTGCGGAATCAGGCTTTCGATCTCAAAGCCCATCTTCCGTAACTCGGCCAACTGACTGTTGATCGAACGGACCTCGTGGAACTCGACGATGTGCAGGCGGCTGCCAGGATGGCCGTTGCCATCCGCCTGACCATCCGCTTCAACGGAAGCGGCGGCGGGCGCAACGGCGGGCGCGACCTCGTCGGTAAGCTTCAGTTCCTTGCCCGACTCCTGCTCCTGCCGAGCAATGAACTCGTCGAGGGTCTCGCGCGAGGCAAACCAGTGTTCATTATGCCCAATGAAAACGTGATAGATCGGCAAGCGACCGGTGGCCGGATCCTGCCGCACGGCATGGGCGCGAAGGCTGATGCCGCGACGCTCCAGGGCCACGAGAGAATCCTCCAGGGCCGAAAGCGTGCGGCAGAGCCGCTCCATCTCGGCGGCGGCGATGGTGCGGCCGCCGCCAGGCTCGAAGGTGGCATCCTTCAAGCCGGATTCGAGCAGTTGGATGTTCATTTCCGCTTCGGTCTGCACGTAGTAGGTGTGCTTCTTGTGCGTGATCTTGAACAACGGCGGCTGGGCCACGTAGACGTGCCCGCCGCGAACGAGGTCGTACATCTGCCGATAGAAAAAGGTCAAGAGCAGGGTGCGGATGTGCGAACCATCGACGTCGGCATCGGTCATGATGATGACTTTGCCGTAGCGACGCTTGGTGAGATCAACTTCCTCGCCGATGCCGCAGCCGATGGCCGAGATCATGCTGCGAACTTCTTCGTTGGCCAGCACCTTGTCTTCACGCGATTTATAGGCATTGATGATCTTGCCGCGCAAGGGGAGGATGGCCTGGAACTCGCGGTCGCGGCCGCCTTCCGCGCTGCCGCCGGCCGAATCACCCTCGACGAGGTAAAGCTCACACCGTTCGACGATCTTGCTCGTGCAGTCGCGGAGCTTGCCCGGCAGTCCGCCGCCGGCCAGAATGCCCTTGCGGTCGCGGAGCAGGGCCTTGGCCTTGCGGGCCGCCTCGCGGGCTTCCGCCGCCAGCACCGCCTTGGCGATCATCAACTTGGCCGTCTTGGGATGCTCTTCCAGATATTTGGAAAGGAAGTCGCCGACGATCGAGTTCACCACGCCTTCCAGCTCGGGGTTGTTGAGCTTGACCTTGGTCTGCGATTCAAACTGCGGGTTCGGCATCCGGATCGAGATGATCGCCGTGAGGCCCTCTCGCAAATCCTCGCCCGTGGGCACGATATCCTTGAAGATGTTTTCCTTCTTGCCGTAGGCATTGAGCGTCCGCGTTAGGGCGGTGCGGAAGCCGGTCAGGTGCGTGCCGCCATCCTTGGTGTTGATATTGTTGACGTAACAATGAATGCTCTCGGTATACTCGGCGCAATACTGGAAGGCCACCTCGACTTCGATGGGAGGCTCTTCGCACTTGGCGTTGATATGCACGACGTCGGCGTGGATGCCCTCGCTGGCACGATTGAGATAGCGGATGAAGTCGAGGAGGCCGTCGTTGTACTGGAACGTCTCGCCTTCACCGTTGCGGAGATCCTTGTAGACGATCTTCACGCCGCGGTTGAGGAAGGCCAGTTCCTGAAGCCGCTTATGGAGGATGTTATTGTCGAACTTCAAGTCGCCAAAGACCTGGTAATCGGGCTTGAAGGTGGTCTTCGTGCCGGTGCCTTGGGCTATGCCGACGCGGATCACCGGGCCGGTCGGCTTGCCCCGTTCGTATTCCTGTTGATAGGCGTGGCCGCTGCGGCGGACTTCGACTTCACACCACTCGGAGAGGAAGTTCACCGCCTTCACGCCGATGCCGTGCAGGCCGCCGGAGGTCTTGTAGGCCTTGTTGTCGAACTTGCCGCCGTATTTGAGCATCGTCATCACGCCTTCCAAGGCGGACTTGCCGATGTTCGGGTCAAGGTCGACGGGAATGCCGCGGCCGTCGTCCGCCACGGTGATCGAACCGTCCGGGTTGACCGTCACCAGGATCACGGTGGCTTGGCCGGCCATGACTTCATCGATCGAGTTATCGACGACTTCGCTAACGAGATGGTGTAGTCCGCTGACGTCGCGATTGCCGATGTACATGCCGGACCGTTCGCGGACGTGCTCCAGGTCCGTGAGGTGGCGCATCTGGCCCGTATCGTACGGATTGTCGTTCCGGGAAGTCGTGTTTTGGGGATCGGCGTTTTGGGGATCGGTATTGGAATCGGTATTGGAATCGGTAGACATAGGGTCTCGTTCTCTGTAGGCGATTTGGAGTGCGGCAATAAATTGCCGCACTCTAAATTACTTGATTGCTCCCAGGCGGAAACGCAGGTCTTTGATGTTGTGGTCGGGTAGTAAGCGGTTGAGGGTAGTGAGGATGGCGGATTTTTGGAAGCCAAATTCCTGAATCAGGGCCGAATTGGTGACGACGACTTCCAGCGTTCCTCGCTTCAATTGGCCGACGCGGCTGTACTGTGCCCCCAGCGGACCGGCCGCCTCATTCCAGGCCGACCGATAGGCATCCGCACCTTGCACCCGGGCAAAACCACGCCGGGCCATGAGTTGTGTGAGGATGTCGGCGATACGTTCCGGACCGGGCATGGGGGGAAAGGAGTTACTCCTTCTCTTACTACTTCTGATCTCGTGCCAGCGGCATGATCACGTAGGCGTAGCCGTCGTCGGTGGAACAGACGGCCGCGCTCTCGGAATCACGCAACTCCATGAGCAGCGTTGCTTCCGGATTGAGTACGCGGAGGAACTCGTTCAGGTAGCGGGGATCGAGCGTGATGACGATCTCGGGTCCTTCGTAAGCAATCGGCAGTTCGACGTGCGATTCACCATACTCGGCCCCGTGAGCGACCAAAACCGCCTTGCCCTGGGCAAAGGTGAAATCGACGCCGCGACGCTCATCGCTGGTGACGATCATCGCCTGGCGGACCGCCGCGTAGAAGGGACCGACCGAGAGTTCAATGCGCTGGGTGTTGTCGCGACGGGGAAATACATCGCGCCACTTGGGAAAACGCCCTTCGACCAACCGCGAATACATCACGATGCGACCGCTCTTGATGAGCACGTCGTTCTCGCGGGCCGAAAGCTGCAAAACTTCCTCCTTATCGCCGATGGCACGATCAAGAAGTTGCATCGCTCGGGTGGGTACGATCGTCATGCGATCGCTTGCCGGAAGATCGCCGACCGACTTGGCCGGACCTTCCTGTCGGGCGAGACGGCGACCATCGGTGGCCACGGCCGTGATATGGTCTGCCGTCAGTTCCAGCAGCACGCCACCGAGGGCGTAGCGACTGCTCTCGCTATCGGTGGCAAAAACCGTGCGGCGGACAATCTCGCGGAAGAATCGGGCGGGCATTTCGTGATAATGAGCCTCATCGAAGAGCCCGACGGCTGGGAACTCGTCAGGATTTTCCGAAGGCAACTGGAACTCGCTCCGCTGACCGCGGACCTGGATCTTTCGGCCATCGCTTTCGACGGAAAGCATTTCGTCGGTGCTTTCGCGCAAAATTGACAGGAACCGCGAGATTGGCAGAACCACACTGCCGGGGGACTCGACGCTAATACCCTCCACATCAATGCGAATCCCGACCTCCAGGTCGGTGCCCATGAGGATGCCTTTGTCGTCATGCACTTCCAGCTTCAGGTTTTGCAGGATTGGTTTGGGACTGCGGGAGGGGGCCACGCTGGCGGCCGTCTGGAATGCGTGAAGCAACTTCTCGCGATCACATTTAATTTTCATGAATCGGTCTCTCTTTATAAACTTCTCGACTTATCAGGAACCATTGTACGCAATTGGCTGCCGTTCGTCACTAGCACCCCGTGTTCGTGGAACGGAATTCATTCCGTTGCCTTTCTTTTTCAGGCAAACGGAATGATTTCCGTTCTACGCAGATACCCCTCATTTTGACTAGCACCCTATAATTTCCGCTGCAATTGGTCAATCGCCTGCCGGATGGCGGGGTCGGATTGGAGCAATTCCTCCGTTTTGCGGCATGCGTATAGTACGGTGGTGTGGTCACGGCCTCCAAAATATGCTCCGATGCGGCTCAGGCTTTCTCGGGTAAGCTGGCGGCAAAGATGGATCGCCACGTCCCGGGCGGTAACCACCGGCCGCCGCCGCGACGGTCCACGAAGATCACTCAAACGGAGAGCGAAGTGGCGCGCCGTCAGGAGGGCGATGTCTCGCAATTTGGGACGTAGGGTTGAGTCGCGCTGGGACAAAAATTCGCGGATCTGGTGGGCATCGATCGGGCAGCCTTTTTCGCCGGCGAGAACTTCGAGTTGCAGCATGGCACCCAGCAGTTCCGGCACGGTGCCGGCTAGCCCCTCGGCCAGCAAACTGAGGATCGGGGCGGCCATTTCAACATCGCGGAGATTTGACCACTGCTCAAGGATTGCCCGTCGCGTGTCGACACTCGGCAAGGCCAGCGGTAGACATAATCCGGCCGACAGGCGACTCTGCAACGCAGGAGAAAAACCGGCGATCTCCTGGGGTACGGAGGATGCAGTCACCACCACTTGGCCACTCCGCTCAAGGATCGCATCGAGCGTGCGAACCAGTTCCTCCTGGGCAGCCGGTTTGGCAGCCAATTCAGCGACATCCTCAAAAACAGCCAGATTTACCCCCCGGTATCTCGCCCGAAAATCCTCGACCGCCTGAGTTTCAAAAGCGTCGGCCATTTCTCGGGCGAAATCAATCGCCGTAGTGTAGGCGACACGACTCTGCGGGAAGTTCAACTTCCAAGCTGCCGCCAATCCTCGGGCCAGATGGGACTTGCCGGTGCCGCTGGGACCATGGAGAAACAGCGGGTTGTACGGTGTAGGCTGGCGGCCAAGAACGCTCGACACGGCTGGCTCGATGAGGCAATTTTCCGGGCCGGCGAGGAATTCCAGGGTCGTCGGTCCTTGATGGCCGTCCCATGCCGGCGAATCGCTGGCCAGCGGCTGACCTGGCAGGGGGATTGTCACCACGCCATTGGCCATTTCTTGTCCATCCCGAGAAATTCGTTCCAAGTCAGATAATCCGACAATTATAGCAGATAGGGCTTTTGAGGGGGGCTCGTTTCACTCGTCCCACCCTACTTCGGCTTCGCGTCGGTCGGCTGGCCGTCGTCTGGCGGTTTAGGCTCGGCAGTGGCTTCCCCGGGGGGGAGTTCCGCGGGAGCACTTCGCGGCTTCACTTCAGGCACATTGAAACGGATCCTGCCCAATTCCTGCTGCTTCCGCCAGCGTTGCACCGACGGAGATCGTTTCGCGTTGGTGGCCTCGGGCTGGTAGTAGAGACCTTGATGGGTAATATCCTTCAAATTTGAAAAGGCCAACACGCGGAAGACCGGAGACTCGTGGGCGAGAAACTTGACGAGCCGGGCATCCTCGCCCTCCTCGAGATCCTTATCCGTATAGCCCCAGAGCATCCGGTACAACGCCGCCGACTCATTGCCGTATTGCTTCTCCAGGGACTGGCGAATACTCGCTGCCGTTTCCGGGCCTCGGGTGATTGCTTCCCTGAGTTGATCGATATAGTCGGGCCATTCGCGACGGAAATCGACGTCGTTCAAAGCGGCCGTCATGGGATCAAACCGTCCCAGATAGCCCAGGCATCGGGCAGCCAACCAGCGGATCTCTTTCTGTCGGGCTTCGGTCAATTCCATTAGGCCGAGGCTTGCGGCGCGATCGGCGGGCAGGGCCTGCGATACGGAGAGTGCGGCTCGTTGGTCCAACTCGTTGACGGTGTTGGCCGTAATCCACTTGGGTAGGTTTTTCACCGCGTCCGGCGGCGAGTCGGCTTCCGCGCCGTCCAGCATCAGTTCTGCCGGTGCCGTCAGCCGAATCGGCTTGCCCGCGCCCTCTTCCCAGACGGCACCACCACGAGCCACATAGAGCTTTGTCCGCGCGTGAGAGAGAACCTTCTCCGGATCGGTGCCGGGATCATGAACCCGTGTTACTTCCAGCCCGGCAATCGATTCCACATTCGTCAGCGTGACCGTGCCCGTATGCGATCCGACAATTACCCGCAGGCGTGCGCCTGCCTGAGCCAAGGGCTTGATGACCACACGGCCGAAATCGATATCGACACCCGACTTGCCTTGGGCATTATCGGGGAGCAGTTCGATGCGTGTGCCGTTGATCAGTTCCAGTGTAGCACCGACGTTCAGGATGACCAACCGCGACCGATAGGAAGGGAGCGACAGGAGTGGCTGGCGACTGGCGAGAAACTCTTCAGGCAACACGCGGCGCCAGCCGTCATGGTTCGCCTCGAACTTCAGCAGCACATCTTGTCCGTCGGACATGAAGCGGCCGATCTTCGTCTTTTCTTCAAGGGTGGGGGGGCTGGCAGGGCCGACTGCCGGCTGGGTAATTCCAGGTTTCCGCAAGGATTCGTCCGGCAGGGACGGATCGATCTTTACGACCTCGACGGGCGGCTTTGCTAGCGGCGTTCCGTCCGCGGGCTTGGTCTCCGGCACGGTTGATCTCGGAGCCACGCTGGCGGGCGGCCCAGGGTTACCCGGCGGCAAACTTGAAGTGCCAGGCGAACCAGGGGCGGCCGTCGCCTCCGGAACCTTGCTGGGAATTGCAAGAGTCTTTTCGACGGGCGGAACCGGAGCCTCGCTCTTGCCGGCAGAGGAAGGATTGCCGGAGTCTTTGGCAGCGGTGCCGGCCTTGCCGTCCGATGACTTGTTGGGCTTTTTGCCGTTGGTGTCGGCTTGGTCTTCTTCGGCCGGTTTCGCTTGAGCCCATTGCAAGGCGTCGCCCAACGGCGTTCCGGCTTTGAATTGGCCTAGCATCAGCAGGAGCAGACCGATCGCCGCACCGACCAAAAGCATGATGGCGGCGGCGGGCAGGAGCCGCGATTTTTTGGGTGGATTGCGGAGATACTCGGGCACCACGGGGCGTGGCCGCACCTTTGCCGGAGCAGGAGGGGCTGTCGCGAGGCCATCGCCCGATAGTTTGGTGGCGGCCTCAACGGCCGCCAGACGCTCTTCATCGGCAAGGTTTGTCACGGTCGGCAGTTGATACATCCGCTGCCGGCTTTCCGGGTCGATTTCCGCCGGCTCGCACAACACGATGGTGAGGATCTGGTGGCACGACGCCACTTCCGCCAGATGCATTTCCGATTTCAGGCTGGTCTCTTCAAAGCCGGGTACGCGATCCGCCGGCAAGACATTATCCAAATACTCGGCGACGGTGTTGCAGTCGAGGTTTGCTCCCCGCTCGGTGATCGTCGGAGCCGCCAGTCGGAGCCGTCGCATCACGTCGCGAATCTTATGGAATAGCTCTGAGGCAAACTTGCTCTCCTCGATCTTTTTGCCGATCTCCTCAGCATCCTCCGAATTCAGTTGACGGTTCATGTAGTTCAGAAGTGCTCGCAAGGTCAGTCGCATGATGAAGCTCGATTGGGGGGCGTTTGTCGTATACGGCTACCCATGTTAGTGACAAGGGAGAGAAGATTCCGTGCAAAATTTCGTCGGAAAAAGGAAGATTTTTCCAAAAGGGTGGGGATTGAGCCAGAAGATAAAACGGGATCTTCCGGTTTAGGTGCAGAAGGAGGGTGGGACTGGCCTGCGCAAAATCAGTGGTTTTCGATTCAGCATGGCAACAGCACATTGTGTAGTTTTTGTTTGGGAGAGGCCACGATTCGTCGCGTAGCGACGTTACGATGGTAGCCGTGGGTTTTAACCCACGGTCGGTGATCTCGCGAAATCCCTTTCGTCGCGTAGCGACGATTGACGCAGCCCGCGGACGCTGGCACGAATTTCAGGCGTCGCTACGCGACGCACGGACATTCGCGTCAAACCAACCGTGGGTTGAAACCCACGGCTACCTTCAATGGTCGCTCCGCGACCGGAATCCGATACCTTTGCGGAACAGAACCGGAATACACCGCAATCCTTGGCCCCGTCACCTTTCGCACGAGCCAGGGTGGGACTCGTTTCACTCGGCCCACCCTACAGCTACAGTAACGCGTTTTCCAGAACCTCCGGGAATCACGCAAGTCCATTTAGAACCTGAGTAAACCGTTTATTGCGTCTCCAATGGGCAAATCCTACTTTCCGTTCGTTCGGCAACACACTCTTTGGAAAGTGCCAGCATTGCAGTCATCGTTAAGAGAAGCTCCAGTGAGCCGACCACTGCGGGATGCAGTGTCGGTCGAGGATACTGAATTGCAGGACGCAAGAGTTCGAGACGCTGCCATCCCTCGCGGGTCCGACGCCAACTGCCGGAAATATCTTCGGTTGCAGCGGCCGGACCGGCGGCCTCGCTTGCAAGCCAAGGAAGGATGAACACCACGATGATGAGCCAACGAAGCCTGAACACGGCAAAACCCTAGAAGAGCGATGGAGCGGATTGCTGTTGCTCAAGATGCAATCGCGGGGCCAATGCTGCTTCAGGATGCGCGCAGGATCGTAAGTCGTTGGCCTGTCAAGCGATTCGCAAACCGTGCGATTCATTTCGTGCCGTTGGGGATGGGGAGAAATCGCCACGCGCAAGAATTCGTGTGTTGCGATTCGGCAACAGGATGCCGCCAAGCAACGTCCACCATCCCAAGGATCCTGCTTGCCGCAGTTTGCTTCGCGGTGTCTCTTGGCGTAAGTTTTCCTTAGAGACTATACTCCGGAGCAGAAAGCATGGCAGTTCCTAATACGAGCAATCGTCCGAGTCTTCAACAAATGCTGGCGAACACCCAACTCGCCGCCTTGCCGCAAAGTGCGATCCGACTGCTGGAATTGTCGCGCGATCTGAACTGTGGCCCGGCCGACTACGCGGAGCCGATCGAGGCCGATCCGGGCCTTATGGGCCAGGTGCTGAAGTACGTGAATTCATCCTATTTTGGTTTCTCGCGAAAGATCTCCAGTATCAAGGTCGGCATCTCCCTGGTGGGCGTGCGGACGATCAAAAACTTCGCCCTATGGAACGCCGTTTTCAGCCTCGTGCCCAGTCCTCGCTGCGGTCCGTTCGATCTGAAGAGCATTTGGCAGGACTCATTGCGTCGGGCACTTTTCGCGAGGGCCGTGGCAAAGCTCTGTGGCCTCAAAACCATGGAAGATATTTTTACCGCAGCCCTGTTGCAAGATATGGCCGTCCCCTTGCTGGCCAAAGAGTTTCCGCAGGTCTATGTCAAGCTGCTGGAAGCTCGGAACCAGGGGCAGTGCCGGCTTTCAAGTCTGGAAAGCAAAACCTTTGGCTGGACACATGGCCAAGCCGCAGGCATGTTGGCACGACAGTGGAATTTTCCGGAGGAGTTCGCGATCCTGATCGAGGGCCATGGCGACGACACCGTGGAGAGCAACCAACCGGGTGAGCTAGGCAGGCACATTGTGGCCCTCTCGGCTCTCTTGCCTTCGGCGGCCGATCCGCTTTGGATCGAATGTCCCCAGTGGGAGGAAGCATTCGGGCAGATTTGTCCTTCCGTGTCCTCTCCAGACAGTCTGCTGAACCAAATCGATCAGGAGTTTACCGATTTTGCTCCTGTGTTGAAGTTGGCGACACCGGGGAAATCGCTGGTGGAGAGCCATCAGGAAGCGGTCGTGCCGGCCTGACGTCGCAGTGCGGGCTTGTTCGGCCGTTCACTCCGGAACGCGGATTTTCAATTCATCACGCGCCCGGCGAATCTCCTCTTCTGCCCGCTTGCGATCGGTGATATCGACTCCGCTTCCAACCAGGTAGGTGGCCGGGCCGACGTCCATGCGTCTGCCGGTTAACCAGAATTCGCGCGGTCCGTCCTTGCCAAGAAGCCGAGCTTCTACCTCGGCCTGCCCTTTCTCGAAGACCTCCCGGATCTTTTCGGCGACGAGTTGTCGGTCGGCGACGAAAATGGTGCGGAGGGCGTCGGTTCCATTTAACATTTCGGCGGTAAGGCCGGTTACCTCCTCAAAGAGATGGTTCCAGCGAACGAACCTCCCTTGGCGGTCGAGTACATAGAAAACTCCGGGAATGCTGTCGATGACGATGTCGGCGAAAGCCTTCTCCCGACGCAGCGATTCCTCCGCCCGTCCACGCTCGGTAATGTCGCGGCTGATCCCCACGAGTCCGACGATGGTCCCACGGCAGTCCTTGATGGGCACTTTCGTGGTCAATACGGTTCTCCGATTACCCCGCCGATCGAGGTGGGGTTCGTCTTTATCGACCAGAGGCTCCCCGGATCGCAGGAGTGCTTGTTCGTCGGCAAGATACTCCCCAGCCAATTCCGTCGAGTAGAAATCGTAATCACTCTTGCCCAAGAGATCGCTTGGTGTCGTGGCACCCGTGATCCGTGCGGCGGCAAGATTAGCCGCCACAAACCGGCATTGAGTGTCCTTGACGTAGACGGGATCCGGCAAATTGTCGATCAGCGTGCGGAGTAGATTGTGCTCCTTTTGGAGCGCGTCTTCTGCCTGCTTGCGCTCGGTGATGTCCGTGATGGCGGTTTTGCAGAAGGTGCCCTCGTGTTCCGGTGCCTTAACCGGAACCATGCGGAGCTGTGTCGCAACCAGTCGTCCGTCCTTGGTGATCAAACCAAGTTCCGAAGCCACCTCCCGTTGTTCGTCACAGCACTTCTGGAGGTGTTCCAGGAAGGCGGCTCGGTCCAGCGCGGTGACGTAATCGATAAGCGGGTAGCCCACCAGTTCGGCAAGTTCGCCCCCCAAGAGCCTTGCACCCGCCCGATTGATCTCCTGGATGTAGCCCTCCTCGTCCAGAGTGACGTAGCCTAGGGGAGCGAAATCATAAAGATCGACGTAGCGGTCGCGGTAGGCTTCCAGTTGCTTTTGAACGTCTCGTTGCTCTCGAATTTTCGCCTCCAGTTCGCTCCGCCGCACGAGGAATTCCGCCGCCATTTTCCGGACCTCCTCGGGATGGGGAAATTGGGGATCGCCGACATATTTGCTGAGCAACTGATCGATTTGCTTGCCGAGATGCGGATTATCCGGGGGTTCAACCTTACTCGGATCGTTCATGGGGCATGTCCTTTGCGGCCAAAAGGCCCGTGCATGGTTCACTTTTCACAACGGCCCAATACATCGTATACGCCGCACTGGCTAGTGACAACGCCCCCGTCGCAGGAGAACCGCAAAGTCCAACGCGAAGCCCGCATTTTTCTCGGGGTGGGTGGAGCAGGATTTAAGGATTTTGGTATCCTTGCCCAATTTGGGATCTTCGTATCCCGATGGATTCTGTCCGCTACCCCGGCTAGCGGACATAACGCCGTTGGCGTAGGGAATGAATGGGCACGAGTTCCCAGGGTGGGCTT
>JBAWVO010000091.1:0-21501 GCA_037147235.1 Planctomycetota bacterium | reverse complement strand
GTGCTAAAGCACGGGCCGAATACCGCCTTCGGCGGAAAAGGGGCATAAATGCCCCCTCTTGCCAACTGCTGTCATTGCTGGTCGCCGTAGGGTGGGTGGAGCGGGAATGGTGCGTTACGCGAACACGTCCAAAACAGCGGTAAGTGTTCTCGATGGTTTGACTTCGTGCGCAACCCACCATTTCCGTGGTGGTTCGCTTCACACACCCTACGGGTTGCCGTCACTGCTTTCACGGACAAGGAAATCAATTCGTTTGTCGTCGGTCCGTGGCTGCCGTGGCCCGGCGCGATCCTGGCCGGCGGCACCCTGCCTCCTCGGCCCAAGCGGTAAATGTCCCTTTTTACGTCCTATCAAACGGCTCCAGCACGTGGATCAACTCCATGTTTCCGGGCGGGAGCTTGATGTGCTCGCCAGCCCCGAGGGCCAGGGCCAACGGCAGACGTTTGGCCCATTGCCTGACGAACGACTCCATGAGGCCAAAACGGCTGAAGTCCTCGTCTTCGCTGCCCTTGTTCTTGGCTGCCTCTTCCTCGCTCTCCAGCGGGGCGCGGCCGGAACCTGGGTTCATGACATAATCGTTGAGAATGATGCGGACGTACTTCCGCCGGGCGCGGCGGCGGGCTGCTTCGTCACGGGTCTTCAGTCCCACGACCGGCTGCACCTTCGAGACCAACTGTTCAAAGACATTGTCGGTCAGCAGGTAATCGCGGAGGAATCGGGTGAAGATGTTCATGTCGTTGGGATCGAGCCACGGCTCGCCGTCCTTGTGGCTGTTGCAGAAGCTTTCCCAGCGTTTCGGCACGGCCACGGTGGCCCATTCGTGCAGGTAGTTTTTCAACTCCCTGGGTAGCGGGTCGCCCTGACGACGGTTGGCGTTGTCGGCACAATCGGCGATCTGCAATTCTTCGCCCTCGGCCATGCAGAGCGACTCTTCCAAGGCATGCACGCGATGGTAGATCTGCTCCTCGTCGGCCGTGAGCCAATCGACGACCTTCTTGGCCGACATAACTCGGCGCTCGCGGTCGATATTGGTATCGGGGTCGACAACCCAGTCGCGAGAAAGTTGCAAGAGGCGGTTCTGGACAGCGGCAATCTCCTTGGTCAACTGGTCCTGCTTGGCATCGGCGCTGGTCACGGCGCGGATGCCCACGCTGATCAGCGACTGCCCGCCATCGCCGTCCTTCATGGCCGCGTCCCAACGCAGTGCCGGGTCGCGGACGTAGGTCTTCACCAGATCCGATTCGAGGAACGCCTTGCGGGCGCGGGTCCATTTTTCCGGGTTATCGGTCGCACGCTGCTCTTCATTGGTATCCCATGTGCCGGGGTAGCGGATAGGATAGACGTTGGTAAACGCCTTGTCCTTGCCGCCGAAATCGGTGAGCACGTTGCCCAGCGTGTCGAGAATTGAATTCAGGCGGGTGTCATAGAGGATCTTTTCGGCGAAGATTTCGCGGTTGCGGAACTCTTCATCCAGGCCCGACATGCCGATGAACAACGCGGGAATCTCATCCTGCACGCGAAGCGGCCAGACCTTCTCACCGTAGCGAGCACGGCCCCACTTCTCGACGTGATATTTCATCTGGGCCTTGACTTCCAGGTTGCCGCCTCGGAGCAAGAGGAAGAGCGTCTGGATCTGCAATTCGTCGACAAATCGCTCGAAGAGGTACGAGACCTTGCCGCGTTTGACGATCTCCATCTGCTCTTCCAGCGAATCGGCACTGCTCCGCTTGCCTTGCTCGATGCCCGTTCGCACGGCACGCATGCCCGGCACGTCGAGGAAGTCCATCTGCTCGATCACCTTGCGCCACTCTTCGCTTAATCGGTGCGGCAGCACGGGCATGACCAGTTCCAGCATACCGGCCTGAATGGTTTCCAGTTCCTCGGTGCCCATGCCCGTGTTGGGTCGGTATTCAAGGACGAAATAGTTTTCCTTGGGCGCGAGATAGATGTCGGTCCAGGCCACATGGTTCCATACTTTAGAATTGGGCCGATCATAAACCTTCGACCGCTGGCTGTCCAGCAGGAAGCGGACGCCGGCCCAGTGGCAGAAGATGGCAGGGTCATGGTTGCCCAGGGTGATCCGCTTGAGAAAATTGGCAATCTTGACGAACAGCGCCGTGAGCGTGGGCCAGTTATCCCAGAACAAGGCCCCCGCGACCGCAACGTAGCCCTCTTCCGAAAGCGGATAGCGGCTCAAGAGGCCGTTGATCACCGCTTCCGTGGCCTGGAAGCCGCGGCGATCGACCGCCCGCATGTAGGAGAAGGCATCGAGGATGTCCATCCGCCACTTGCGATCGACCTCCTGATTGGGAAACTTTCGGGCGAGATCCTCGAAGAGCGTTTCCAGTTCGGCCTGCTGCCAAGTCGTGGCGGGCGTCTTGCATTCGGCATGGAAACCGCGAGCAAGCACCCGCAACCACTCGGCCCGGGTCAAGGCGCGGACCATCACGGGATATTGCGGCGAGACGCCTGCCCCGATGCGATCCTTGGTGGTGAATCGGGTCACCAGGGCCGTGGCTTCCTGCGAACCGCACTGGGGGTTCAGGTCGTTGTCAAACGAGAGGTTTTTGTAATAGGCCGGTTCGCCTAATGTTTCGTCACCACCGATGGGGCAATAGTTCTCGCTCTGCGGGCGGAGTACTTGGCCCATGAAAAGGCTTTTGCCCACCTGCGACGCCCCATAAGCCGCGGCAGCCACCGGCACCTTTGAAGAGGTGTAGAGGCTGCCCGCCAAGCGGCGAAGCTGCAAAACTTCAAACTCGTCGCTCTCTTTGACCGGCAACAGCTCCGTTTGCCTTCTTGCCGGATTGTACTCCGAAAGCCAATCGCATAAATCGGTTGCCAGGTTCTCTACCTGTTCCGCACGCCGAATAATGTTGCGGTCGCGTTCATCTGGAAATGCCATATTACTTCAATGGGTTGGGTTGCGCGAGTGCAAGTTCTCCATAAGTCGTAGGATGGGCTTCAGCCCGTCCACGGCAAAACAGGACGGGCTGAAGCCCATCCTACGACTTGAAATCACTTCGGCTCGTTGGGTTGCGGGGAATCCTTTTGTATCTGTTCTACGGTAACCGACCGAATCAACGAGAGCGGGTATTTCTGCACGCTCTTGGTCGCCTTGTCTCGGGCTTCAATCACGAGGCGATACTCGTCGCCCTGGTTATAGCTCAGCGGGTCGCTGCGCAATATCACCCTGCGGGCATTGCCTTCCGGCTGGTTCGGCACCCAGTTTTCTTTCGGATTGGCTTCGCCTTCTGCGTATACTCGATATTCTAACTCACCTTCGCCGCCTGCCGCTAGTACCTCGACGGTCATGTCAAAGTGTTCCTTGTCGATGCGGTTGTGCATCGACTTGACGCTCTCAAAACGCTTGCCCGATACCGAAACCTTGGCAAACACCTCTTTACCGCGATAAACCGCATGAAGTTGCGTTTGCCCCTGGGAGCGGGCGACAAAGTGACCGGGTTGGGCCGGATCGGCATCCAGCACGTTTTTGTCCAAGCTTTCAATCGTCGCTTGGACGGCCACTTCTTGACCATCAG
Organism: Planctomycetota bacterium; assembly: GCA_037147235.1. Lineage (GTDB taxonomy): Bacteria > Planctomycetota > Planctomycetia > Pirellulales > Thermoguttaceae > JANXQG01. The sequence continues at coordinate 17,959 of JBAWVO010000091.1, read as the reverse complement.
CACTTCTGGCCATGACTGCGGCCGGAGCAGACTGCCCGGCCTGTAGATTCAATTCCGCCGGATTGATGGAAAGCGAATCCGCAGTCATGACGTGAACATTGACCGTGACCGACTGGCCGGCGGCCGAAACCGTTACGGGAACATCGCCAACCGAGCGGCCTGTGACCTTGTTACCGTCAACGCTGACGATTCCCTGGCCATCAGGGGCCTTGACCGTTGCCTCGACAAGTACGGGAGCTTGTCCTCCGCCTGGATCGATCACGGCATTGCCGATCGCTTGCGTTTCGCCCGACCAGAGGGAAAGCATCCTAGGCTCGACGACAAGTTGCCCGGCAATAGGTCCGGCGTCGCCGTTGATATCGATCGCCATGCCGGCGGTCTGACCGTCAAGCGTGGCGGTGATTTTGGTCATACCGGGTGCCTTCGGAGACACCTTCCATCCGCCATCGACCTTCTCGATGCCGGCGACGGCCGATTTGGGATCGGTCACGGTGACGTTCGGGTCATTGCTCACATCATCGAAGCCGCCGTTCTCATACTGGCGAAGCAGCTTGGCGGTCAGCGGCATCGCTTGGACGCCCGCCCTATAGATGGGCGGCTCGAACGCAAGGCCAACGACCCTTCCGGCAGGTCGAATACCGCCGATCACCGTACCGTCGCCGATGACGACTCTGCGGCCACCTCCACCGTAGACGATGCGGCCATCTCCACCGTGGACGATGCGGCCACCTCCATCGTAGACGACACCATCCGTGATGACGTTAACGCCGTTGCCTATCGGCATCCCACCCGTCATGCCCAGGGTGACGTTCAGGATGGCCTCGGCCTTTTGCTCACCGAAATTGGCGACCACCATGGTTTGTCCTGGGCCGGTGGCGACGACGGTCGTGCCGGAGGCCACGCTCGCGACCGAGGGATCGGCAACATTCAATCGGACACCATCCTCGGGAGTGAGGATCACACGGTTGCCGCCACGCATGGCGGATACTCCATAAGTGACTGCCTGGCCGGTATTGATCGTTTGATTGGGAGGACTGATTTCCAGCCCTGAGATCGCATTGCTCGCAACCTCGACCGGCACGGCGATCTTGAGTTTGTCGCGCCATGAGACGTCGATCATGTCTTTGCCGACAGCCTTGGCTTGCACGTCCTCGCCGCCAACGACGTCGACGGTGCCGCCCTTCTGCGGCACCACCTTGAGGTCGGGCTGCGGGAACATCTCCTTGAGACCCGAGGTCTGTGCTCGGCCGAACACTTGCAAGTGAGCGCGGTCGCCGGCGGCCATCCCCAGCGAGGCAGGATTGGCGGTCAACTCGGTAATTTCCTCCTTCGTGACTTCCACGGGAAGGGTGGCCGGGTCGAGTCCGAGAATGAAAACCTTGATTTCGGTCTTCCCGGGTTGCAGGGCACGGATTCGCCCGATCCCCACATCGGCACCCGCCACGGAAGGATCGGTCACCTTGAAGACGGCCGAACCGGTGCGATCGATCTTCTCGCCGGTGGGAGTTTCAAGGAAGACACTCACGCGGTCGGCCTGCCCTGGGGCAAGAATCAGGGCCCCGGGTTCGACGACCAGCCTGCTGCCGTGCTCGATCGCGCGAGGCCGCACAACTACTTGGACCTGGGTGATCTTGTCACCCATCGTGATGCCCAACGGCACCACGCCTACGCCGACGGCAGTGAGGGTCCGCGTGGCCGGATCGAACCGCACCACGCCAGGGCTTTCCGGCACGGCCGTGGCCTGCTGGCTGACATCCAAGTTACCCCGCAGGACTCGGATCGCGTCACCGAATTGCTGGCTTTCGCCCAGGAACATCTCGATTGTCTTCGGCTCCACGCGAAGATCCCCGTCAATCGTGTTGAAAACAGTTACCACGGCGGGTTGCGATATCTGCCCCTTGCGCTCAACCGTAACCTCGCTCTGGCCGAGGTTCGAGGCGATGACCGAGGAACCGGAGAGTCGGGCCACATCGGGCTTCGATGACTTCCAGGTCAGGTTGCCCAGGCCGGTGATGTCGCCGACCGATCTGCCGTCCTTGTAGCCGATCGCCTTCAGTTCATAGGTTTCGCCTGGCTTCAAGGGAACATTGCTTGGCTCGATGGCAATCTTGTCGATCTCGACTTCCGCCGTCACGTCGGCCTTCAGGGGAACCGTCGAGGTCATGCCCTGGAACTCGGCGGTGACGTTGGTCGAACCGGGGCGGAGGCCAAGAAACTTGCCATGATCGGCCGTCAAGATCGCACTGGACGGCAGTTCCGGGGTGCGGAGAACGGCCTTTTTCGTGACGAAGCGGGTGTAGCCGTCGGGATAATGAACTTCGACCTTGAAATCGGTGAACGTGGCCCCCACCGGGAACCGCACCTGTTGGACCTGTTGCGGTCCCTGCTGGCTGAATATCTTGACCCAGTCGGGCTTTACTTCAAGGGGCGGCACGGGTGGCTCATCTCGGGTGAATTCGCCCGGCCGGTAGGTGGTTGTGTGCCACAGCACACTCCGCCCGCCGACTTCCGCGCGGAGGAACTGCGTATAGCCCTCCTGCTTGGCCGTCAGTACGGGGGCTTCCCACTTGGCGTATTCGTCGTCGAAATTTTCCGGCCAAAGCACATTGGCAGCCGGTTCGCGTTGTCCATCTTTCTCGACCAGGACCGAGTACCGCTGGTTTTGGCCGACCGGCAGGAACTTTCCGCCCGGCTCGCGATCCAACACTAGGCGGGCTGCCGAATCTTTGGCATCCGGCCCGGCTCCTTTGAGCGTGAAGACTACCGAGGCCGCGTTGCCGCCGACCGAGGCATCGAGTTTCACTTCACCCTTGAGATCGGGCAGCAGCGTGATTGTTGGCCGCAGATTTTCCGTGGGTGGAGTCCAGATCAATTGGGCCGGCACGTTCCAGTTGACCGCTTTGGGGCGGACTTCCTGCCATACGTCGGAATCGCCCACCTGCTGCTCGACCATCAGCGCGACCGGCTGCCCGGGTGCCAGCGGTGAGGCGGCCGAAGGAGTAATCCGCAATGCCTTTGATTCGGCATCGACCACCTCGACCCTGGCGGTCGCAGGCCGGAGCACGGGGATCGATCCACTGATATCAAACGGACCCGCCGGGCTAAGGCCGGTGAGAATCGGCGGAGAGAACCGCACGGCCTGGGGCTGGGCGACGTAGTAGCCCACTCCCTGTCCCAGCAACTCGGCCCCCTCGATTATCTTCTTACCGCCTTCATCTCGTTCCGCATTGAGAAAGAGCCGCAAAGATGCCTTCTCATTAACCGGCACGCGAACGCTGGCCGGTTCAAACAGCAGCTTCGCCCTGGCCGGATCGCAGACGTGGAACTCTTTTTTGGCCGGATCCTTGGCCGCCAAATGGCTGCCGGTCAGCATGGCGTTACCGGGGATACCCGTCGCAAAGAGGCCGGTCTTTTCCTTGACGTTCAGCACTTTGTCATTGGAACTCTTGAAGGAGGTGAGCGACGGCACCAGTTCCACGTCGCCGCTGGGACCGCTGGCCGTAAGCACGACCCGGCCCCCCTCGCCGGCGATGCGGAGTGTGCGATCGACGTCGATGTCGAGCTTGACGTTGGGATCGGCCTCGATGCTCTTGAAAGCAACGCGGTTCGATTCTCGGCCATGGTAATTGGCATAAACATTCAGCGGCCCGGCACCGGCCTTGACGGCTCCCACGGCACCGGCACCAGCGGTCTCGTTTTTGTCGTACAACTCCAGGCCCGGCACGGACTTCTCCTGGCTGAACCATTTCAACCGCTCGGAGCGGATATGCACGCGACGCCCGCCACTGTAGTTGGCAAACCCCTGCAACCGCATCATCTGGCCTAAAGGCAAATCGATCGGTCCCGCCGGCGTCAGTTCCAAATTACACGGTGCCAAGACAACCTCCACCGGGGCCATGGTCTTCCAATTGCCCATTCGCACGGCAAGTTCTTGCGGCGAACTGCTGTTGGTCGGCTTCACGCCGGTCAACTCGAATGCCTTCGCATCGAAACCGGCGTACTCCGGGGACGGCTTCTTCTCGGTCGCGATCCACTCCGGGGCAATCTCCGCGTCTCGTGGCGGATCCGTATCGCTGCCGGCAACCATGGCAAAAACCTTGGGTTGCAGCGCGCCGTCAACCTCAACGGTCAGGCTGCCTGGATCGAAAAAGATCCCCTGGAACTCACGATTTCTAACGGCCACGGCCACGGTCCCCAGGGTTTTGCCCGACTGGTTGACCGTGATTTGCATATCGCCCACGGCCCGGCCGATGAGGCGGTTGGTGGCGGTAATTTCCACAATACCCAGCTTGGAGCAACTTAGATGCACGGGGTTGCGATCAGGCGAGATGTAGGCGATGTCGGCGATCTCGCCCACCGCTAGATCGAGGCTTTCCGGATGAACGGCGGAAGCGAAGGCACGCGGCAAGGCAACCGAAAAGTCGGTGCTGCCGCTCAGCCCACCGCCGAAGGTCACGGACAGCTTGCCGTTGCCTGCCCGTTGGCCCTGGAGGGTCTCTCGCTGCAACTTGGCCACGTAGCTCGGGCTGACCTCGGTCTTCAGTTGCGACGATTCCAGTAGGTTATAGTGCTTGCCGTCGCTGTTGACGGCATCAATGTGGACCTTACCGCTGAGACCGACGCCGACGGTCGATGGATCGACGCCGACATCAATCGATTGAAAATCGCCCTTGGCGACGTTGACCGTCGCGGTCGTCTTCACATAAACTCTATCTTTGTATTCTTTGCCTTTGCTGCCCGGGTCGCCACAGTAGCGAGCTTCAATCGCCGAACTCCCTGGAGCCAAGCCCTCGACCAGGCTGCCTTGGGCAAAAAAGACCTTGCCATCTTTCGACGGAACCCACTCGGTGGCCTCGGTCAGATCGACCCGCGTGCCGTCTTGGTATTCACCGAAAACCTTCAGCCGGGCCGTCGTACCGACCGCCAGATCGACCGTACCGGGCACGATCACCAGCTTGTCGGGATTGGCGGATGTCGTGGCAGCGACAACCACCTCCGTCTTGCGGCCGTCGTATTGAAATTCGATCTTGGTTTGCCCCACGCCCGTCAGACGGATGGAACCGGTCGCCTGATTGAATTTGGCGACCCGTGGATCCCATGTGATGCCGATGGCGTTGCGCGTGACGTCTTTTTTCTTAAAGAGGCCCTTTTCCATCACTTGGCAATCGATCTGCGCGCCGACTGGCCCCGTGAATTGGGCTGGGGTGGCGATCAGACTACCCCGTAGGCCGAGCATCAGCCTCCAGCCAACTCCCCCAAGCAGCAACAGTAGCAGCAAGAGAGCCAGGGCGAGAATCTTCCAATTAGTCTTGCGCTTGGGCCGGGTCTGGAGCAGTCCCGAACAACTGGGGCAACGGGGACTTTTGCCCGGACGGCGGACGAAGAGCAGGTTGCACTCTGGATCGGTGCAGACAACCGATGGAGCCGGTTCGTTGTCCAGCCGTTCGTAGCCCCAGCACCAGATCAGTCGCCAGTTGCCCAGCACGTCGCGATAGCGAAAGAAGTAGCTGTCCAAGTCGGTGCGGGCTGGATTGTCGACCAGTTCCCCGAAGGACCGCAGGAGAATTTTGCGAAGCGTCCGTTCCGTGGGCGTTTCGCCTCGTGACTTGTCGAGCCGCTCGCGCAGCTTGACTAGGTCGTCGCGAAGAATTCCCTGAAGATCCTGTGCGGAAGCCGGCTGGCAGATCACGTCTTCCAACCGTCCTCCCTTGTCGTCGCGGACATAGAAGCCGACGGTATCGGCCTCCCACACGGGTTCGGCAATCATGCCCCCCATCCAGCGGTAGATGATTCGGGCATTCGCCCCCGAGCGGTCAAGCATGGGCACCCCCGGCTCGACGGCGATCGGCCGATAATCGCGGGCAGTCTCCGACAAATCAACACGCACGAATTGAGTAGCCATAGCTGAATCTCACCGAGAACGAGAGTTTTTCACCAAAACCTGGAGTAAGGCACGCACCCGCAAACACCTATGATAAGGGCTGCCGAGCGGGGCGCGAATAGGATACAAGGCAAAGCACGTTGCGAGTGAATACATTGTTGCAAACCTCTCCTACATTAGACGCCACTCGCAAAAGCTTCAACTTCCCAACATAGGAAATACAGGAACAGGGGTGTTTGCCGAGTGGATTCGGCCCTCCTTACCCCTCTTTATTAGAGATTATTTCATTAATGAGAGGGGGTTATGGCTCCCGTGGTGGCTTTCCGCCTTATCTGGAATCGTAAATTCCCGGCAGAATTATTCGCGCCGCGCCTGCGGATGGATATCGCACGAAAAATAGCTGTCTCCTTCCTGCCTCCGGCGTTATTTCAGTCAAGTTCAACAATCACATGGGAAACTTTTTGAAATCACTATCGAATGTCGCCACAGGCAAGGAAAACAAGGCGGCAGCAGCGGCTATCGTGCAATCGACGAAATGCAGTCGGGTTTGGCCATAACGGTTCAGCGCGTCGAGTTGAATTGCCAAATCCTCTAATTCGATTCCGGGACTGCTTATCAGCGCGGCCATCACCCTGGCAATGTCCGCGCGAGGAATCTCGTAAAATGACTCCAAGACGAACACGCACTCGGCAACGATGGCCGGCAACACAACGAGGGTGACCTCGCCGCGATCGCAGGCTTTTATGAGTCGGCCCGCTATCTCAGCATGCTGCGGATCGTCCTGTATCAAGTGCCTGACGATCAGATTCGTATCGACGAGGCGACGCTTACTCATTTGCCACGTTTCCGCGCCTCGGTGGCTGCCAGCCGGATTTGCGAGAAGGAAAGCCCCTTTCCCTTGGGGCTGGCAAGCGAGCCTTGCAGAGCCATGATACCCGGGTGAACACGAATGGTAACCTGACTTCCGTGGATATCATATTCCAACTTATCCCCCGATTGGATGTGAAGAGCCTCCCGAACCGCGCTGGGAATCGTTGTCTGGCCCTTCCGAGTGACGGTGGAATGCAACATGAATATACCCTTTCATTCTAAAAACGCCTTGCAAATGAATTATCCCTTACAATGTGGGAATTGGCAAGTGTAGTCCATGGGTGAACGCGGAAAAAACATTCAACTCCCTGAGTTGACATCCCCTCTGACTGTGGGTAGGCTAGGAGAGATGATGAAATCCGAATGAAAAAAGATGAAAAATGCGGCTGCCTTGAATTTCGTCATTCGTCATTCGTCATTTCTTAGTTTTCGCGGTCCTTCGTCCTTCGAGTTTCGTCCTCCACCATGTCCTGGCCCCTCGCATCCCACTTCAGCACGATGTTGCAGAATCCTCGGATCGCGTTTCGCGATCCGAGGCTGCAGAGGTCCGTGATTGAGAAGAACGGGCAAAATCAGCCGCGGCCGTGGGCGGGGGCCTTTGCGGTGGTCTATAAGGGGATCGATCCCGAAGGGCAGATGCCGTTTGCGGTTCGTATTTTCACCACTGAGTCGCCCGAACGCCGCGATCGCTACGACCTGATCAGTGCCTATCTGCAAGGTCGAAAGCTGAAATGCCTCGTCGATTTCGAGTATCGCGACCAGAGCATCCGCTCGGCTGGCGATGGCAAGTGGTATCCGGTGATCATCATGGAATGGGTCCAGGGCGAGACGCTATTCAACTGGCTCCGGGCGCGATCGCTGGAAGGCCATCGCGAGGCCATCGCCACCCTTGCCGACCGCTGGCTGGAAGCGATCCAGGAACTGAGCGATAACTCCGTTGCTCACGGTGACTTGCAACATGCTAACGTGATGGTCGATGCGGCTTGGCAAGTGAAACTGGTGGACTACGACGGCATGTGCGTTCCCCCCCTGGTTGGCCGGCGAAATCTCGAAGTCGGCGTCGAGCCTTATCAGCATCGCGAACGTGGTGCCGGCACGCTGCTTTCGCTCGACCTGGACAATTTTTCAGCCCTGTTGATCTATGTGGCCCTGCGAGCACTGGCCATTCAGCCGGGATTGTGGGCAAAATATGTCGAGCAGGTGGGCTACGACAAGTTGCTCTTTCGCCGCGAGGATTTTCAAGCTCCGGCCCAGTCGCCTCTGTACTACGATCTGATGCAATTGGGCAACACCGACCTACAGAACCTCACCGAACGGCTTTTTGCTTTGTCGCAAGCGCGGATGGAAGACGTCCCGCCGCTGGGCCAGTTGGCCAATAGCTACGCCGAGGTCGAGCGATTGCTCACCGAGCGGCAGTGGGAGGCGGCCGTCGATTTGCTGAATCGCCGCGGCCATTTCCGCGATGCCCCCGCACGGCTGCAACCGCTCATCTATCAGGCTTATGAGCATGTCTGCCGCCAGCAGGCGTGGGCAAAATTTCTGCGAATTCCGGTTGAAACGAGCGAGCAGGTCGATCGGCAATTGGTCGAGGGATGGAACGAATCGTTGTTTGCTAATTTTCCGCCGGCGGAGCAGCAGCGGCAGAGGATCGTTGACGCTCGACAACGCGTGCAATTATTGGATCGGCTGCGGCATCTCATTCAGCGATCGGCCGGCAAGATCAGTTTGTCGGGCGAAAAGGGCCTAGCCGTGACCGCAGCGAAATTGCCCCAGGGGTATCACTATAACCTTCAAGATCGCGCCAAACTTGCCCTGCGACGAGTGAAATGTTTTGCCCGACTGGAAAAGGCGTTGAATGACGGCAGCAGCGAGGCGGCCATCGTGGCGGCATGGAAGGCGGTGGTCGAGGCCAAGTGCGAGCAGTTTGTAGGCATTGAATGGGGGATGCGGATTGCTGTAGCCGAAGAACGGCTGCCGATCTTCAATGCGTTGGCGAAGATCACCAGCGACCTTCCGCCAGACCAGCGCGATCAGCGGATCCTGGCCGTCTGGAAAGAAAAGCTGATGGCCGACTGTCGCGAGGCAGACAAATGGCGGCCGCTGTACCAGATGGCGGCTGTGCGGCGCGAAGTACTCAAGCGGCTACAAGCGAGCGTTGATGCCCATGACGACGCCGGCGTGGTACAATGGGGCAGCAAACGCTGCTTGGCGAAGTATCCGCTGTCTCAACCGCTGGCTGAAGCGATTGCCGCAGCCCAGGAACGCATCGGTCGGAGTGATTCTTTGCTCACGGCGCCAATCAATACGGCCGAGGAAAGCCTTGGAGGCGAAACCGCAAGCGAGCAGGAGAATCCTGTTCATGACGAGAATTCAGCGTTGGACGGATCGGAGTCGGAGCCTGCTCCCATGCCGCAGGAACTGAGTGAGCAAATGGAATCTCGTTCGTCTTGGAAGTGGCCGCGGTTGTTCTCGCGGCGAAGCAAACCCGAAGAACCCACGTGAGTAAACCATGTATCGCGCACCCTACACCCAATCAATCAGTCGGCAGAACAAGGCCTGTTTTTTGTTTCTCCTGGACCAGTCATTCTCGATGGAGGAGCCGCTGGGCAATTCCTCGAACCGCAAGTGTGACGAGCTTGTGGCGGCCATTAACGGCTGGCTGCAAAACATGGCCATCCGCGCCAGCGGCGACGAAGGGATCAAGGACTGGATGGACATCGGCGTCTTCGGCTATCGCACCGATCAGCAGGCCAACCCGATCATCGAATCGGCATTGCAAGGCTCGCTAGCCGGACGGATGCTCGTTTCGATTTCCGAGATCGGAGGCGCGCCGGCTCGCATCGACACTCGGATGCAGTACCTGCCCGACGAAGAGACCGGCGAGATATTTCAGATACCCTGTGAAATGCCGATCTGGGTCGATCCGCGGGCCGAAGGCGGTACGCCGATGTGCCACATGCTTTATCTGGCCCACCAGATACTAGCCGACTGGATCAGCCAGCACCCGCGGAGCTTTCCACCGATTGTCGTACACATCAGCGACGGCGAATCTCAAGACGGCAATCCGATTCCTTATGCCGACGCCTTAAAGTCGCTGGCCACGGAAGACGGCAACGTGTTGCTGTTCAACTGCCACCTTTCGATGACCGCCGCCGATCCGTTCATGTTCCCCGCAAGTGACCACGGCCTGCCCGACGAGTTGGCCCGGGCATTGTTCCACATGTCGAGCATATTGCCCGAGCCGTTCTTCCGGCACGGCCAAGCAGAAGGATTTCCGTTGCAGCCCAACGCCCGCGGCATGGCTTTTAATGCCGACATGGTTTGTTTGATTCAGTTCCTCAACATGGGTACTCAAGTGGCACCGGGATTGAGGTAAATGGACCAACTTCCCCCCACAAACGAAACCTGCCTCGGCGGTCGCGTCGTCTTTCTGATCGACGAGTCGGAGTCGCTGCGCGAGTTCATTGCGGGAGGAACGAAATCGAAGGCCGAGAGCATCGCCACGGCGGTGAACTCGCTTTTGAACCAGCTCGTTCCCGTGGCCGATCTCGAAGTGGCCGTGGCCGGCTACCGCAGTGATCCCAATGGCGGTGCCGACATCGGTTGCCGCTGGGGCGGGTCGCTGACCGGAAGCCGCTTTGTTCCCACCGCGGCCCTGGCCGACGCACCGCTGATCATAGAGAACCGTGTCCGTCGCCTTGGCGTGCCGGTTGCGGATGCGCAGGAAGAGACCGTTCGGTTTCCGATCTGGTATATCCCACAGCTTGGCGGCAGCATTTTGCCGGTGCTGGGCTATGCCTATTGCCGGCATCTGGTCGTCGTTGGAACAACGCTGGAGACCGTCTGGAGCAAACCGCCCTTGGTCATCAGTTTTGTGGGCGATCTGATACCGGAGCAGGTGGAGATGGCTGTAAAACGGGTTCTTGGGCTTTCGACGCCAGGCGGGTCGCCGCTCGTTTTTCACGTGCATTTAGGCGGAACCGCGGCCGGACGTTCCGTGCTTTATCCGTCCAGCGACATTCACCTCCCGCCAGGCCCCCTAAGCGACTTATTCCGCTGGTCGAGCGTGTTGCCGGACTATCTGATTGCCTCCCTCCGCAGTGCCCAGGTGCCGGTGAGTGTCGGGGCCCGCGGAATGATCTACAATGCTTCCGTGGCCGACCTGATCCGCATGTTGTCGCTGGTCAGGGTCTATGCACAGCAAGGAATTTCCGACGTTCTGCCACCTGATGGCCAGGGCTGAAAGTTCAAACCATGACCATGCGATTCGACACACGACTGTTCACGCTGGCCAAAGACCCCGAGCAGCCTGGGGCATTCCAGGATGCCTGCTGTGTCGATACGGAGCACAACATCGCGGCGATTGCCGACGGCGTCTCTTCGGCCCTGTTTTCCGGCCCTTGGGCCGCCATCCTGGCCGAATCCGTGGTGGCCGATGGTCCCAATCCTAACGACAGGGAAGCGTTTGGCGACTGGCTGCGACAGCAGCGCGCGCGTTGGGTCGCCAGCATCGATACGAGCAGCCTGGCATGGTTTCAGAAGGCAAAGCTGCCGATGGGGGCCTTTTCCACGTTGCTTCACGCACGAGTATGCGAGGTCGATGGTGCCCAGGCGGGTGCTTTTGGCGGCTACCGTCTTGCGGCCTTTGCCGTGGGCGACAGTTGCCTCTTCCAGATTCGTGGCGGCGAACTGGTGCGATCGTTTCCCCTGGAGACTTCCGACCAGTTCGAGGCCGATCCGATCGTCCTGGGCAGCGTCGATCTGAAACGCGATCACTTGCTGCAATTCGCAATTCTTGACGAGATGTGTTATCCTGGGGACGAGTTGATCCTTTGCACCGATGCCGTGGCCGAATGGGCCGTGCGATGCTATGCTAGTGGTGAACCACCCGTCTGGAACGACTTCTGGCACATGTCGGAAGACGACTGGCGATCGGGAGTCGCCTGGCTGCGGCAGGAACGGCAGATGCGCATCGACGATGCGACGATGCTCATGATCCGCGTGGTCGATGATCGCGTGGAAATAGAGTTGGCGGCCGAGCATCCGCACGAACATGCGAGCGAAGCCGCAAGTGGCGAAGCAGTGGACGAGTCCTCGGCACTTGGGTGGCTAAAATCAGCCTCGAAAGATCTAAAATCCGTATCCGAGCAGGTGGCCGATCAGGTCGATCACGCCTCAGAACGGGTCATTAAAGGTCTCCGCAGTCTCAAAGACCGGACCTTGAAGAAGTATCGTGAAACATTCGGCAAACCCCCCGACCCGCCAAAGTAAACCTTTCTCCCTTTCTCCCTTTCACACCCTTTCACACCCTTTACACCCTTTACACCCTTCCCCCCCCGGAGCCTTCACCATGCAGTCCCTCCTTTCCCGTCGTCTGGTTCGTTTCGTCAATTTCACCCTCTTGTTCACCGCCGTGCTGGCCATTTCCAGCCACGTCGGCTCACCGCAACTGTTCGGCGACGTTCTCGAATACGTTGCACCGGTTGTCTGGCCGCAACCGCCGATCATCCAGCCGGGCACGGCCGGCAGCCCGCCGTCAGACGCGATCGTGCTTTTTGACGGCAAAGACCTGTCGGCTTTCAAAGGCGGTGAAGACTGGAAGATCAAGGACGGCTATGCCATCACCGATAAGCACGACATCGATACCAAGCAGGCCTTCGGCGACTGCCAGATTCACGTTGAATGGGCCACTCCAGAGAAGGTCGAAGGCCGCGGCCAAGGGCGAGGCAATAGCGGCGTCTACATCATGGGTCTGTACGAGATCCAGGTACTCGACTCATACAACAACGATACCTACTACGACGGTCAGGCCGCCGGGGTCTACAAGCAACATCCACCCATGGTCAACGCATGCCGCAAGCCGGGCGAGTGGCAGACCTACGATATCCTCTGGGAAGGCCCTAAGTTCGACGCGCAGGGCAAACTCCTTAAACCGGCTTACGTGACCATACTGCACAACGGCGTGGTGGTGCAGAACCATTTCGAGTTGACGGGCGGAACCTCCTGGACCGAAAAGCCTCACTACACGGCCCATCCCGACAAGCTGCCGCTGCGTTTGCAGTATCACTACAATCAGACGCGATTCCGCAATATCTGGATCCGCGAGATCAAGGATATTGTCGGCAAGCCGGGCAACAACCCACATCACCCGGATTAGGTTTTTGCTGGGTGTAGGGTGGGCTTTAGCCCGCCTTTGCAGGCTTTTTTGGAGGAGGCGGGCTAAAGCCCTCCCTACTGCTGCGGCACCTAGAACCGGAAGAGCCATAATTGTAGTGAGGCGTGCCTGCTTGCAAGTCACGCTGCACTTCATTAACATTGGAAGAATATTGTAGCCGGGAGTGTACTCGGCCTGCGTCCAAAATGACTTCACGATTCGTCTCACAATAGATTGAAGGAGAAATTCATGTCCATGTCTCGCTGTGTTTGCTTGCTGTGTCAGACTTGTATGATGGTGGCCGGTCTCGTAATGGTTGCGAGTGCCGCCGTGGAATCGCCCGGACCAATGATGCTCTGGTATCGCCAGCCGGCAAAGTCTTGGGTGGAGGCCCTTCCGATCGGCAACGGACGTTTGGGCGGAATGGTGTTTGGTGGAGTGGCCAGTGAACACGTTCAACTCAACGAAGATACCCTGTGGGCCGGCGGGCCTAAGGACCGCTGCAATTCAAAAGCCCTCGAAGCCTTGCCCGAGATCCGCCGCCTGCTCTTCACCGGCAAGAATAACGAGGCTGCCAACCTGGCCGGCCGCACGATGATGGGTATCCCCCCGACGATCGAGTCCTATCAGACTTTGGGCGATCTTCGGCTGACCCTGCCCGGTACCGAGCAGCCGACAGAATACCGCCGTCAGCTTGACCTGGATGCCGGCGTGGTAACGGTGACGTATCGGCTCGGGGACGCGAAATTCACGCGGGAGTATTTCTCTTCGACCCCCGATCAAGTGCTCGTCGTGCGATTGACGTGCGACAAGCCGGGCCGTATTTCCTTCTCGGCCGCGCTGGACCGTCCCCAGCAGTGGAAAACTGAAGCTGTCGGCCCCGATCGGCTTGTCATGTCGGGAGCCACCAACGGCGGCAAGGGGATGAAGTTCCAGGCCCACCTGAAAATGATCCCCCAAGGTGGCAAGCTCTCGGTCGAAGGGAATCGGCTGGCGATCGACAAGGCGGACGCGGTTACACTTCTGTTGGCGTCGGCCACCAGCTACCGGCAGAAGGATCCACAAGCCGTCTGCCAGGAGCAGATCGAGGCGGCTACGAGGAAAGGGTTCGAGGCCGTTCGCAACGATCATCTGGCCACCCACCGCGGGCTGATGCGCCGCGTCAAACTCGTACTCCGCAGTGCCGGGGATGCCGGCCCGGATCGGCCCACCGATGAACGACTGGCGGCGGTAAAGAAGGGGGCCGACGATCCGGGACTAGCTGCGATTTATTTCCAGTTCGGCCGCTATCTGCTGGTCGGCTGTTCCCGGCCCGGCGGCTTGCCGGCCAACTTGCAGGGCCTTTGGAACGAGCACATGAATGCCCCCTGGAATGCCGACTTTCATACCAATATCAACGTGCAAATGAACTACTGGCCTGCCGAGACGTGCAATCTGGCGGAATGCCACTTGCCGCTTTTCGATCTCATGGATGGGCTCGTTCCCTCCGGCAGCGAGACGGCCAAAAAACTTTATGGAGCGCACGGCTGGGTCGTCCATCACCTCACGGATCCTTTCGGATTTTCCGTACCCGCCGACGGCGTTCAAGGCATCTGGCCGGTGGGTGGCGCGTGGCTCTGCCAACATCCCTATGAGCATTACCTCTTCAGCGGCGACAAGGAATTCCTTGCCAAGCGAGCCTATCCCCTCATGAAGGGCGGCGCACGGTTCATGCTTGATTTCCTCGTCGAGGCGCCGGCGGGCACTGCAGTTGCCGGAAAACTGGTTACCGCGCCCTCGCATTCACCGGAGAACTCGTTCATCATGGCCAACGGCCAGCGGTCGCAGTTCACTTACTCCGCGACCATGGACATTGAGATCATTCACGACCTGTTCACAAACTGCATTGAGGCAATCGATGTCCTGGCAGCCGACGCTCCGGGCGGCAAGTTCGACACCGAGTTCCGCGCTGAACTGGCCGCTGCCTTGAAGCGGCTGCCTCCGCTGCAAATTAGCAAGCGAACGGGTGCCTTGCAGGAATGGATCGAGGACTACGCCGAGCCGGAACCGCAGCACCGCCATGTTTCGCACATGTTTGGCCTTCACCCTGGCCGGATGATCACGCCGCGCGGCACACCTGAGTTGGCCGAGGCCCTGCGGAAAACCCTCAATCGCCGCGGCGACGCCGCCACCGGTTGGAGCCGAGCCTGGAAGACCGCCGCTTGGGCGCGTCTGGAAGATGGCGACCATGCCTACCGCATCTTCAAGGGTTTATTGGCGCACGGCACCTACCCGAACCTGTTCGATGCCCACCCGCCATTCCAGATCGATGGCAACTTTGGTGCCACTTCGGCCATTGCCGAGATGCTGGTGCAAAGCCATGCCGGCGAGATCGCGATTCTGCCGGCCCTGCCGAGCGTGTGGCCCAACGGCAGCGTGCAAGGGCTGCGTGCTCGGGGCGGCATTGAGGTGGGAGTCGTCTGGAAGGAAGGCCGAGGCGTTTCGGCCTCGCTAACGGCCACGGCCGACGGCCACCACAAGCTCCGTCCGCCGAAGGGCCAGAAAGTCGCCGAGCTTCGCCTCGCCGGCCAGTCCGTGCCGATGGCGGCGAACGCCGATGGCACCGTCACGGTTGAGTTGAAGAAAGGGCAGGAGTGCCAAGTGGTTTTTTAATAAGACGTTGTGGCCGGTCAACGCTGTTGTGGCCGGTCTCTGACCGAGCCACACGCCTAACCTGGTAAGAAAGTAGGAGTTACGCAATGCATAATTTTTCACGACGCGATTTATTCAAGGCCGGTCTGGCGGCTTCCGCCGGATCGATGATGGCAGCAGGTCCGCTGGCTTTCTCGGCTGGAGCCGAGGTTCCGGAGCCGACCTCGGGCGGCGAGGCGGGCAAGCCTTACCGGGCGGCGTGGGAGTCGCTCAAGCGATGTTTCACGCCCCAGTGGCTTCAAGAAGGGAAGTTCGGCATCTACACGCACTGGGGCGTGTATGCCGTGCCGGCCCAAGGGCCGAACTGCACATGGTACTCTCACAACTTCTACATGAATCCCAGGGGCCCTGAGCGGAAACACCAAGAGGCTACCTACGGGCCATTGGCAAAGTTCGGCTACAAAGACTTTGTTCCGCTCTTCAAGGCCGAGAAGTTCGATCCCGAGCAATGGGCCGAGTTATTCAAGAAGTCGGGTGCGCGTTTCGCTGGTCCCGTGGCTGAGCATCACGACGGTTTCTCGATGTGGGACACCAAGTACTCGGAGTGGAACGCGGCAAAGATGGGGCCTAAGCGCGACGTGGTCGGCGAGCTGGCCAAGACCATCAAGGCCCAGGGCATGAAGTTCGTGACCGCCTTCCATCATGCCGAGAACTGGTTTTTCTTCCCGACCTGGGACAAGCGTTACGACTGTTCCGACCCCCGCTACTCGGGGCTTTACGGCATGATCCATCCCCAAGGTCAGCGGCCCAGCAAGGCATTTCTCGACCAGTGGAAGGGCAAAGTCGTGGAGGTCATCGACAAGTACGGCCCCGACATGCTCTGGTTCGACTTCGGCCTGGAACTGGTTACCGAGAGCTACAAGAAAGAGCTGCTGGCCTATTACTACAACAAGGCGGTAGCTGACAAGAAGGACGTTGTGGTGACCTACAAATGGCACCACCTCCCGCCCGGTATTGGCGTCAACGACCTGGAACTTGGCCAGGAACCCCACTTGACCTATCACGAGTGGATCACCGACACCTCGGTCGATAATCAAGGCGCATGGGGATACGTCGAAGGAGCAGGCTTCAAATCCGTCACGAACCTCATCACCAATCTCGTGGATCGTGTGAGCAAGAACGGCTACCTTTTGTTGAATGTTGGACCCAAGGCCGACGGCACGATTCCCGACGAGGCCCAGCAGCGACTGCTAGGCATGGGCAAGTGGTTGGCAATCAACGGCGAGGCAATTTACGGCACCACCCCCTGGATAATCGCGGCCGAGGGGCCGACGCAACTGGCCAAGGAAGGGGCTTTCAACGAGAACAACGATCTCCGATTTACCCCGCAGGACATTCGTTTCACCGTCAAGGACGACACTTTGTATGCCACGATCCTCGCCTGGCCGGGCGCGAGCGTGTTGATCAAGAGCGTGGCCATGCAGGGTACGCAGATCGGGCTTTACCCCTCGGAAATCGCATCGGTCACCCTGCTCGGCGACGGCAAGCCCTTACACTGGGAGATGAAGGGGAACGGGCTTTTCGTGGAGATGCCCAAGGAAAAACCATGCGAACACGCCTTCGTCTTGAAGATCGCCCGCAAGTCGCCGTTTTGAGGCGGGAGGCATGAACCGAGTAACGAGACAATTATCAATGTCCCTTTCCTCTGAAAGGCGACCACCAGGGGCATCAGGCAAGTGGGAGCGGATTGGCGGTGCCGCGTCAGAATCGTTGGCCTGAGGTCGGCGACCGTGTCCAGTCCTCCTTTAGCAGCCTGTATTCAATCCGCCAGGTTTTCTTGCCAGTAATGGGAGTAGGCCAGTCTGGAAACCTAAACTTCAGGTGATTCTCGTCCTCAACGATCATGATGGTGTGAAGGTTGTGCGGTTTCCCGTCAAACGAGAAGACCGTATCCAGCGTGCCCTCGAAGACCTTTTGGTCCAGATTGCCCTTGCGGCGAGACAATTTTCCGAAAACCTTGCGAAGATTGATGCTAGGGCCAACCATTTCGACCGTCAGCGTCGTGCCATCGTCGTCGATCCGGAAAGGAATACCGCCGAAAGTCTTCCATGTGCCGGCAAGAGAAGCCCGCTGCGGTGGTTTGTCGCATGCTTTACTGTCGCCAACGGGGATAGGTTCCGGCCAGGGGAGTTCGTGAAAGCAGAATTGGCAGAACTGGCCCCAGAAAAGCGAGTTTTGTCCAGGATCGTGCCCTAACGCCCATGAGGTGTATCCGCCGTCCTTCAGCCCCAATGGTTTCGGATCACTAATCCATCCTTTGCCGTAGGGGACCAACGACCATACCGTGATACCGACCGGCGGCTCATAGATATATACTGCCCGTGCTTGGGTTTGTCCTTTTGGATTGAACGAAGTTACCGCCG
>JBAWVO010000090.1:0-21505 GCA_037147235.1 Planctomycetota bacterium | reverse complement strand
GCAACCTCGCTCGCGCTTCGGGTTAGTGTCAGTCTCAACCGCGAGCAGTATAGTTGGTTTTTTGAGGTTTTGGCAAGGGGTAGGGGCAAAAAATGGTGATTTCGCGGTCTGGACTCGTCATCTCGCCATCACGACCGCACTCAAAACCAGTCCCCCGACAAAGATTATCACCACCAAGCAGCCACCCGGTCTGGGCAATCCATTGCGAATCAGCCGTCCAAAATTGGATTCGTAGCCAATTCGTTTAATTTTCCGCTTCGTATTCGTCCACCAGCGAAACGGTTTCATGAACTCGGTGATGCCTAGTTCTTTCTTGATCCGCTTCTTGGCTGTGGTGATGCCGAGAAGGGTTTTCAAAGACGGGCGACGGTAGCGGAAGAACTTCATATTATTCGCCTATTTTGGTCGTCGTCAGTGCTTGGTATTCGTCCGTTCGACCAAAGCCAGGACTATCAGATGCACTCGTTCAGCAGCCGCTTCGTCAACGTCCACGCCTTCAATGACAGATTCGCACCCTGGCGAAGACGATGGGTTTTCCGTGGCTCCTAGCGATACGCAGCCAAGAGTGCTTTCTTAATTCCTGAACTCTGGTTCCTACACAACGGCGTGCTGCCCGAACTCAAGAATTGAGCATAATCTAAAGCAACTCCAATTGAAACCCACCCAAAACCAAGCTGGAACCCGTGATTTTGCCGCAATGACGGCAGCATCGAACGATCTGCTATAAGAATACAGGGGTGCTTGGTCAGATTCCGACCAATCCATACAAATTTTCAGGTGTTTTCGGGTTCCAATGTGTTGAGGAAGGGGTTTTTGGCAAGTTTTACGGCTGGAAAAAGTCGGCGTGGTGGGGAAAGATTTGCCCAACCGAAAAATTCCCGACTTGACCGACGCTCACGATTCAGACCGAATGAATCATGGGCAACGATCCAGCCTCTTGGTACAATGCCTGAAGGTTCTTCTTTGTTCTCAACTACCCCGAAGTGATCCATGCTCACAGACTTGGAAACAACACTGATTGCGGTCGTTCGCCGTCTTGGTGCGATTGCGGTATCCAACCCGGAACTGATTGCGGAACTACGCCAACTTGCTCAAGGACTCTTGACGCTGACGGAACCACCAGCCGTAACGGAGCCAGAGATTGCAGAGCAGGTGGTCGAAACGAAAGCTCACGAGGAACTTTCGGCTGAACTTGCTCCCCCAGTGCCGCCACGGCCAAGCCACGAGCCTTTACCGTCCGTTCCAGGTGTCGAGGTGCCATTAGGATGGGCAAGACGAGTGGGTGTCTCCAGTGCCGATCTACAACTGATCGAAAACCGTTGTCGATTGAAGGCGGAAGGGTCACGTTGGGCAGCAACCCGTCAACGACGGATCAACGAAAATGCCGATTATTACCTGGAGATCGAACCCGCTGACCGAGAGATTATTGCACGAGCGAAGGCATTGGAAGACTGTTTTTTATGGATGAACCACCTCTCGGCTCCAACCCCCCACGACTCCGGGCTATGGGAAGATTTGGCAGGATGCTTCGATACTGTGGCGATGGTGGTCGGCGTTCTGCAACAGGTGAGCGTCGATGTGGACAAAAATCGCAATCTGTTTGAGCAAGCCCTCGATTTGGCTGCTGAAGCCCAGTCGGCATTGCGGGTGGCGGTCGAAGCGGTGGGGGGCAGGCCCGACAACGACCAGGACAAGGTTTTCAACTGGCTGCGGTACACGGCGACGGAACACCAAATCTTTGTTCGACGCTTCCTGCGGCTAGATGACCCTGGCGATCCGACCAAATGGCATGATTTGCAGGAGCGGATTGGCGGCATTGATGCCCAGATGGAAGCGATCCGAAAACAGGGGAAGCAAAAGACGAATCTGTTGGGCAAGGGGAAGTATCATGCCCACCGCATCATGCAAGGGCGTGGAACAGAAGAGGATTGGAAGAAAGTAGTGGAAGCAGTGGAGTCTCTCATCCATGCTGGAATTCCTCCTAGCAACTCGGACATTCGAGATATGCTGGTGCCAGTCATCGATGACATGCCTGAAATGGAAGTACCGCCCGACTTCCAGCGGGTCTTGGCGGAGATTGACCGATATTTTGCCAGTCAAATGCCACTCTCTACTCAGATCATCAGAGAGGTTTCCGGGGAAGTGCAGGATGTCGTCAAGCTCTTTGAGAAGAAGGAAATGGTTATTATCGGTGGTGAACGCCGCCCATACGCCTATGAGGCTCTAAAATCGGCGTTCAAGTTGAAGGAAGTCATCTGGATTTCGACCCGAGAGCATGAATCGGTTGAGCAGTTTGAGCCGTATGTAGCCCGACCCGATGTGGTTGCGGTGCTTTTGGCGATTCGGTGGTCGAGTCATTCCTACGGGGAGGTCAGGGAATTCTGTCTGAAGCACGGCAAGTTGTTCGTCCGTCTGCCCGGTGGCTACAATCCAAATCAGGTCGCCCATCAAATCCTTCTGCAAAAGGGTGGTGATGGAACTTGACGGAACTCTTCCCCAGTGCATCCAGTGGTGCGGTCATATCCAGCGTCCTCGAGCGATTCCTTTCGTCAACGACATTCTTCATCAGTAACTTAATAAGGTTCATCCGTCGCAAGAATGCGCCGGGCTTCATCGTCGATATGGGATCTCCCATCCCTCCCGGCACGAACGCGGATAGGTTCTTTCTGGGAAAGACTTCGGGATTGCCTTCAAAGACGCCATCTCTCTACAAGGAACAAACAGCATGGGCTAGTGATGGTGTTCCCCCTGCCACCAGAAGAGAAGGACGATGGCGGATCGAAGGCTTCAGCCCTTGAGAGGACACTTGGATCCGTTCGGCCCGGGCTGCCTTGCGCCATTCGTTGAACATCCACACCCGCCCACCCTTGCGAACCATGATGTTCGCGCCGCAATAGACGGCGAAGATATTTACACCAGCGCGGCACCATCGGTTGCGCTACAAACATAGACGGCCGGCTTATTGCCGGTTTTGGCCTGATAGGCACTCGACGTGGCGGCGACGAAATCATCGGCCGCTTCCATTCGCACAATCGCCACGGCACAACCGCCAAAGCCGGCACCGGTCATGCGGGCACCGTAGCAGGCTTCGTGGGCTTGGGCCGCCTCGACCATGACATTCAAGGCATCGCTGGAAACGTCGTAGTCGTCGCGCAGGCTTGCGTGGCTCTCGTTCATCAAGCGGCCCAGCGTGGCAATGTCGCCGCGGCGCATTGCTTCGACCGCCCGGGTGGTTCGGTCATCTTCGCTAATCACATGCCGCGCACGGCGGCGGGTGGTGGCATCCAATTCCCCTGCTTTGGCGTCAAACATGGCCATGGTCACGTCGCGCAAGGCCTTGACCTGGAAAAACGCGGCCGCCGATTCGCATTGCGAGCGACGCTCGTTGTAAGCCGAATCGACCAGCCCGCGCCGCGTTGCCGTGTCGAGGACGACAACTGCCACGCCCGCGGGCAGGGGTGCCGGTTGCAATTCCAGCGAGCGACAGTCGATGAGCGTGGCATGGCCCGCGAGGCCCGTCGAGGAAATCAACTGGTCCATGATGCCGCAGTTCACGCCGATCCACTTGTTTTCCGACCGCTGCCCGAGCTTGGCTTGGGCTACGGCGTCCCAGGCGATGTCGCTCACGGCGGCGAAGGCCCGAGCGGTGGCCATCTCCAACGCGGCCGAGGAAGAAAGCCCCGCCCCCAGCGGAACGTCGCCAGCAAGCACTCCTTCCCAGCCCTGGAGCTTCATGCCGGCGTCTTGAAGGCACCAAGCCACTCCCTTGAGGTACTCAATCCAACCAGCCTTCTCGTGCTTCAGGTTGGCAATGTCGAACTCGCGGGCCTCTTGGTAGTCGATGGAGTAAACCTTCACACGGCAATCACTGCGCGGCCGCAAAGCGATCCAAACGGCTCGATCGATGGCCAAGGGCAGTACGAAGCCGTCGTTGTAATCCGTGTGCTCCCCGATCAGGTTGACTCGCCCCGGTGCCCGAACAACCAAAGTGGGGGTTTGCCCAAAGCGTTCCGTGAAATATGCGACAACGTCTTTTTTGGCCAGCGGCATGGTAATCAATCTTTCTTAGCAAAAACCTGATTGGAGAATGGGCACCCAGAACAACTTAATATCGTGTCTCGGTTTTGCGTTGGAGTCAAGGGGTGCGGCCAGGAGAACCATTTCACCAATTTGGAAGGCCTTTATTGCCAGAACCTTGCGCTCGATGTTTGCTGATTGGGAGTGCGATTGTCGGCCGGTTGGGTGCTGCTTGGCACCGAACTTGTGCCCGATGTCCGGCTTGCGATTGACGGGGTGGAAGACGTTGCCGACGAAGCGGCTGGCCAGGCCGGGGACGGCGGCGGCACCGCAGTGGAGTTTGCTAAAACCGTCACGCTTAGAGGCGATCGGCTGGCCGAACCTGTAGGAATCAAGACCACCGGGGCCACATCGCCTGACGACTTGGAGCCTGTTTTGGCCATCGCCGAATCAAGTTGGTCCTTAACCGTCTGACCAAGATTTTTCGCTACTTCTTGGCCCTGGCCTGTGTAGATCTGATGAATCACGCTGGGATCGTTCATCACAAAAAATGTTAGCACCGCGAGCTTGGCATAGCAGGTAAAGTTGGGCCACCACCCAGGACCGACAAATTTCATCGCCGAGCCGAAAGAATTCTTCAGGTGTGGCTTGCCATCCCATTCGACGCTATAAATCTCATCCAGCAACAGGTGAGAAAGAAAACCCAGGCACACCGCGCCGACCATGAATAGCCGCGCGAAGATGCTTTCGCCGTAAAACAGCAGGTAGGTGAACTCGCCGAAAATCGCCATCGACGGAAAACTATGGAACATGCCGCGATGGACCGTGTAATGCCGGAGAAAATGCGACAACCCAAAGCGGATGCCCACATAGATGCCGGCCCCGGCAAGGATTAGCGTTTCCTGCGTGAAGGCATACGAAAGCAGGCGCGTGATGAGCATCGTGGGCACGACCGAGGCCAGGAAGGTTGTGATTTCCCGCAACGGAATGCCCGGCCCGCTGTCGATATCAGGGAGGATTCCACCAATACTGCAAAGCCCTGCTCCGACAATGCTGGTTGTCAGCGGCACGCCGTAGCCGATATAGGCCACAATCCCACCGCCGACGCCGAGGAAGGTGCTGCACTTGATATGGGTTGGAAACATCGCCATCGGTAGGGTCTCCGACGCATGGGACGAGAAATTGCACTACTCGGATGCCCTTGTAGCCTTTGGCAGGTTTTTCGCCAAGATCAGTTTGCGGAGAAAGTTCAAAGTTTCCCCTTATGCCCCCCGTTGTTCCCCCCCTGAAAAATTTCCATTGACACGGATAACTGTTTTGCACACAATGACCCGCCGTACGGAGGACAATGCCAAATGAAAAACGAAACAAAACATCTGCGTGCCAGTAGTTATTCAAACCAGGTCGAAATTGGCGACGGGAATACACTGCTCTTTAGCGGATCGACTCTGTGTATGGACCTTGTTCCAGCAGAATACGCAAAGCTTTTGACCCAGGGGACCGATTTTTCCTTTCTGTCCCCCGGCGAGAAAAAACATCTTCTGAAACGCGGCCATCTGACGGACTTGACCCGGGGCCGCGAACTCACCGAGTTCAGAAAAACAGTCGGCCAAGTATCCGAGAAGATCGCCAAATCCAACCAAAAACTGGCACAGGCGAATGTCAGTTTTATTTTGACGTACAACTGCAACCTCTCCTGTAGTTATTGTTATCAGAACACCCTGCCGCGCGAGACGAGACATCATTCAATGACCGGAGGCTTGGTGGATGCCTTCTTTTCCGACTGCTTTCCGCAACTCTACCCAAGACCCCCCAAGCATTGCACTTTCACGCTGTTCGGCGGAGAACCCTTGCTTCCCGCCAACCGAGAGGCCATTACCAGAATTCTTGCGCACACCCGAAAATTTTCTTCCAGCCGGATCGATGTGACGACCAATGCCACCACCTTGCCGGCAATGCTGGATTTGATCGGTCCTGAAAAAGGAAAGATCCAGAACGTCCAGGTGACGTTGGATGGCGACAGGGCCCTGCATGACGAGACCCGAATACCCATTTCCGGCAGTCCGACGTTTAAAACGATGATGGGCTCGATCAGGCAGTTGCTCGAAGTGAAAGCGGAGGTTGGCATTCGCGTACACCTCCATCCGAAAAGGCTTGAATCCGCCGAAAGGCTCGTCAAGTACCTGCAAGGAGAGGGATTGCTGGGGCATCCGAACGTGTTCGTCTATTTTTCGCCGATCAATACCTTTACCAGCGAACAGCTCTCACCGGGAGATCTTGAAGTTTTCCGCCGTATGTTTCAGGATGTCGCCGCCAAGGCCAGTCGTCCTCCTTCCAATTTCCTGTTCATGAATAAATTTCTGAAGATGCAGGGAAAGAAAGTGCTTCCGATAGCCAGGTTTTGCGGTTTGGGCAGCGAGCGATTCTTCGTCATCGATCCCTTGCAGGACATTTACCAGTGTTATGAAGAGGCCGGCCATCGGGAAAGACGCATCGGATCTTTTGCCGGCGGAAAGCTGCGATTTTTTGCCTTAAAGAAGAAATATGCCAAGCGACAGCTTCTCAGTCTGCCCGAATGCCTCCGCTGCTCCATGGCCCTCTTCTGCGGAGGTGGATGTCCCGTCTTGGCCAAAAATGCGGAAGGTTCCATATTCAAGCCTTATTGCCATCAGAACAAGGAGTTTATCGGCCAGACCTTGAAGGCGTTCTTTCTGGGAAAGGCCGTGGAAACGGGCGAGAATTAGCCCCCCATGAATTTCCGTCAAAACTTGGAAAACCAAAATCAAAATGGAAAGGAGGTTAAAAAATGAAAAACAAAAAAACGCACCTAGTGGCCGGCTTGTCGCTATCGGCGGCAATTGCGCTGTCCGGCGCTGTAGCATCCGCGAAAGCAGCAGAGCACTGCAAAGTTCCCGGATCTGGCCCAACGGTGTCGAAAGTAGGGAAGATCGTCCCTATCAACTTGCTCTCCGGCGCGAAGGGTTATTCCGTTGAAAAGGCCACCGGCGAATGTTGCGGGCCCTACGCACAAAAATGTTGTCCGCAATTTGTCGGCGGATGAAATCAGTCGTCCAGCGTAAGCGGAGCAGGCTGGGATCGCAAGGTCTCTGCCTGCTTTGTCTTGTACTGGGGTGACAAACTGCCATGAAACGCAAACACCCCATCTTTTCGGGAGTTGTGGCTTTGCCCTTACCACTACGAACAAAATTGCTACACTCTAGGGAGACTAAATCGATCACGTCCAACCCGAATAGTTGATATGCAGAAAAATCCCGCCTTGGAGCGGACTCGAAGGCTCGCTGAATCCCCCATTCCCCAGTTGCTTCTCCGCCTCTCGCTTCCCGCCGTCGTCGGAATGCTCACTGCGGGAGTGTACAATTTCATCGATGGAGCGTTCATCGGGCAAGCGGTTGGCAGGGACGGCTTGGCCGGGGTCACGATTGCGCTGCCCTATATGCTCGTTCTCATGGCAACGGGCATGCTGATCGGCTTTGGTGCGGCTGCTCAGGTTTCGATCAAGTTGGGAGAGAAGCAGACGGAAGAAGCCGAGCAGGTGCTGGGGAACGCCGCGATGCTGGCCGCAGTCATATCGCTGGTTCTCATGATCGCCGGCCTGCTGGCCTTGAATCCCGTTCTCCGTCTCTTCGACGTTTCGGCCGCAGTGTTGCCGTACGCCCGCGGCTACCTGGGAATCATCATATTCGCCACGGGGCTTCAGGTCACGGGCTATGGGCTAAACTCGGTGATTCGTGCCGAAGGGAACACTCGGACAGCGATGTGGACACTGCTCATCGGCGTGCTGCTGAATGTCTTACTGGCATGGTTGTTCCTTTTCAAGTTCCCATGGAAAAGTCATGGTGAGGCGTTGGCCGCGGCAATATCCCGAATCGTGCGGCGAGAAATGACCATCGAGGAAGTGAAGATTTGTGGCGTGGCGTTAGCCACGGCAATATCTCAAGGCGTGTCCGCCGTATGGGTCGTGATCTATTTTCTTGGCGGCAAGAGTACGTTGCGGCTGCGATGGCATTTTTTGCGGTTCGACTGGAAAATTAGCCGCAAAATTCTCTTGATTGGCTCGCCGATGTTCGCTTTGCAGGTCGCCTCGGCCATGATGTACGGGGTCATGCTCCATCAGTTGAACCGCTTCGGAGGCGATCAGGCGGTTGCCGTGTGGGGATCCGTCTACCGCTTCATGATGCTCGTGGCCATGCCGGTTTTTGGCATCAATCAGGGCACCCAGCCTGCCATCGGATTCAATTTTGGAGCGAAGCGGTTCGATCGGGTCAAACAAGCACTTCTCACGGGCATCCTCTATGCTTCGACGATAACGACCGTTGGCTTTGCTATTGCCTACCTGATACCGGCGCAAGTGATTTCGCTCTTCGTCGCCCAAGAGGCCGTGGACCGTTCGGAGTTGATCAATCTGGGAGTTCACGCCACGAGGCTATGCTTCCTGTTATCACCGCTGATCGGCTTTCAGGTGATTAGCGCAACCTACTTCCAAGCGACACGCAAGCCGCGTCAGGCGCTGTTCCTGATGCTCTCCCGGCAGGCATTCCTTATTCCCTTACTCTGGATCCTGCCACAGTACTTCACCCACGGACTGGACGGAGTATGGATGGCTTGGCCATTTGCCGATGCGGCGGCATCGATCCTGACGGGCATTTGCCTTTACTTTGAACTGAAGCACCTCGACAGCCGTCATCAAGAAACGACTCTCGCGGCAACTGCTGAGGAATAGAGAACGGCTCTCCGCAGGGTTTACGGATAATTGTGGTGCGGGCATCCCGCCTGCCCAAGATGTCGTGGCCGAACCAGCAGGCGAGGCGCCCGCACCACAAACTTGTCGAAGAGCCGGAAAACTAAACCCGAGGGTGGATACTTCCGCTCACGCCACTGTAGTCGGCGCGATCATCAGAATGCCATAAGGGAAGACCCCGCAATATGCGCTCGGCCAACGTGTCGATCTTTGCCCTGGAGCCGGCAGGCGCGTCGCTCCGTCGAAACTCCGCACTCTCGGCGGGAACAAAGTCTTCGTCGTGGCCACACTCCAAAATTGCTTCAAATACGTTCCGCATCAAAAAAACTCCCAATGGATATATCGTCCCCATCTGCCAAGCCGAGAATGGTGCGTGCCATTCCTACCGAAACCGGCGGCCGGGACCAGATCCCACGGCACCCTGATCGCCTAGGGTGTGGACTCAACCCTATCAAGGTAGGGTGGTGCCGTGGCAAACATATAATTATCCACGAATTTGTATGTTTGTCAAGTGTTAGAATTGGATTTTTCTCGCGTTAAACTGTCCGCGGTTGAGATTGTCCCAATCCATACCAGCCCGAAGCGCAAGCGAGGCAACGACTTAGCAACCTCGCTCGCGCTTCGGGCTAGTGTCAGTCTCAACCGCGAGCAGTGTAATTGGATTCTTTTCACCGGAGCCCCTCGAAAAGTGGCCAGGGATGACGTACAATTGCCGAGACACCTTCCCTCGATTTTGTGAATTTATTACATGTCCAATCCACCGGAAACGCCTCCGCCCATCGATCCTAGCACTCCCCCCGCGAAAATTCCGCCGCCAGCCCGCCGCATCCCGCCCGGATTTATCGTTGCCATCGTCGTGTTCGTGATCCTTTTCATGGTCCTCGGCCCGGTCTTCGATCGTACCCCGGAGATCAATTACGGGTTATTCCGCCAACAGCTCGAATTAAAAAACATTGCCAGCCTCGACCTTCAGGGCTTGAAGGTTACGGGGGAATTCACCGATCCTCCTCTGGACCCCACCGGCAAGACCAACCGCCCGTTGGACAAAAAATTCACGACCACCCTTCCGGCCATCGCCGACACAACGAAGCTGGACGACCTGATTCTCACCAAGCTGTCGGACAAATACAAGGTCACGACACCGCCCGATACCATGTCTTTTCTGTACCTGTTTTCCATGGTCGGCCTGCCACTGCTGATGGTGGTGGGGGTTTTTTATATGCTGCGACGATCGCAGAACTCGATTTTTGGTAGCGGCGGCATTCTCGGCTTCGGCAAGAGTCCCGCGCGGAAGTATGAACAGGGCGAAGACCGTGTGACGTTCAAGGACGTGGCCGGGCTGGAAGGTGTCAAGGCCGAACTCCAGGAAATCGTCGAATTTCTGAAAAATCCGAAAAAGTTCCAGCGACTGGGCGGCCGCGTGCCCAAAGGAATCCTGCTCATGGGCCCGCCGGGTACCGGCAAGACCTTACTGGGCCGTGCGGTGGCGGGCGAGGCGGGCGTGCCGTTCTACAGTATCAACGGCTCGGAGTTCATTCAGATGTTCGTCGGCGTGGGTGCCAGCCGGGTTCGCGATCTTTTCGCCACGGCCAAAGAAAGCGCGCCTTGCATCCTTTTCATCGATGAGATCGACGCCGTCGGCCGGCATCGCGGCACCGGCGTCGGCGGTGGAAACGACGAACGCGAGCAGACGCTCAACCAGATCCTCAGCGAGATGGACGGCTTTGCCCAGACCGAGGCTGTGATCGTCATGGCCGCGACGAACCGGCCCGACGTTCTCGATCCAGCCTTGCTCCGACCTGGCCGCTTCGACCGCCACATCACGGTTGATCGCCCCACCTACAAAGGCCGTTTGGCAATCTTTGGCGTCCACACCCGCGGCATCCCTCTGGCCGACGACGTCGATTTGGCACGCCTCGCCGCCGGCTCCGCCGGGCTGACCGGGGCCGACATCCGCAACCTCGTCAACGAGGCCACGCTTTGGGCCAGTTGCCACGACAAGGAAGAAGTCGAAATGTCCGACTTCGATTATGCCCGCGACAAGGTTCTCATGGGTGCCAAGCGAGAAGAAATTCTCACCGGCAAGGAGAAGTCGATCACCGCGTATCACGAAGCGGGCCATACTCTGCTGGCCTGGCTCTTGCCCGGGGCCGACCGCGTGCATAAAGTCTCGATCATTCCACGCGGTCGCGCGCTGGGCATGACGCTTTTCCTGCCGGATGAGGAGCGACTCAACATCAGCGAAAGCAGCATCCAGACCTTCCTGCTGATCGACATGGGCGGCCGCGCGGCCGAAAAGCTCGTCTTCGACGAATTCAGCGCCGGGGCCGAGAACGATTTGAACCATGCCACGCACCTCGCTCGCCGCATGGTCACCCACTGGGGGATGAGCGAGCGGCTGGGGCCGGTGACGTTCCGCGATAGCGAGGAACATCCATTTCTGGGTCGTGAGATTGCCGAGCCGCGGCGTTTCAGCGAGCACACGGCCCGGCTCATTGACGAAGAGGTGTCGCGAATTCTCCACGCCGCCTCGGATCGCGCCACGGAAATGCTCACGCAGCATCGCGACGAACTCGTATGCCTGGCCAATGCCTTGGAAGTGGAAGAAACGCTCGACGACGTGGCCATCGAGAAGCTCCTCGGCCCCCCTGCCTGCAAGACTAACGGTAACGGCGCACAACCGGTCGTGGTGGTGCCTCCCGAAGGAAAGTAAATGTCCGGAGACACGGTGGTGGTCAAACTTGGCGAAGAGCCGAGATTTCTTTCCAGGCCCGTGTTTTGATCTGCCCGAGTACCAAGTACTGCTCATCACTGGGCCGGCGCGCAATCGGCAGATTCTGCCGATCACACATCGCTTTGGGGGATGTGGCGACACGCCATTCGGGAGTCCTTTCCGTGGAATGCTCCACCAACTCGAATTTTTCGATAGAATCCAGGCAATTGCCCTTGACCGCTGACGCTGCTTGACGTATTTAACCGCCCTCTTCATTTACGTCCGCACAAACTTTTCAGAAAGCTCGTGCAGAAGACCTCACATCCCATGAATGTGAACGCGGGTAGGGGTAGGCGCGAGAGTCGGTTAACCGGAACGTTGGAAGAGTGATTTAGCAAGCAGTATCTCGATTTGCCGTAGGGCTCATCAAATAAAAGGAGAATTGTTTTGAAGACAACCCAACGAATTCTTGTCGGCTGGATTGCAATCGCGATGAGTATTTCAGCGGGCCTCGCTAGCGCTGGTCTGCCTGAGGGTATGGCAGTCGCTTTGCTGGGCGGTGCCGCTTTGGGGCAGCAAGGAAGCTCGGGTTCCATCTTCTCGGGCTTTAGCTCCAGCCGGCCCGTGTTGCCCAACGATCCCTTTGCGGCGCGAGGAGCCATACCGGCCCAAAGCACGGATGCCAACGGCGCAACGCGGCTTCCTCCCACGGACGGACCGCAACTGCCGGTGGCGGACGATCGCTCCGCGGGTGCGGGATCCGCGGTCCAGCAAGGCATGGTCCCCGGCGGCAATCGAGCCGGCAGCGATGCCTTGTTGCGATCCGCTCGCATGGCACTGGCCGTGACCGACGTGCGACGAGCCAGCGACATGGTGGTCCAAGCCCGGCAAGAGCAGATTCGCTATGCCCCCAACGAAGACTGCCCAGAGCGTGTCGAAGCGGCGATCGCCAGGTTTGTTGAAGTCAGCCGCTTGGAACGCTCCACGGAAGAAAATCGCAAGACCTACGCCCGAATGCTCATGGAGCAATCCGAGGCATTGTTGCAATGGGGCGAGTTGGACCAGGCCGACAAGTTGGCCGCTTTGGCCGTCGAGCAACAGGCGGTCTATGGTCCATTCGACGCCAAGCCGGAAGTCCTCTTGAAACGGATTGCCGCCTTGCGACAACAAAACAATCCCGCCGGTCCACGCCAGATCGATAACCGCCATGCCGGTCCCAATGTCGTCGGTCCGTCGATGGCGGGGCGGCAGCAGGCCATCGAACTGATGCGGCAGATCCGCGGAGTCTTGGTCGCGGGGCAAATCGGACAGGCGGAATCCCTCTGCCGGCAGCTTGATGCGCTGCGAATTCCGGAAAATGCCTTCGCTCCCGGTGAGGATCGTCCGGGATTGGTCTTCCAGGATGTTCGCCAGGCGATGGCTCGCAATGCCTCGGGCGTGGTTCAGGCCGGCGGTTTCATTGAGCCGAATCCAGGAGTCCAATCGGCCGTTTACGATCCGTCAGGCGATCGAACCCGCAACATGCAGATTGCCGACCAGCAAGCGGCGACGATTCCTTCGCCGTCGAACCAGCCGGCAGTTCCCTCGGGTGCCAACGATGCGACACGACAATCGCTGGGATTAAGTCTCTTCCAACAGGGCGAAGCTGCGTTGAAGGCCCGCAATCGCGACCGCGCGTTGCAACTCTTCCAGCAGGCTTCCGCCTATAGCAACGATCTTGACCCGGTAACGGCGGCGAGACTTCAGGACCACCTCTCGCTGCTTTCCGTGCCGCGAGGCGCGTCGCCGCGGAGCGGTCCTTCGAGCCAGCCGGCTTCGCCGGTCGACGAGGCGGTGCTTGCCCAGCAAGCCTTGCTCAAGCAGGTCTTCGCCGATGTCAATCATCGCGAGAGTGATGCCAAGAAGATGCTTGAGAAAGACCCCAAGATGGCGCTGACCATGCTCCAGGAAACACGCAAGAAGGTCGAAGCCGCCGGCCTGGAATCGGCGGCGCGCGATCCGTTGCTTCGGCGGTTGGATCGGTCCATCGCCGACACGCAGCGTTATATCGAGCAGAACCGCTCGCGGATCGAGTTGGATGCGAAAAACAACTCCGTCCGGGAGGGCATGACTCGCGAAAACACCGTAAAATTGCAAACGCAGCAGAAGCTGGCTGAGTTGGTCGACCAGTACAATCGGCTCAACGACGAGCAGCGTTTCGAGGAGGCCGAGGTCATCGCCAAGCGTGCCCTGGAACTTGCACCCCACGAGATGGTTACCCAAGTCATGGTAAGCAAGTCCTCGATCCTCATCAAAATGGATCGCGAACGGCGGATCCGCGACACCAAGGCGGATAATGTCGCCAATGCGTTTATCGACGTCGACAAAGCTTCCGACCCGGGAACGAGCGAGCCTTACGCCTTCCCCGAGGCCAAAAACTGGAAAGCCATTACCAGCCGGCGGGCCAAGCGAGCCATGGAGCTGAATCGCCGCCACCGCAGCGAAAAGGAGATCGAGATCGAGAAGAAGCTCCTCACGCCGGTGCGATATTCATGCCACAAGCGTCCGTTGAGCGAGGTACTCGCCCAGTTGGCCAAGGTGGTCGACGTCAACATCCACCTCGATGACGAAGGGTTGCGAGAGGAAGGGCTTTCGCCCGATGCGCCCATCGACCTGGAACTGACCAGCGACATTCAGTTGAAAAGCTGTCTCACCTTGATCTTGGAACAGCACCACCTCTGCTACATCATCAAAAATGAAGTATTGAACATCACGAGCGAGACGAAAAAAGAGAGTCATGCCAGCTTCTATCAGCAGGTTCTTCCGGTGGGCGACCTGGTGATACCAATTCCAAACTTTGTCGCCAGCCCGCGAATGGGCCTGGCCGGCGCGTTCCACGACGCCATGGGCAACGCCGTCGGCACCAGCAGCGGGTTCGGCACGTCGCCAACCCCGATGGCGGCGGTGGCCAGCAGGGAAGGTCGGCAGAACAGTGGAGTGATCAACCCGGCGGTGATGGCAAACCTGGCTCCGCGTTTGCCCGGCGGTGCCGGCAATCAGCCGGCGGGCGGGCCTGGCGGAGCGGGTGGCGGGTCCGGTGCCGATTTCGATACGCTGATCGACCTGATCACGCAGACCGTGTCCCCCGCGACTTGGGAGCATAACGGCGGCAAGGGCAGTATCGCCTCCGCGCCGACGAACTTGAGTCTCGTGGTCAGCCAGACGCAGGAAGTCCACGAACAGATCGTCGATCTATTGGAGCAGTTGCGGCGGATGCAGGACTTGCAGGTCACGATCGAGGTCCGCTTCATCACGCTCAACGATAATTTCTTCGAGCGGATGGGCGTCGACTTCGACTTTACCATCAAGAAGAACATTTCCAATCCGCAAGGGGCCGGCTTCACCGCTCCGCAAGTGCTACCTGGCGGTCTCGTGGGCCCCTTGTTCACGGGAAATAACAGTGGAACGGTGGTCTCCGGACTACAGGGTGGCCCCTCTCCGGCCACGGCCGGAATTTTCACGCAGGACAACAGCATTCAAATGAGACAGGGCAGCTATGCCCTGTCCGTGCCAACCTTCGGTGCCGCGGCTGGGTTAACGGGGGGAGCCAATGTGGGATTCGCGATCCTCAGCGACATCGAGGCATTCTTCTTCATCAATGCCGCGCAAGGCGACAAGCGGACGAATGTCCTCCAGGCGCCCAAGGTCACCTTGTTCAACGGCCAGCAGGCGTTCGTTTCCGATACGTCGCAGACGCCGTTCGTGATCAGCGTGATCCCCGTGGTGGGCGATTTCGCTGCCGCACAGCAGCCCGTGATCGTCGTACTCTCGGAAGGCACGTTCATGACCGTGCAGGCCGTCGTCTCCAACGACCGCCGCTTCGTGCGTTTGACGATCGTTCCCTTCTTCAGCAAGATCGGCGAAGTGAAGACGTTTACCTTCCAGGGAACCGACACGACGACGACCGATACCACGCGCAACGGCGTTGTCAATCAGGCGACGAATCTGTTCAATGACAACAATAATAAGCAGACGACGACGCATTCCGGCGTGACGGTGCAGTTGCCAACCTTCTCGTTCGTCACGGTGACAACGACCGTGAGCGTACCCGACGGCGGCACGGTCCTGCTCGGCGGCATCAAGCGATTGAGCGAAGAACGCACCGAGGTCGGTGTGCCGATCCTTGACAAAGTGCCCTACCTGAACCGGTTGTTCAAAAACGTGGGCATTGGCCGCGATACTTCCAGCCTGATGATGATGGTCACGCCACGAATCATCATCCAGGAAGAGGAAGAAGACAAAATGGGCGTGGGCGTTAAGCCTTAGGACCGACGCATCAATAAGTGTCGCAAGAAAAGTAGCAGGCACACTCCGTGTGCCGTCTGCCCCCGCCCGGCGAATGCGCAAAACACGACAGTTATTGGTGCGCCGGTACTTAGTCGGAGACGGCTTTTCCCGCAAGAACGGTGGAAATGACTTCCCACTGGCCGGGGTTGCCGCGCAGCGGTAGGGAAACGCAACGCCGTTGGCGTAGGGGGAATGAATAACGCCGTTGGCGCATGGGAATGGATGGGCACCGGAGGAACGCAACGCCGTTGGCGTTGCGAGGATCCCGGTATCCCAACGGGATTCTGTCCGTAGGCTGCGGCTTCACCACGACTATCCATTACATGTTGCGGGGATCCCGGTATCCCAACGGGATTCTGTCCGTAGGCTGCGGCTTCACCACGACTATCCATTACATGTTGCGGGGATCCCGGTATCCCAACGGGATTCTGTCCCCTAGCCCAGGGTTGCCGCGCAGCGGCTACCCTGGGTATACGAATCATCGAAGGCCCTACCCCGAAGGGGTTGTGTCCCCTGGGATGTGAGGGACGCAACCCCTTCGGGGTAGGAGGGTTTTGGGTTCCCGGGTTCCCCAGGGTAGCCGCTAGCGCGGCAACCCTGGGCTAGAGGACGCAACGCCGTTGGCGTTGGTGGGACGCAACGCCGTTGGCGTTGGGGAAATGAATGGGCACGGGGAGGACGAAATGCCGTTGGTGTTGCGGGGATCCCGGTATCCCAACGGGATTCTGTCCCCTAGCCCAGGGTTGCCGCGCAGCGGCTACCCTGGGTATACGAATCATCGAAGGCCCTACCCCGAAGGGGTTGTGTCCCCTGGGATGTGAGGGACGCAACCCCTTCGGGGTAGGAGGGTTTTGGGTTCCCGGGTTCCCCAGGGTAGCCGCTAGCGCGGCAACCCTGGGCTAGAGGACGCAACGCCGTTGGCGTTGGGGAAATGAATGGGGACACGGGTTCCCCCCCCTCTCTTATCCGTGTTTCCATCCGTGTTTCATCCGTGGCCAAACCTGAACATGCCACAAAAAAACCGGTCCGCCTCAAACTTTTCGAGGCGGACCGGTGTGATTTACACGTTCAAAACGCTGGCGGAATTACCGCAGGAGCGAGAGGACGTTTTCCGGGTTCTTGTTGGCAATGCCCAACACCGAGGTACCCGACTGCACCAGGATTTGTGCCCGGGTGAGGTTGGAACTCTCGGCCGCGAAGTCGGCGTCCTGGATGGAACTTTGGGCCGCGGTCAAGTTGGTCACGGCGTCGGTCAAACTGCTGATGTTGGTATCGACCGTCGCTTTTTGGAAGGCACCCAACCGGCCTCGGATGGCACTGACCTGGTCGGCTGCCGCCGTAACGATCTTGGCGGCCAGCCGGGTGCTGGTGGCCAAAGCGGCATCCTTGCCGGAACCAAGCTCATAGAGCCGTCCCGAGATGCCGCCCAGGTTGGCGGAATCGACGCTCTGGATGCCCAAGCGTGCCTGCTGGCTGGAAACCACCTGGGCACCGAGTTGGAACAACGCACCGCCTCCGTTGATATTGAACGACACGTCGGTCCCGGCGGCAGCGCCGTCGGCAAGGGTGGCGTTAAAGGCGAGGCTTGGCGTGTTGATCGACACGGTGTTCCCGCTCCCCGTCGCCTTGATGTTGTTCACCGTGGCGGCGATATCGGTGCCGGCCGCGTGGGTCGCGCCAAGGTTGGCCGAAAACGTTCCCGAATCCTTGACGACATTCACGTTCACAAATTGCGAGGTACCGTAGTCGGTCGAATTAAGTTCCAACATGCCGGTGGTGGAGTTCAGCGCGGCACCCACGCCGGTCGCGTCGCTCGCTTGATTGATCGCAGTCTTCATCTGGTCCGCCGTGGTTCCCGAGGCGAAGGTGAAGACCTGGCTTCCGGCGTTGCCGCCGAGTTGCACCACGAGATCGCCGGAGAGAGTACCGGCACTCGCATTGGCCAGGGTCGCACCGACGCCCGCCCCACTCAAGGCACCACTCAGCCCGTTCACCGGATTGATGCCACCGGTGGTCGAGCCGGTCGCCGAGAAACTCGCCCCGGCCCCAGCGGTCGTGAATTCGTTTGCGAGAGCGTCGGTTACGGCGGCGGTGTAGCCTGTGGCGACATTCGTTGAGCCAAAGCCACCCGCCTCCAACCCAGCGTTCATCAATGTCTGCAACGCGGTGGCAGTGATCGTCTGGCCGACACCGAGGGTCACCGTCAAGGTCTTCACTCCGCCAGGGGCCGTGTAGACGGCGGTGTTCGTCGTTACGGTCGGATCGGTCGCCTCTGCGAAGATGACCTTCAACGCGCTGGCGGTCTTGTCCGAGTTCGCGGTCACGGTCACGTTGAGTTGTTGGGTAGGAGCTCCCGTGTTGTCTTTCAAGCTCAGCGTTCCGGTGGCGGCCGTTCCGGCGACATCGAGTCCGCCGGCGGTAGTACCTTGAGCCACGGTGATGGCCGTGGCCGTCACCGCGCCAAGTCCGCCCGCTGTTGTGAACGTGGCAATGTTAGTATCAGCAGCCGTATACCCCGTTGTGTCGACGGAAAAGACACCGCTGATGTCGGCCGTGTAGGCGGCCTTGAAGGCGACCAAATCGCCGCCTGCAAGACCGGTTCCAGCCGAGATATTGTTCATGGCCTGAAGGAGGTCGTTAGCGTCGACGGCGGTTGCGTCATGGGCCAGCGTGAGTACCACGGTATAGATGCCGCCGGATTTGTTGAGCTTGGCGGAACTCGCCACAGCCGCGTCAGACCCAACGATATTGACGATAACACCGTTTCCGGCCGTGCCGCCCGCGTTGGCTGTCAGCGAAACCGTGAGCGTATTGCCACCGCCACCAGATTGTTGAAATCCCACGGAACCTGCGGCTTGGGTTGCGGGCGTGTCCCCGTTATCCGTGACCGCGAGGGCACCGGCAGCCCCCGTGCCGTCCGGGATGGTCACCACGGCGGTATAGGCAAGGGATTTGCCGGCGAGGTATGCGTTCAGGTTCGTCTGCAGAGTGGCTGCGGTCTCGCCGTTGGCCAAGGTGACGATGATCGGATCCCCGGCGGTCCCCAGCGTGCCCCCAAACGTGGTCGCGCCTAGGGAATTCGTTCCCTCTTTCAACTGGATCACGAGGCCGTTGCCGGCCGCCCCAGTCGCGCTGGCGGTGAGGGCCACGTTCACGTGCTGTCCGGCGATCGCGCCCGTGAAGTTCGCGCTGGCCGCCGTAGCGGTGACATCGTCCACGCCGCCGGCCACGGTCAGGGTTCGCGCGGCCAAGTTTCCAGCCAGGGTTCCGATTGGGGTCGGCGCCATGTCCGACATGATCACTGAGCCGGCATTATTATAACTCACGGTATACTTGTTGTTGAAGGCCGTGGAGACATCGCCGCCCAAGGGATCCTTGGCGGCCTCAATGGCCGTCGTGAGTTCAGCCGTGGTAATCGTAGCACCGCGGGCCAAGGTGAGGGTCAACTTGCCGCTAGCACCGCTTTGGTTGTAGGACGAATCGTAGACCGCTTTGGCCTTCGCGCCCAATCCCGCAGTGTCGAGGGTCGACTCGACGACGTTGATCGAGAGGTTGTTGCCGGCCGATCCCGCATTCGTGGCGGTAAGCTTCATCGTGACGCCATTGTTCAGGGTTATGAATCCGGAATTGGCAGCCGTACCGGGCACCGTGGCGGCACCGTCCAGAATTGGGCTGACGCTGCCGGCCTTCTCGACGTTGGCACTGAACTGAAGCACACCCGCATCGGTGCTATTGTTGATGGCATTAGCGACACTTTGCAGGCTCGTTGGCGTACTGCTGCTGGTCGTGATCGTCAACGTGCTGGTGCCAGAGTCGTAGGCCACGCTAGGCGTGCTTGACGTGCCAGTGGTGAGGAAAGCGACTTTTTTGCCGTTCCATGTGGAATTGAGCGATGTTGCGCTGATCTGCAGCTTACCGCCATCGGCCGTGGTGATGGTGTCCGCGGCATTGCTACTGGGCATGTCGGTCATGGGCGTGTACGAACCGCCCTTGGTAGTTGAATTGACCTTGAAGTCGGTCGATGTCGTGATCGCGGTGGCAATAGCCGCGGCGGTGGTGGCACTGGTGTCGTTGACCGTAATGGTCAGAACATTTTTGGTTGGGGCATAGCTAGCCGTCGGACTCCCCGCAGCCACAGTGCTGGACTGAACGATCTCAATCGACGTGTTGGCGTATTGCGATGAGGAGTCCGGGGCCGTGATCGTCAACCCTTTGTACACGGGGGAGGCGTTGGTGGGATCGTCGCCGGTGAAAGACAAACGTGCGCTGGCTGCCGCACCGCCGGGCATCGTCGTGGTAATCGTTGCCTGGGTCGCGGCGGTTGTGACCTTTACGTCGACCGCCACCTGCGAGGCCGTGCCCATATTCACCTGGTTGACCTGAAGGTCTTTTACCGTCGCGGCATAATTGCTGCTGGTGCCGGCCGTGAGGAAGCCGAGGCTGCCATCCAACAGGTTCTGCCCCTGGAACTTCGTCGTCTGGGAGATGCGGTTGATGGCGTCGAGCGAAGAGTCAATCTGCAACTGATTGGCTGCGATCTGGGCGGAACTCATGGCACCCGTATTGGCCGCCTGGGTGACGAGGCCGCGGACGCTGGTCAGCAGGGTGTTGATCTGCCCCAACGCGCTATCCGCCGTCGAGATCATCTGGTTCGCAACCTGGCTGTTGGCAATCGCCTGTTGCGTACTCTTGATGTCGTTGCCAAGTGCCGTGCTGGCGATCAAACCGGCCGGGTCGTCCTTGCCTGTGTTGATTCGCAAGCCCGTGCTGAGGCGGGTTAGCGTTTCGGTCAACTGGTTGTTCGATTTGGCCAGAGTATTCTGGGCCGAGAGAGAAATTACGTTGGTATTAATTCGGGTCATGTCAGTTACCTTTTACAAAAATGGTTGTGTCTGTGTTTTGAGTGCGGGGAATCACTCGTAAGGAACGATTTGCGGTTGGTCTAGCCGGCAAGTTAGGGAGCCTTGTCGACTCAATATCTGCGGTTCATTTGGAACTTGGTTCAAAACCGTTTCCGAGCCACCTTTTTTTGGCCGGTATAGGGTTTTGAAACAAGTTCGCATGGTCTCATAAAACGGGCTTTTGGCTCCATTACCGATTCAACTTGCCAGTCTTCCTGACACTGCCCTCGCCGTGAAACAACTCCGACCTGCACCGCCTGCGAATTCCGGATTCCACAGAAGATGCGATAGGATTTGTTTGCACGACTGTAGCCCTATGGCAAAATCTATCCATTTTCATCGACCGGCTAATTTGCGTACTTTAGAGAAACTATAGCGACATCAATAAAATATACGATATTCGCTATTATTCTTGTCGGTTTCGTCTGGTGGTAAGTACAGTCAAAGTGATGTTCCTTAGAGCAGGCATAATCGACATGGGCTGCAAAAGCCGGATAATCGGAATTTTTTGATGTCGGCGGGGTCGGCGGGGTCGGGAGACCCGCGCCGAACGGGCGGGCTGTTAATTCACCGCGAAAGACCGCAAAGTGCGCGATAGAAAGAAAGAATGCCTGTTCTTTTGCGTTCCATGCGTTCTTTCGCGGATAATTCCCTGTTTCGGCGGGGTCGGGAGACCCGCGCCGAACAGGGGGGCGACCCCATCCAGCTTGCTGGATGGTGAAGAAGGTTGGTCAGCTAACAACAAAAGCGATCTAAACCTAGACCCCATCCAGCTTGCTGGATGGTGAA
>JBAWVO010000089.1:0-21649 GCA_037147235.1 Planctomycetota bacterium | reverse complement strand
CCGATGGGGCAGTTGACCTGAGCGCAGACAGGTCAATTTATAAAAACGCCAAAGGTAATTGAGTTCTTCAAGTAGCGAGGATACCGGCGAGCATGCGAGCAAGCGGGATTATGCCTGGGGCTAGCACTCGCTCGCGCTGAGGGCGGCTAGGGACGTGCTTGTCTTGGTCATCGGATGCCGACATGGGCCTACTATTCCGCTTGGATGTCTTGGTTGACGGTTCCACGTCGATTCTACGCCGTGCCAACGCGCACTGCAACGGTGGGGCTGGCGTCCTTGTGGGGAGCCTGTCCAGAGTCTGGGGGAATAAAGACGGTGGATTGCCGATGGAGGGGACAAGCACCCTCCTGTGTGGGTAGTATATACACTTTTGAAGGACAACCTGCCGTGTTCATAATGGGCACGAGCTGGTGCCACTGCCTCATGTCCTCTTGCTATTCGTACCTGCCGTGACATAATGCGCTACGTCGATGAATCGGGAACACGGAATCTATCCGCGCAGGTGATCTCGGGCCACGCCAAAGCTGCCGTGACCCAGGTCTACGCAGAGCGGGACATGGCCCTGGCCGCGGAGGTCATGGGCAAGATCGGGTGAAAGATGCCGGACTACAGGTTATAATCGAGACGTATCGGACCAGTCGGCCGATCACCGACATCGTCCGTCGCCGGCACCGCCTGCACCTTGGCGGTGACGGCGGCGGGCCGTCCGAAATGAAGCAAAAGGTGCAATGATGGAAAACAGGCAGACCGCAGAAATTCAGGGACGGCCCGCGTCACCTCTCGATCGACACAAGGCTATAGCGGCACTTGAGCTAGGCTTCTTCTCTAAGAGGCTTTCCGCGATTGACGACCCTTCACTTCGCTTTCTAAGCCTTGATGTTATCAAAGTCGATCTGAGTCGCTTGAGCGACGAGATACCCACGAATCATTTCGTGCGGCTTCACCAACTCCTGGATGAACTTGAGCGATTGCGAAATGCCGTCGGAGCGGATCCCAAGTTGCTCCGCTCCCTGACAGAATTATATGTGGGCGAGCCGATCGACGCGATACCCTATCCTGCGCTCCGGTGGCAAGAAGTACCAAGTGAGATCAACGAGCTTGCGGACTGCGCCCTGGCTGTCGGCGCAGGCCTGTGGGTATGCTACAGAACCGGACGAGATATCGGAGACTTGGTCCGTGGCGTAGAGATGATCCGCCGCCTTGGGCCAGGCCAGCGGCACCGATATTCGGAGCAAGTGTGGGAACGAGTCGTGGTCAACATCAGGGTGCTCGTTCAGGGAGGGTTAAGAACGGACCCTTGGCTTCGAGATTTCTCTTCCCCAGCAATCGAGATTGAGAAGCTGATCAAGTCGAGCAGTCTGGCTCCACCAGTCCTGTCTGAGCGAGTCGGATTTCGGGAGCCTTGCCCTGTCACCAATTATCCTTTCCCGAACGTCGCCACAGATGAGAAGACTCTGTACGAATTCATCATGTGGCGGCTCTGGGTAGCGTTGCAGTTATCGGATTGTTACCTCGATGCGGGCATTGTTAATCTCCCACGGTTGGGGTGGGACGACATAGTTCCTGACATGGCCGAGGGTGCGGAAGGAATGGCTGGCGCGGCTGACAAGGGCGTAAAGCCGCCCGCGATCGACGTGGGAGCTGACGCGGCTGGAGCCAAGCCCCGACAGCCAGATAAGCCGAAACTGCAAGTCCCTGACGATAAAATGTTTGCGGCGTATCGACTGAAAGTCGTGGTGGGCGTAAAGACTCAGAAAGAGATCGCCGAGATGCTCTCTAAAGAGTATCGCAAGAAGATTCACCAAGGAACGGTTTCGGTCTGGCTCGACCGAGCGGAGAAGTGGATCACGGCCGGGAACGTGATGCCGAACCTTCCTGGGCTCGCAGGAGAGCCGCAGTCAGTCGACCCCAAGATAATCAACATGGGGGCACGGCTGGACGGACATGTGCCCCGCCAGCGAGTGAAGCGGAAGGAAGAGGAGGACGATGAATAAGCACCTCGCCTCGTCCCATACATTACTTCTTGCGCCAGGACCACAAGCAGACAGCCGCGTGAAACGCTTTCTTTTCGGCTGAGCTTACCCTCCAAAGTAGTGGTTGAACCGCGGTAGTCGGACTTCTTCCCGCCCCGCTTTCTCGGGTTCCTTGCCAATTCTGGCTTCGTAAATGCGCGTCTTAAATCCTTGCTGTGCAATCGTATGCGCTCGATATGCGCGCTGTTTGTCGCATTTTTACCAGGAAACAGGGGGGAGCGAGATTTTCGGCGGGATCGGTCGGACCGGTTCGGTTGAGAACCTGCAACCTCCAGAAACTTAACATCAGGAACTTTGAGAGAAATCGAATGGCAACGAAAACAACAGGAACCGAGAAGCGATTGTCGCTGGACAAAATCAAGCGTGCCCGCGACGTGCAGCCGCGCGTCGCGATGGACAACAACGTGGTCAAGGATTACGCGGAGCGCGTCGAAGCAGGCGAGAAGTTCCCGCCGGTCGATGTGTTCTTCGACGGCGAAACGCACTGGGCAGCAGATGGTTTTCACCGCCTCGCAGGCCACGAGAAGGCCGGCCGCAAGCAGATCGACTGCATCGTGCATCCCGGCACCAAAGCCGACGCCCAGTGGCACGCCCTGCAATCCAACAAAGACCACGGCTTGCGGCGCAGTGTCGATGACAAGAAGCGGGCCGTGCTGATGGCGTTCGAGCACCCGAAGGGCAAGGACATGTCCGATCGTAGAATCGCCGATGTGGTCGGCGTGTCGCCCACAATGGTCGCCAAATATCGCCCGAAGCCCGAGCCGACTGCAAACGGTGGACAGTCAAAGAAGCGTGTCGGGCGCGATGGGCGTATCACCAAGGTCGGCAACATCGGTAAGACCAAGACGGCCAAGTCCAAGCTGGATGCGCAGCCCAAGGCAGAGAAGCCCGCTGTGGAGTCCATCGGGGCTATTCCGGCTGTCGCGGCAATCGTCGCTGCCCCGGCACAGACCCAGCCGTGCGATGACAGTATTGCTGCTCGCGACGACGATCACCCACCTCTTGAGCCGAAGGCGGTTCAGCCGGCCACTGAAACCGACGAACCCGAGTTTAGTAAGTATTTACTCGAAGATATCGAATTGCTCGTGATAGTCATTCGGCAGGACTCAGGCAAAATTCTTCGGCGCAAGGAAGTTCTCGCTCTACCGAGAGAGAACAATCTGATCGACCTCCTTCATCGACTGGACGTTTCGGCCCAGAACATTGCTGCGTGGCTCGCGAGCCAACGCGCACAACCAGGCCGAGTCAGCCAGCCCGATACGATCGATCACGACGATGCCGACGAATTGGCGCAGGAGGATGCCGACGAAGACAACGAACCTGAGCAGGAAGACGTTGATGAGGAGGCCGACGACGAGGGCGACACGGACGAATTCACCTACATTTACGACGAAACTGATGACGTCGATGAGGAGGAAATGACATGGACGGCTTGACCCTGTTGAACAAGGCACGAGCTGCCGGTCTGACTGTCGAGGCCCATGGAAACAAACTCTCCATCAATGGGCCGAAAACGGCAGGAGCCGTTGCCAAGGAGCTGCTCGATCACAAAGCCGCGGTGTTGGCGGCGCTGGCTTCAGGTTCAGCGACACGGCCCACTGGTCATTCTGCAATCACGCCAGTTTCCATCCTATCATTCCACACCTTCATCGGCCACAAACACGTGGTCGAGTTGTTGGACCGCCAAATCGCCGGCGCACTGGCCCGTGGGCAGCCTTGCCCTCATACGTTGATCACGGGCGCCTCCGGCTTGGGCAAGACGCTCTTGGCTGAAACGATGGCGTCCGAATACGGCACCAAACTGGTGATGGCGATCGGTGAAACCTCGAAGGTCGAGCTTGTCAACAAGCTGATCGGCCTTGAGGCGAACGATTTCCTCTTAATCGATGAGTCCCAGTCCTTAAAAGGTCCGGTTCAAGAGCTGCTTTACGAAGCGATCGACCATCGGCGCGTGCCACGGATACCTAAATCACTTGCGGTTGACGCACCAGGTGACGAGAACGACACCACCGTCACAATCCCACCGTTTACCGTTGTCCTTGCCACTGACCAGCCAGGCCGTCTCCTGAACGCGCTTCAAAAACGCATGGCACTGCGGGTTTCCCTCAATTACTACCCGCCCGATGAACTCAAACAAATCGTCGATCGCATGGCCAAAGACATGAATTTGTTACTCTGCGAGCAGGCGGCGATTTTGATCGCGAAGGTCTCCGCGGGACTGCCACGCCGCGTCAAGCACCACCTACAGAACCTGCAAAATCACTTCCCTGAATCCGAAAATCAACAAATCAGCGACCAGCAGGTCAAGGAATTCTTGGCGGCCTTCGACATCGATGACAAAGGCCTCGGTGCCCAGGAGCATCAGTATCTCGACTACCTCCGTACCGGATCGGCGTCCCTCGAATCGCTGGCGATCCACGTCGGACTGGACTCCGACTATGTTCGCCGCCAAATCGAACCGCTGCTCTTGCGGAAACGTTTCGTGACGATCGGTTCCGGAGGGCGGCGGCTTACACCCGAAGGACAAGAATGGATTCAACAAACTAACAGTATTACACAGGACCGCGGAAAAAATGGACAAAGTTAAATCCGGCACGCCTCTCATTGAATTAGTCAAACTCTGCTACCACGCGAATCGGCCTGTGTTGGTCAGCGGCTGCCACGGCGTCGGCAAGAGCGAACTGCTCGAACGGGCTGCGAAGGATCTGGGTATCGGATACATCAGCCGTGACTTGAGTTTGATGGAGCCGACCGACCTTACCGGCCTTCCAAAGATGGACGTCGCGACGACGAAGTATCTTCCACCAGCCTTCTTGCCCACCAACGGCGAGGGGTTGCTCGTGTTCGAGGAACTCAATCGGTGCGACCGCTTCGTGCGAACACCTTGCCTCCAACTCGCGACCGCGCGATGCCTCAACGATTACCAATTGCCCGAGGGGTGGCTCCCAGTGGCTGCCAT
The DNA here is from genome assembly GCA_037147235.1 of Planctomycetota bacterium. Taxonomy (GTDB): domain Bacteria; phylum Planctomycetota; class Planctomycetia; order Pirellulales; family Thermoguttaceae; genus JANXQG01. The sequence continues at coordinate 16,657 of JBAWVO010000089.1, read as the reverse complement.
CAACCCCGCTGACGAGGATTACGAGGTTTTCGACATGGACGGTGCCATGCTGTCCCGCTTTGTCCGCGTAACGATCGTGCCGGACCATGTCGAATGGGTGAATTGGGCAGGGCAAAATGGGATCCACCCCGCGGTTAGTAATTACGTCGGTAGCGACCCGACCATCTTCGATTCACGAGAATCTAATCCCCGCGCGTGGAAATACGTCTCGGACGTCTTACAGGCCGCTGAGAAAGGATCAGCCGATCACACAACGCTACGAGCGGCCATTGTCGGTCTAGTGGGAGACCAGCGCGGCGTGGCCTTCCTGCGGACCCTCAAGCAGACTGGCCGACCACTCACGGCCGCCAAGATCCTCGACGCCTATTGCCAGCATCGTGCCGCGGTCACTGCGTGGGGCGCGGAAGGCCGAACCGACTTGCTGGAACAAACATTGCTGGCCGTCGAGAAGTACCTCCAACCAAAGGCAGACTACGACCAGGTGCGGTCCGACCGAAAGCGTTGGGGCAATCTGAGCACGTTTCTGGGCGACCTGCCGGGCGATTTGCGCGAGCAGGCCGGGAAGTGGCTCTGGGAACGGGATTACGACATTCCCCAGCAGCCCAAGAAGAATGGGAGGAAGGCGTGAGTTCAAACTATACCGAAGCGCAGCGGGCCGCGGGCAAGATCGGCATCGCCATACAGCGCATCGCCGATAAGTACGTGTTCCACTGCCGGGTCTTGGAGCAGTTCAAGATCCAGGAAAGGCCTTCCGTCTGCACCCTCGCGGCGATGGTCGCAGGCGACGACATCCTGCTCTTGTACAACGCCAACTTCGTGCTCGACACACCCATGGCGCAGTTGCCTAGCCTGTTGCTTCATGAGGTGCATCACGTCGTTTTTGGTCATATCTGTGCCAAGTCGGTAGATTACCCGGACCGCTGGGCACGGGTCGTCGCTGAGGAGGTCACCGCCAATGAGTTCATTAAGGAGCCACTGCCGGACGACGCGATCTTGCTGAAGGACTTCCCTTGCCTGATCGCGATGCAGTCAACGCACGAGAGGTATGAGATATTGAAACAAGAGACTGTGCGGGCCAAGATCGCTATCCCAGTCAGTCAGGCACTGGGTGATGGTCCAGAAAGCGGCAAGGGTGCGCTCGACGACCATAGCGTGTGGGAAGAAGGCGAGCAGGACGGGGACAAAGCCAAGGCGACGGTGGAGTCTTTGATTCAGGAAGTGGTGCTGGAGGTTGGCCCGGGCTGCGTACCAGCCGATCTCACAGCTCCTCTCCGCTGCTTGGGTATTGGCAATACCCCGGGTGGCGACCACTACGACGTTCGTGATGTTCAGCGTGGCCACCTTGATTGGCGTCGCCTGCTTCGTCGATACGTGGGCCAGATCCTCCAGGTCCGCGCGACTTTTAGCCGCCCCTCGCGACGGTTTCCGAACCTCGTGGGAATCGTGCCGGGGAAGTGCCGGCGATGTGAACGACCGCGAGTCATGGCGATCATCGACACTTCAGGCTCAGTCACACCGAAGTTATTGGAGTTGATCAGTTCCGAGCTAACGATATTGGCGAGGCACTATACGGTATTGGTCATCGAGTGTGACGCCGTGGTCCACGCTGTCTACGAGTATCGCTGCCCGCTGAAGGACGTCCATGGAGGCGGGGGAACCGACTTCCGGCCCCCGCTAGAGAGCACCTTTTTGCGGAAGCATCGGCCGGACCTGGTCGTGTACTTTACTGACGGGCTCGGCCCGGCACCGCATCGGACCCCGCGGGTTCCGTTGGTCTGGTGTTTGACGCCTGGTGGGCAACGTCCGGCGGGCTGGGGGCGCGTGATTCAGATGGACGGCAAATCCAAGAGGTAGAGGATCAAAGGCCGCCACTGCGGCCAACGCAGGACAAAATGAAATAACGGCTCTTGCGCTGGGCCGCCAGAAACATTAGGATTGAGGGAGTCTCGTGATTGCGAGCATCATACTTTTTACTTCTTACTTGCGATCGACCTCTAGCGGCCCTGCCGCCCTCTCGGTCCTTATCCATTTCAATCCGCACGGGGCCGCTGCGCCTCGGCGGCCATCATTCACTTGCCGCACTGACGCAAGGCGTCATGGCGGACAACCTGGAGGAACCCATGCAAAGCACAATGAGCCTGCGCGATGTCGCAGCCTTGCTGAACGTCAAGCCGTACCGCGTCGAATACCTGCTAGCAAACGGAATCGTACCCGAGCCTGAACAGAGAATCGCAGGCAGGAGAGTATTTACGCCGAGGATCGTGCGCCTCTTGGCAGCCCGCCTCAAAGTGACGTTGCCGTCAGCAGAATCTGCGGAGCCCACAGCAGAACTTGTAGGCGTATAAGCAGCGAGGCCGGTCAGTGTTGACCGGCCTCACCGATGATCCATTTTTTAGCCGTCGCAGCAATCGACGGCAACCACAAACAAGCAATAGGAGTGCTTGAGATATGTCCAGTATACCAGACCAAGACCGAGACAACAATACTGCCGCAGCCAGCGAAAGCAATGCTCCACGCGATGCGGCGAATAACCAGACAGCAGAACCACAACCACAGTTGTTCGCCATCATCGATGGCGAACGACAGGCGGTGCCGTTCAGCGACATTACGGACGAGCCCCGGCGTCTGCAATTCAAGCAGCGGTGCCAGCAGGCCACGGCACCAGTCGTGCTCAACGTCATCGAATTCTTCGTGTGGCCTGACGCCGTCCGCTTCCTTTTGCTCAAGTTCGTGAAGGAACTGGGCGACCGCGTGCGTTTGCAGATCGGCGATGACCAGGCGCAGTACCCCAACGCGTTTGAAGCGGTCTTAGCGGTCTTGCCCACGGCTGTAAGCCCAGAACAGCAAACAGGAGCCAAGCAAGCGGCGATTGTGGCAGCGGCCTTGTTTCTCGCACAAAACGCTTGGCCCGCAGCGGCGAACACCATCGCGGACAGCCTGACCGAGATCGGCATGGAGAACCTCGCCGCGCTGGAGATGTTCAACATCATCCGCAACGTGGCGGGAATCACAATCGACCCGAAAAAGCCAGACCCCGACGACCTCGCTTCACACTTCCACGGCTGCTTGCAGTTGGAGACGAGAACGCCGTCCGGCGAACCGGCACTACGCTACTTCCGCGACGACTTCTACATCTGGAACGGACAGACCTGGCAGCGTGTTGACGACAAAGAATTCAAGGCACGGATTACGCGGCATCTTCAGAACGCGTTCGCCATCGGCATCACCGACACGCTCGTCAACAACGTAATCCTCAACCTGAAGGGGCAGACGCTGTTGAACGCGGGGCAGTTGCAGATTCCGTTTTGGATCGACTCCGAATCGCCACTATCGACCCACTCGCTGCCGCTGGTCGTCTTCCGGAACGGCATAGTCGATATCGACGACGGGGAGCCATACGAGGATGGCTGGTCTCCTCCTCGGCTTTATGAACATGACCCACGCTGCTTCTCTACCGTGATACTGCCCTACGAGTATGATCCGTTGGCGGAGTGCCCTCTATGGGAACGAACGCTAGATGAAATCTTCCCAAGAGAGACAGGCGATAACCGCATCCGCGTGCTACAGGAGTTCATGGGTTTAACGCTATTCCCGAACCAGATGCGACACGAGAAGTTTCTGATTACAGTCGGGCACGGGGCAAACGGCAAATCAACCATCTTGCGGGTCTGGGAGCGGATGCTCGGGTCAAACAACGTGTCCCACGTGCCGCTGGACGCCCTGGGCAGCGAGTTCAGACTCTACGACATGATGGGCAAACTGGCCAATATCGCCAGCGACATGAAGCGGATGGACAAGATGGAGGAGGGGCGTCTAAAGGAGCTGGTCTCGGGCGAGCCACTCCAGGTGAACCGCAAGTTCAAGTCGCCGCTGACGATGGTGCCCACAGCCAGGCTGATCTTTGCGACCAACGAACTGCCGCCCATCAACGACAAGTCGGACGGGATCTGGCGGCGCATGATCGCTATGCCCTTCAACGTCCAGTTTAAGGAAGCTGAACGCGATCTGGACCGGGCGGAGCGTCTCAGGGCTGAGTTACCAGGCATCTTCAACTGGGCCCTGGCGGGGGCTATACGGCTCTTTGAGCAGGGCAGTTTTACGCGCTGTGTCGTGTGTGATCGCTGTGCCGGTGAGCACCGCCAACACTCCGATTCGTTCCTGGAGTTCATGGACGAGATGACGGAACTGGGCAGCGGCAAGCGCGTCCTGGTCGACGACTTCTATCAGGCGTACACGGAATACTGCGGACGGAGTGGCCGGCACGCCAAAGCCAAGGCTGAGATCGGCAAGCAGGTTCCGCGGCTCTCTGGGGTCACCAGGACGCGGCAAACGGCAGGCGCCCGAAAGTATGAGTATCAAGGCATCGGGCTCCTCTCTGGCGCTTTACGGGGCCAGTTTACGCCAATCGTGGGTTTCCAGCGGCAGTCGTTCGTACCACGACCTAGCGCCAACTGATGCCGAAGGGCGGCCGAAGGAGCATCCTGCCGTCCGGGGCGTCCAAAATCCGTCCTAGGTCGGCAGAACTGCTAGGACGGCGTTTGAGCCCTGAAAACACGGCATTTTTGAAGAATCCGTCCTAGCGTCCTAGATAATTACAAACTAATTATCTAAGAAAAAATAACTATAAGGGGTATGTATATATAGAGGGAGGTATTAGTTGCCCCAGACGCCAGGACGCTAGGACGGATTTGACGCAAACCATTACAATATAAGCACTTGCATCCGTCCTAGCAGGAATACACCTAGGACGGATCAGGACGGATCAACAAGGAGTTCATTTACACAACCATGCCTCATCTCAACCCAGACCTCTATCAGGCCCTCGTGGCAGCCTTCACCGATGTCAGCGTATCCGGTGAAAATGAGCTACGTCAGGTCCAAACTCTGCCCGACTGGCAGGATGGTGGACGCCTCCGGTCGCAGGTCGTGGCCAGCGGGGAGCAGTACCGGACCGCGTGCCCGTATTGCACCGATACGCGCCAACGTCTCTACTTCAGCTACCAGTGGGCCATCCCTGACCCCGAAACCGGCAACGACAACCTACACCTGGTCAAATGCTTCAACGAGAACTGCGTGGCTACGCGCGAACGGCAACGCGCCCTCCTGAAGCGCGTATACCCGCTTGGGCGCGAACGCCATGCCGGGCTGGCTCCGCCTTCCACAGTGCCACTGCCAGTGCCGTTCGCGCCTTCGCTGCCCGATGGCATCATGGTGCCTTTAGATCAGCTACCGCAGGCGCATCAGGCGCTTACCTACCTGTTGGCAAGGAACTTCGACCCAGCGGCCATCTGGCAGGACTGGCAGGTGCAATTCTGTGAGTTGTCGGTTAGCGCACAGCCCAACCCCTCTCGCCGCCTGCTCATCCCGATCTCCGATGCCGACGCGCGTCTGGCAGGCTGGCAGGCCCGCTATGTTGGCGCGTGCCCTGACAGCGTACCGAAATACCTGTCGTGCAAGGGAATGAAAAAATCGCAAGTGTTGTACGGGCTGGCGGAAGCGCGTAGCACCCCAAGGCAAGTGGTCATTGTCGAGGGTCCAACCGATGTGTGGCGTCTTGGGCCGGGTGCCGTAGCCCTTTTCGGCAAGGATATGTCGCGGCACCAGCAGCAGTTACTTGATCGCTTTTTGCCCGATAGGCCAGTTATCGTCTTCCTGGATCGTGACGCGCAGGACAAGGCCGCCGAACTGCAAAGAACGTTACTTAACCGTGGCCGCGTGGCAGTGTTGGCAGGGCTGCCTGACGGCCGTGACGACGTGGGCGATTGCACGCAGGAGGAAGCCTGGCAGCAGATCGAGACAGCACTTCAGCGGCTTCAGTAAGAGGTGGGCGGGCGTCAACTCCTTGCAGACGCAATTTTGCAAGGAGTTGACCCTGCGGTAGCTTCGCTAGAACCTAACCTTACTCGCATAATGTGAAAGAACCCAACATGCCCCTCTCCGTCGCCCCCAATGCCGTTGCCATCGATTATGTGGTTGAAGGTCCGCGTACTGCCGCAGCCGTTGCTGTTGGGAGGGCGCGGCTCATTGGCCTGGTCATCCAAGAGTCCGGGCAGGAGCCGCAATTCGTTGACCATGACATTGCCGGCCTGCTACATGGCCTCGGAGAGCGGCAGCGGCTATATCCCCAGGCCCTCTTTGCGCTGGCGGTTGAGTCCATGAATGACCTGCCGCCGCCATCTGATTTCCATGATTTTCACGCTCTGTGCTGGCTACTTTATGGCAACGATCCGTTCCAGTGGCAGCCTGATCGTGGCATGGACCGAGCGGCGTTGATTCAGCAGTCACTTGAGAGGTGCGTTCCCTTCGTCAGCTACGCTCAATTCCTGGGCAACACCGCAATGGAGCAGCTTGCTTCGGTGTATGCGAAGATCGAACTGCCAGTTATTGCCCCTACGCTGGCAATGACGCTGACTGGCGTGCCCTTCAATACCGACGCGCTGGAACAGCTCTCGCACAACGAAGGCACCCGCGACAGTGCCAATGCCCTACTTCGCCAAGTACAACCCGATGGCAGAATTTACGCCAATCTTGACCCGCTGGGCACAGTTACGGGCAGGTATAGTTGCAAAGACCCGAACCTACAAGGGCTGCCAGCGGCGGTTCGTTCTGCGGTTGAAGCATCGCCAGGTCACTTGCTCATGGAAGCTGACGTGTCCCAGTGTGAACTCCGGGTGCTGGCCCACTTTAGCCAAGACCCGCGACTGCTGGCCACCTACCGCGATGGAAATGTCGATCTCCATGTCCAGACCGCCGCTGCTGCGCTTGGCATCGCCGCAGAGCAAGTCACCGCCGAACAACGCGGTATCGGCAAGCAGGTCAACTTCGCTATCGTCTACGGCATGGCGGCGGATGGCTTGGCTCGGAGGCTGGCGATTTCTCCTGGCGAGGCGCAAGCGTTGCTGGACAGCTATTTTGTTACGTATCCTGGTGTCGGTGCTTGGATTGCCCAGGCCCATGCGGCAGCGTACGAAGATCACGAAGTACGCACGTTGAGCGATCGTCGTCGCCGGCTTCCTGACATTCGATCTCGCGATCCGAGTGCGGTTGCTACCGCTCATCGCCAATCCGTAAACACGATCGTGCAAGGTACCGCCGCCGACCTGCTCAAGCTGGCCCTGATCCGCTTGCACAACACCTTGCCGGAAGACGTGAGGATGCTGTTGCCTGTGCATGACTCGGTACTCTTGGAGGTGCCCACCGAGCTTGTCGAAGAGACGCAGCGGATCGTCACGGAAGCGATGGAAGCCCTGCCTCCTGGCTTCAGCGTGCCGTTAAAGGTTGACATCCACGCCGGCAAAACTTGGGCAGACTGCAAAGCAACGTAACCGCCGCCCGGCTCGATTATGCGCTGCCCTGGCCGCCGATCCCGGAAAATTCTTCCGGAATGGCGGTGCTTTGGCTGCCATCGCGATCGCCGGCAACCCACCGATCCCGGACATTTTGTCCACCTTCATCATGCGCCGCAGCACCCGCGACGGCCTACACTGGTTCCAAGTCGCCCTGCAAAACCGCCCAAGCGGTATGCGAGTTAAGGTGACTCGAAAATCGGGACGGCAGTTGCCGGCAGGTCTTTCTCGGCCCGGCCGACACGATTACGCGCTGCCTCGGCCGCCGTCTTTCGATCCTCGGCCGACCTGCCGATCCCGGACAATTTGTCCGGCTTGGCTACTTCCCGACATTCGATCTCGGCCCTGGTGCCTGAGCAAGTCCAGGCTGTCCGGTGACTGTCCAAGTTGGACAGTCGAGCCTGCCTGCCGGTTTCACAGTGCCGCCTAATAGCCACCATCAGGGAAGGCGGCCTGCATCTGCGCCCGCTCGACGATCTTCGCTCGGATCGCGTCTGGGGTTCGGGCCCCCATATAGCCGTAGGCCGAACTACGTCCACGACTATAGCCGCGGTTGTATTGGTAGGTGGTCGTAGACGGGCGGTACGTCACGCTCCAGTCACCGAGGTTCAGTGTCCGACCGCTTGTCGCTGGCTTTGGTGCGACATAGTTGGGGATGTTGGTTGTGGCACACCAGCCTGGCGCGATGTTGACCGAGTTGGCGTAGTTGGTCGCTTGTTTCAGGTCGGGCGTCTTCAGGCAGTGGGCCGGTTGCTTCACCCATAGGTTGCCTTCTAACGTGAAGCCCCAGACTTCGTAGTCCGTGGCCAGGGCGGGCACGGCCGCCAGAACAATAATGAGAATTAGTGCAGGCTTCATGGTGCAGGTCTCCAGGGGTATGGTTTCAGGGCTTAGTGTAGTGCCACGCCAACCTCGAACTCCGATCCCTTTTTCGCGAGAAGAGGATCAGGACCAATGGCATCGGATGCCTCGTGGTGCCGTCTGAAGTTGGGAGCGTTAGGGTAAAGTGCACTCGCCATACCAATACCTATTTGCCCGTGTTCCGACGAAATCGCCGACCAGAAGCGCCGTCACTTTGAGCACAGAGCGATGCGAGATTGACTTGCTTCGCAATGAAGACGCACGGCACTGGCATTCCGCGAATTTTGCCCGTCCGGCCTTCCCGGCCGCGTACCAGCCGCCGATCCCGGTCAATTTGTCCGGCTTCAGCCTGCACCGTGACACCCGCGACGGCTTGCCCTGGCTCTAAAGCGCCCTGACAAACCGGCCCGAGCGGTATGCATGTTCAGGCGACCTCAGCACCACATACATGAGGGGCACTGTGTTGCAAGCGTCGCGGCGGCAGGGTAATATGGATGTACCTTGCCTACGAGGATCAAAGACTGCCATGATCGCCTTCAAGATGGAATGCCGACGTTCTGCACCGCTTTTCAGCAACAGCCAGTGGCTTTGGATCGCGGCGCGCATAGAACTCACGCGACGCGAACTCGATATCGTGCGGCTTGTCTTTGAAGACTTAGGAGGACGTGCTATTGCTCGGGAACTTGAAGTCACGGTGAACACGATTCACACCCAATTGAAGCGGCTCTATCTGAAGCTGGGTGTGACCAGCCGCGTGGGATTGGTCCTGCAGATCGTCCGTGAACACTTGGCCGACTCGCAGGAAGCCGAGCAGCCCCAGCCGACTGTGCGGCTGCACCACGGTCCTCGAAAAGCCGCCTGATACTCGTCGTCCGGCGTTTTTTTTTCTGGTTTGAGCGCCTTGCCGGCCGCCTTCAAGGCTTTTCTTGGGCTTCCCCCCCCGCCGGCTGTCACCTATTAAGGTGACAACCCTATTTCCGAATTTGTAGAGATAGGCTCTACTGCACTAAGTTTGGCATCTTCCCTGCTTTGATGCCATTGTTTCGGTACTTTCCAGCGAGGGATATTGGCAATGAGAACTCTGACATTTGGTTTGATGATCGCCGTGGCATTGGCCTCGGCTGGTGTGGTGCGGGCCGACGTGCTCAACATGCCCTCTGGGCAGACGAGCATCGAGTTGGTTTGGGTGGCTGACAACAACAACCCAGCGGACACTGACGTCATGTGGACAGATTCCACGACCGGCTTCGGCTCGGTGGGCTATGCCTATCAAATGGGCAAGTACGAAGTGACCAATGCCCAGTACTGCCAGTTTCTCAACGCCAAGGCGTCTGCAAGTGATCCGTATGGTCTGTACAGCACCTACATGGGGAGCCAAGTCTACGGTGGGATCAACCGCACGGGCAGTTCGGGAAGCTATGTCTACTCCCTGAAATCGGGCTACGAAAACAAGCCGGTGGTTTATGTCTGCTGGTATGATTCGCTGCGGTTCATCAACTGGCTTCAAAATGGTCAGGGCACAGGCAGTACGGAAAGCGGCACGTATACGATCACCGGCGGTGGCATCAACTTCGGCACGGTGACGATCCCCGATGCGGCGGCCCGAGCGAGTTGGGACAACGCACACAAGCATTGGGTGCTGCCCAGCGAGAACGAGTGGTACAAGGCGGCGTACTACGATCCCAACAAGCCAGGCGGCGCTGGCTACTGGGACTATCCGACCGGCAGCGACAGCATGCCTAGCAATGATCTGTTGACGCCCGACCCGGGCAACAACGCCAACTTCAACGAAGCTGGATACACGACCACCAGCCCTTACCTGACCGTGGTTGGGGAGTTTGAGAACTCCGACAGCCCCTATGGAACCTTCGATCAGGGGGGTAACGTCTTTGAGTGGAACGAAGCCGTTTTCGGTACGTGGGGTGGTCTGCGGGGCGGCGGTTGGTACAACAATTCCACCGAATTGGCCGCGTCCTACCGCCTCGGCTACTACTCCGGTCCGACGTCCGAGGGCAGCACTGTCGGGTTCCGTGTGGCAAGTGTTCCTGAGCCCGGCAGCATCACCTTGTTGGTGTGCGGTGTCGTTGCCGGTTTGATTTTCTGGCGGAAGAGGAAAATGACCTAAGCCCAACAACACACAGCCACAATCACAACGGGCCACCAATGCGGTGGCCCGTTCTCGTTTACTGCGGCCTATCAGTCCGCAACCTACCTTACGGCTTCGATATTTCCGCGGTTCCACGCGAACCGAATGCGTTCCACACGCGTGCCCCTTCTGTCCTTGCGCGTGAGCACCGGGCCCTCAGGTGACCAGCATCATCGCTTTTCTTCGATTCTGGGCTTGCGCTATTCGGGCACCTGCGCTATCGTGACTGTAACGACGACGCTTCAGTCGTCGCATCCTTTTACATAGGCCATCACGATGTCCGACCCCATACCAACCGAGCAGCCGGCTCCCGCTGCACCCGCCCGCCTCCCCGTCGATCTCTTCTTCGACCAGGTTGTCGATGCCGTCCACCGACACGAAGCCCGAGCCTGGCCTGCCGCCGCTCCCTACCGCTACAACCTCAGCGCCACCGCCAGTTTCTCTGGCCTGCCTATTCGATTGCTCCAGAAGCTCTGCCGCGAAGGCTGGTTCCAGTCGACCAAAATCGACGGCCACTGGCTCCTGCATCGCGACGACTTCAACAGCTTGCTGGCCCCCGATGTGCCGTTGCCTTGTCGCGCCGCCCGTCAGTATATCTTGATTCGCAATCTCCAACAGCTTGCGGCTATGCTTCATCATGGTGAAGCAGAGTGTACTCTGGGTGTGCTGCTGCACGACCTTCTAAGGGCAGTGATGTTCCGCGAGACCGGTGCCTGCTACGACGACGCCGAGGGCATGGTCTGGCATCGTGCTGAATGGAGAATCCGCGACGGTCTCGTCGATGCAGACCAGATAGAAGAAGCACTTCGGCTCTTGCAGGCCATCATACCGCAGGGCATCGAACTCCTGCGGCACACCGACTGGCACTCTGCGAACTCCAGGCTGGTCGCGATGATCGCCGAGCGGGTGGGCGTTGATCTGGCCGTTTGACAGGCCCGGGTTTTCGGTTGCTCTCCGATGACGGGGCTTTTGGTCGCGGCCTTGCGTCCGTCGCGGCCACCGCGCCTTCCACTGTCCATCTTTTATAGTGGCCTCGGACCGCCTCTTTACTGTGGCACTACACGGATAGTTGTGGATAACGTAGCGAACCACCAAGATCATCCGCCAACCCGTCCCTCATGGATACCCTCGCGCCGTGTGCAATCATTGCTATCAGTGCGTTTTTGGCGATTCTCAGCGGCGGCCTGTGGCAACCCTCGACGCCACGAGCACCATTTGCCGGGATCGGTTGGGTCCACGCCCCGGACGACGAGCCTCCAGAGCTAACCTACGTGGATATCGACATCTTCGAGGCAACCTTCTAATTCTCACCGATGACCAGTCGGCCAGGGGACGGTACGCGCATACTGTGCGAGACACCCCCAGACGAGCCATAATTTCTCCACCAGAATGAAGTGTGACCGGCAGGAATCTTCGCTCAAGAGACTTCAACCGTGGAGCGGTGGGGGGCCATGCGGGGAGTGCGGCAATTGCCGCACTCCCCGCATGGCCCCCCTTGTCTTACCAATATGCACTGACTAGAATCAGAGCTTCAGAAAATCAATTTTCCTATCCTTCTTGGCACGACTGGACCCGGCCAAGAATAGGTCTTGATATTACGCAGAGTCACCGCGGGCTGGTTCTACTGTAGCCGCCTAGGACTGAGGCGCGTCCTGGAAAGATGTGATCTCAGGGTCTGACAGCAGTTTGATCTGTTGATGAACACCTCGAACGCGACCATAGGCCGTCTGAATTTGCGGATCGTTCTCGCGAAATTCGATGCTGGCCTTCTCGCGAATGTCGTCAGGGTACTCTCGCAAGAGATGAATCAGGTAACCACGGTGTACACTGCTGTTGACTAGTTTGCTGCGATCCTGTTCGTAATGTTCCAAACTGTAGTTGAGCCCCATCTCAATCACAATCGGCACGGGCAGCCAGCCGTCCGCGAAATGGCGAAGTCGGTTGCATTGTGCCAAGAGTGCGGGAGAGAGAATAGCAATGTCGAAATTGCCACGGCCATCCTTCTCCTCGCGAACCGTTGTCTCAGGCCACTCCTTGTGGATCAACTGCGTAACTTCGCCGGTTGAGCCAATTCGGTGCTGGCCTGAAAAATGGGGTTGCACGGACAATGAGTTGATGAGATGAGCATGCATCGAGTGTTCCACGCGATGCAAGTAAGGGTGCCGGAGAAAGTCTCTTACGATGTCATTGATGCTGGCCTCGACAAGAGGGATGGCTTCCGCGACCCAATTATCGGTACTCGGATCATATTGAAACGCGGGCGGCAACCCCGGTTGTTCAAAGGCGATCCACCCTAGTACAAGCGGAACTTTCCAAAGCTCGTAATTCGGGCTGCGGAACCGCGAGGCTTTCTTGCTTGGGCCAATGCTCGCGGCTGGCTTACCGGGGCCGTACTCGCCATCCCGATAGACAAAGGATACTTCGCCCTTACAGCCCAGTTCTCGTGCCTTTTCGACTACTTCTGGCGGTACTTCTTGGTTCAACTCATTGAAAGCCATAGACGTTAACTCCGTTCGGAGATGACGGATTGCACTCGTGGCAGGGCTTCTTGCCCGCCTGGATCGCCTCGTCCCAACTATTATACCGCACCAGATTCTTCTCCGCAATCTTGCACGCCCCTTTGAAGCCCACCTTGTGGAAGACGGCTGAATTCTTGGATGCCAAGTAGCCCTCGGATGGGGTCACCAAGACAATACGCTCTGAATGTACCCCCCGCGCGAGGGCCTGTCTAGGTGACTGCTGGTAGCGGATAAGGTGATGTCATAAGAATTCTCCGCCTGTAGCACACCTACAGACAATCGCACTTTCGTCGATTCACCTTCAAGGACTCATTTACTTGCCGACTGGTTCGCGTCCGCACCCAAGAACCGCCCAAGCAGCGTTGCGTTAGCTGTTTGATTTTTTACTGAGGTGCTTGCAGATCAGGTCGATGGCGATCTGCTTCGCCATTCTTTCCATCCTCGGCTGCTTCGGCCCGTAGCGCGCCGTGTCGGGCTCGCTGTCGATCCCTTCCACAACAATGGACTGGTACAACACTTGCGTGCCGGTGACGACTCGCCTACAGTCATACTCTTTGCCGCCCACGTCAACGGTGAACTGGTAAGTGTGGCTCTCTTTAGGCATGTCGTACTTCCTCGATTATTGGCTGCAAAATGGATACCGCGAGCACTGTGGGTTACAATCGTGGCAAGGTTTCTTCCCTGCCTGGATCGCCTCGTCCCGTGTATTATACTTCACTTGGTTCTTCTCGGATATCTTCACCGCCGCAACGCTGCTCGACATGCTAGATCAAGCAGCCCGCCGTTCCGGTTCTGGCCATCGAGAGGGCATGGACAAGATGTCTGGGCCGTCCTCCTGTAAATCGATTTCACCTTGGCCGGAAAGGGTTGTTTCTCCAGCAAGTGACAAAGAACGCTTTTCCCTCCGCCGCCGCCAACGATAACCCAGCAGCCCTAAACACCCGCCGCAGAGGAGGGCCAATGCAGAAGGCTCCGGTACGCCGCTGATACTGATAACGCCAGTCGAATACAAGTTGCTGGTGTTCCAGCTCAGGCCGCTGCTTAGCTCAGGCAAAATGATCCGTGCAAATTCACCGGTCGTCTTGCCGTCGAAGATGTCAAAATGCTGGTCTGCTGACGGCGTGAAGCCATACAGGAGATCCAAGTCCAGCGTTCCATTGAGTGCGGCTACCCCGTATATGTCGAGCTGATCGTACATGCCTAACGTGTCTCCAGCAAACTCCATGATAAGGACACTGGTAGGATCGAGGAGAACATTCCCGACAGAAACAATAGCCGGACTGTTGCCGGGGCTATAGGTGCCCTTAAATTCGATGTTGCCCGTCAGTGTACCGCCCCCCGTGACGAATTGAGTGAACGTGAGTTTCTCTCCCCCACCAATCGGGCCATGAACGATGCCGTTATTGACGAAATCGCTGTCGAACATGGCATTGCCAGTGGCCGTGAGGACTTTGGTCTCGTCCACTGTCTTGGCGTTGCCGAGTTGTGCCCCGTGCAGGGTTATCAAGCTGCCGCCTTCATCGAGGTTTGTCTGGCTGCCTAGGATTGCTGTATCTTTGGCGAGAATAACCAAGGCATTGCTGCCGATGTTAAGCGTTCCGCCGACGCCTGGGGCACCGCCCTGATTGAATTGGCCAGATTGTGATGAACTGCCAATGGTAAGATCATCCGTTGCGGTTACGGTTCCAGTTCCAGTTACGGCCCGCTTGACACTTACGCCCGCCTCCAAGGTTCCGCCGGTAGCCAGCGTAATGCCGCCGCCACTGTGTGAAACACCAAACGGAGCGGCCAACGTGCCTTGGGCAATCGCAATAGAACCCGTCGAACTTAGCGTATTGGCTTCAGGCAACGTCAACCGACCTGCCCCGCTCTTGGTAAACCCACCCGATCCGCTGATCGTTGAGTTCAATAGCAAAGCTCCGCCGTTGATCGCGAAGTTGGTGTTGCTGGCAAGCGTTGTTGGCATGTTGATCGTTTGCGTCCCGCTGCTGACGGTGAGAGTCGCCGTGCCATCGCTGCTGTTGAGCGTCAGGCTACTACCGGAGAGCGTGTAGCTGGAGTTACTGAAGCTCAGGGCATTGAGACTCGGGCTGGTTCCGGTCAGGTCGATTGCGGTAACCGAACCAGAGCCGTTGAAGGTTGCCGTATCGGTATTTGCAAAGCCAGCAAAGGTGCCGGGGGCAGCGTGGGTCGTGCCGCCGCTGTCGGTCCAACCGGCATGGGTTCCCCACGATCCGCTCGCGGTACTCGTCCAGACCGCGATGCCGCTCGTCACTTGGGCCGTATAGCCCACCGCCACGTTGTCGTACTTGTCGCCAAGAGCGGATTCCGCGGTAACCATCGGGGCACTATAGAACGTGCCGCTGGCGGCCACCGTTCCAGCACCGCCCGACAGGCTCTTCGTCTGGGAGTTGCTGGTGCCGGTAAAGCTCAGTGAGCCGTCCACCAGCACGTCGGTCGTGTCAGTATGGCTGCCACCGCTCGTGAAAGTTCCCGTCTTGGTCAGACTGCTCAAACTCGTGCCCGTGTGAACCACGCCAAGATCGACCGTGCCGGTGACCGAACGGAGCGATAAAACATTCCCGGTGATGGTTACCGACTTGATTCCGCCCGTGTCGGCCGTGTTGGCGGTGTTGGCAATCGTGTAGTTGAACGTCTTGGCACCGGCCGCACTGGTTCCGTTGGCATTATTTACCAGGGAAGCACTCACCGGATTGCTCGCGACGTTGGCCGTTCCGCTGGCTGGGCCATTGATGCCGTTGTTGCTGTTGCTGCCTGAATAGCTGCCGGCAAACGTGCCTGTTTTGTTGAGCGTCAGCGATACCGACGCCGTGGAGGTGCCTACCAAGATCCGACCAAAGGAAGCACTGTTCGAGCCGAAGGTCAGGATCGAGTCATTGTCTCCAAGGGTACTGGCGATGGAGAGTACGCCGTTAGGATAGTCGAACATCCACTTCAAGCCAGTGAGGAGCGGTAGGTTGGTGCCATCGCCGGTCGTATTGAAGACGCCATTGTTGAGGAATTGGCCTGACTGGCTGCCGCTGCTGAAGTCGAATAAGTCCCAATTTTGACCGGCAGCATAACTGCCGCTGGAATTGCTGATCTTCAGCGTGCCGCCATAAGTCAGGTACTTGATGCCAACGACCTTGTCGTTGCTGAGCGAGGTAACGTCGATCTGAAAATCGTTCGTACCGCCAAGATTCAGACTGCCGGTGATGCCCATCGTGCCAATGGAATTGCCGGGAGACAAAGTGCCGCCAACATTGATCGACACATTGCCGCTGGCCGTGCCGGTACCTGAGAGCACGCCGCCGTTAACAAAGACCGGACCGGTGCCGGTAGCCGACCCCGTAGCGTTGGCCAGCACGAACTGGCCACCGGTGACGCTGGTCGTACCGCTATAGGTATTCGCACTCTGGAGGATGAGCGTTCCCGCACCGGTCTTGGTGAGCGTCCCATTGGTGGTGGCGTCGCTCAAAATCGCTCCGACGGTTCCGGTGCGGTTGAGATCGATGTTGAAGGCGTGCGTGCCGGTCGCAGCAAGTTTCAGTGTCAGACCGCTGAGAATGGTTAAATTGGTGGCGGAATCGTAGTTTTGGATTGTTCCGTCGTTCCAATTAAAATTGGCGATACCGAGGGCTCGCCTGATGGTCTCAGCCTGTAATGTGCCGCCATTGAGGTTACAAGTCCCTGTGCGGCTGCTGTTATTCGCCAGCGTCAGAGTCTTCGCTGTCTGCGCGGGACCCGGAAAACTGGGCGCACGGTTAAGGTGTAAAATGGATGTC
>JBAWVO010000088.1:0-21727 GCA_037147235.1 Planctomycetota bacterium | reverse complement strand
GGCACGGTCTGGCCGCCCGGGCAAGGATTTTGCTGGTCAATACGCGGCGGACGCCAAAGGAGCAGTGGCCGCAGTCGATCAACGATCTGACCGACGCCAAGTGGAAAGGGCGGATCGGCATGGCCAAGCCGCTCTTCGGCACCACGGCTACCCACGCGGCCTGCCTGTTTGCGGTCTGGGGCGATGAAAGGGCAGAGGAGTTTTTCGACAAACTCAAGGCCAATGGGGTCAAAATTCTCTCCGGCAACAAGCAGGTGGCTCGGGCGGTCTCCCATGGCGAGATCGATTTCGGCATCACCGATACCGACGACGCTTACGAAGAGATTCAGGGAGGGATGCCTGTCGAAATCATCTACCCGGACCAAGAGGCCGGGCAGATCGGCACACTTTATATTCCCAACACTTTAGCCGTGATCAAAGGTTCGCCGCACACGGCCGAGGCCCACGAGCTGGTCGATTACCTCCTTTCGCCGCAGGTCGAGGCCAAGCTAGCCGAAGGCCTCAGTGCCCAGGTGCCGCTGAATCCCGACGTGATCACCCAGCCGCCGATCAAGACTCCGCGGACGATCCGGGCAATGCAGGTCGATTTTGAAAAAGCGGCCGAGAAGTGGGAGGACGTGGCAAAATTCCTCCGCGAGCGGTTTGCGTTGTAGAAAAAGATCGAAAATAACCCCTGCTGTCGCATCCTCTTCGGCCGGCAGGTTCCGTGCGGGGGTTTTTCCCCCTTGCACGTTCTTGAGCGATTTATTACAATCCGCCCCCTATTGTATGGGTATTTTCAACGTGGTCTGTGGGCAGCATGGACGACCGTCGCTTCAATCACCGGACCGAAATTCGCAGAACCTTGGCCTTTGCGGCTATTGGTTTTGCGTTGCTGGCTGGCTGTGCAACCACGCCCTGGCCCTGGGGTTCGCACAATAGCAGTCCTGCAAAACAGGTTTCTGGCGATGCCAAAGCAAGCTCGCCCACGCCACCCAAATCTTCCGGTAGCCCGGCCGGCCCTCAGACCGATGCACAATCCCTACAGCAGGTGATGACTGAGCTTCAACAGGTCGGGGTAATCGATCCCGTAGCACAAGACAAGCTGATGGCCGATCTGAAACTAGTGGAACCCAGCCTTTGGCCAATGGTTCTGAAAACATTCCAGGCCGAAGCCGCGTATAAGCGTCGCGAAGAACAACGCGAGGCCGAGAAACAAAAACAGGAAACCACGGCCTTGCCCGCACCGCGAGACGATCCGGAAAAGAAGTCAACGGTTGCGGGTGAGCAAGAAACCCGCTTTGAGCTGAAATCGCCCTCACCCCATGCCCCTCTCCCGAAGGGAGAGGGGAGTATGTTATCGGCTCCTCTCCCGCGTACGGAAGAGGGGAGTATGTCGCCCTCACCCCAGGCCACCCTCCTGCATCCGGGCGAGGGGAGTGCAATCGCAGCCGCCTCGGGGAGTGAACCCATGGCGGCTTTGGTGCCGCAGCCCAATTTGCTCTCGATCGTCAACCTGGACAACCGCTCGGCCTTGGCACCCGAGCCATCGGTGATGGGCGGAATGGATGCCCGTTCGATCACTGCCGCACCCGCCGTCGGAAAACCAAGCGAGGCCCGTGACGCACCCCCGGAGCCTCCGACGACTGCGGCGAGACTGGCGGCAACTCGCAGTGAGGTATCGGCAAGTGCCGTTGTTCCGACGGGCCTGGCGGCTCCAGTCGCCGGCGCGCCGCTTTCCGAGACCGACTGGCATACCCATCTGACCGCTGCCATCCGTTCGATCGAGCAGGAATCGAAGGCCGGATCGAAAAGCGAAAGCGACATTGCCTTGCAGGCTCGGCTGCGCATGCTTTATCTCTTGGCTGGTCGCCGTGACGATGCCATGCGTCCGCTACCGACAGCACCCCAAGCGTCTCGGGACTATTGGTCCTCGCAAATCTACGGGATCTCGACCTGGATGGACGCCGAAAAAACACCTGATGTGGCCCGCCGCGCGGCTGCGACCAAGCGAATCCTGAGCGAGGCCTTGACGCAATTGGGCGAGACCGCGCCGCTGGCCGTTCGTAACCTGACCTTCTGCACCGAAGTGTCTCGATTTGGCTCGTTCGATGCCCTGAAGAACACGGAATTCACCCCGGGCCAAAAAGTGTTGCTTTACGCCGAAATCGATAACCTGCGTATTGAATCGTCAACAAAAGGATATCACTGGTCTGTGAAAATCAACGGCCAGATCTTTGACAACCGCGGCAATCGCATGGTCGACTATGGTTCAACCTCTGCCGAAGAGTACTACCAGACAGAGCGGCACGACTTCTTTGTCAGCAAACTCTATTACCTGCCGCGTCTGATTCCAGGACGCTATACCTTGCAACTTACCATCGAAGACACCTTGGGCCGCAAGGTCGGCCAGTCGTCAATCGACTTCACGGTCAAGCCCTAGTAATTGGCCCTACGGTTTCTCGGTCGTCAGATCGAGCTCTCGGACAAGGTTCACGGTTTCGCCCACGAGCCCTACTCCGGTCGACTCGGATAAGGCTCCGGCAGGCCGATGCGAGAATAAGTCGTGGAAAAATGCTGCGCCAAATGTTCTCGGTACGGAGTCGTGATCCGGCAAACGCGTTTTCCGTCGCGAGCCAATTGCTCAAGCATGACTCTTGGGATTGTGTGCAAATTGCGAAGATCGACGATCGACTCCTCGACCGACAGCCCATCCGGCAAAAAATACCACCCATACACACGATGCGTGCGAATTTGATCGTGGACCGTCTTTGCAGTCACTACTCCTTGTTCGACCAAGTATCGGGCAGAATGAACCACCGCGACCAACACTCGAGTTGCCTTGCCCCAGGCCAAATCACAAGCCTGCGTCAAGACCACAATGCGCGTTCGGATCGTCGCCGCCATCGCATCGGCACCGGGATGCGCCGCCACCTCCCAAAGTAACAAGGGACAGTCGTCAAGAATATCCCTTGCGTGACGGACTCTTCCACGCCCGGACGCGCGTATATCATCCCCTCTCCTCGTCCGTTGCTGGCGGGTCGGGAAGCAACGCGTGCGCTTGCCGCAATGTGACTCGATCGAACGAGCCGGAAAGCGGCAGGTCGATGGGAGCGGAAACGGTGTCGTCCTGCCATGGGCCATCAGGAAGACACTCGTCGCCCCGTTCCGACGCGGATAGAGGGCGCATGGTGATCCGAACGCGACCGGGCCGCACGCTAGGTAGGCGGTCCAGTTGAATCGTCCCGTCCGCCTTGAGGCTGCCGTCAAGAAGCAAGGCCGTCCCGCTTGTCATATTGAATCTCCTAAATTTTCACTGCCACAAGACATGTTTTTCCGGCTCTCCGCCGGGTTTGCGGATAATTGTGGTGCGAGCGTCCCGCCTACCCAAGATGTTGTGGTTGAACCAGGCTGGCGAGACGCCCGCACCACAAACTTGGCAGAGAGCCATTTTTCTCTACCCTATTATTATACACGACCGCGCAAAATTACGCGTCCCTTTCTCTTAATTTCGATTTTTTAAAGGGGAAAAGGTTCAAAACCGGGGAAACTCTGTGTTTTGGTCATTTCAAATTTTTATTTCCGATTTGTTTAGGATTTCGCGCTTCGGATTTCGGATTTCAACTGGACGATAGAGCTTGCCCTGCCAAGCTGGATCGTCTGCCTTGGGTGCTGCCGGCTTGCCGTCCTGGGTGACCCATACGGCCATCTCGCCCGGCTGGCGATGGTCCCAGACATGATAAGGCACCGCGAGAATCTCGCGGCCCTTGGTGTCCACAGCCTTGATCACGGTCACACCGCCCAGTAGCTCCTTGCGGTACTCGGCAGTGAATTTAGGATCGTGCGGTAGAACCATGTCCCGCACGTGGCCGCCATTGTCGACCGCCTCGAAGCAGTAGACGATCGGCCCACGCTGAAGGGCGACGCGGCCGGCATCGGCCTTGACCTGCGGATGGGCCTCGATCCGCTGAATTTCCATCGGCATATCCAACTCGATCACGTCGCCAGAGTGCCATGGCCCATTCAACTGGAGGTATCCACGCTCAATGTCCAGTTTCTTCACGGCCAATCCGCAAACTTTCACCCGAGCATCTTTGCACCAGGAGGGAATCCGCAGGCAGATGGCGAAGACGTCGAGGCGATCAGGCTCGATCGAGAGCTTCACTTTTCCATCCCAGGGATAACGCGTTTCCTGGGTGAGTTTTACCGTGTGCTCTCCAATTTTGATTTTTGCCGTGCCCGCCACGTACAGGTTCACATGGATTGTCTTGCTCGCGTCGCGGCCTGCGTTTTCCTTGCTCGACTTCTCGGTCGAGGGGAGTGGCGAACGACTTTCGCCGACCGCGTAGACATAACCGGGCACCGAAGGCACGAACCGCACCACATTGGACGGGCAGCAGGCACAGTCGAAGAACGGCTGGCGATGGTGGCTGCCGTTGGAAGCGAGTGGGTTGACGTAAAAGAAACGCTCACCGCCCAGCGCGATACCCGAGAGGATGCCGTTGTAGAGTGCCCGCTCCAGCACATCGGCGTATTGGGCTTCTCCGTGCATTAGATTCAGGCGGTGTGCCCAGAGGGCCAGTCCGATGGCGGCGCAGGTCTCGCAATAGGCCGAGTCGTTGGGTAGTTCGTAGGCATCGCCAAATGCCTCGCTGGCGTGCCTCGCGCCGATTCCACCGGTTATGTACATCTTCTCTTCGACTGCGTTCTTCCACAGCCGGTGCATGGCATCGATCAGTTCCTGGTCGCGAGAGTAGGCCGCCACATCGGCCACGCCCGAGTACAAATACATCGCCCGCACCGCATGGCCCACGATCTCGCTCTGCTTGCGGACCGGAATGTGGTCCTGGTGATAGGGGCCCCATATCTCGCGCTGCGCCTTGTCACCGCGAATATCGATGAAGAATTTGGCAAGGTCGAGGTAGCGTTGCTGGCCGGTCGCCTGATAGAGCTTGACCAGGGCCAATTCGATCTCCTCATGCCCTGGTACTCCATGCCGCTTCCGAGGACCGAAAGTCCGATCAACGTGATCGGCAAACTTTATGGCCACGTCGAGGAATGTTTTCTTGCCGGTCGCACGGTAATGGGCCACGGCCGCCTCGATCATGTGGCCGCCGCAGTAGAGTTCGTGCATGTCCTTGAGATTGGTCCATCGCTGGCCAGGCTTGGCGATCGTGTAGAAACAGTTCAAGTAGCCGTCTTCCTGTTGGGCGGCAGCGATCTTGGCGATCACGTCATCGACGGTTTTTTCCAGCGCGGCATCGGGCTTGTCGGCCAGTGAGTAGGACGCACCTTCCAAAACCTTGTAAACGTCGGAATCGTTGAAGAAGATGCCTTGGAACTTCCCCGGCATCAGTCCGCCGGCCTTGGCGAAATTGCTGATCCGCCCGGTCTTTTCACACCACTTGAAGTTGTGCGGCAGCGACTTTTCGCGGTTCGTCTGGATTCGCGGAGTCCAGAACTCGTCCTGAACCTTGACTTCATTGAACGGCACGGCGGAGAGATTGCGGTGTTGAGTATCCTCGCCATGCACAACGGCTGCCAAGGACAAGAGGATTACAGAAATCGACGAAAACAAGCACGGTGACATGGGTAGGTTTCCTGGTGTTGTGGTTTAGGTGACGACAATCTTTCGTGGTTTCACGACCCTTGATCAAGCATCTCCGAGACGCTCGAATCCCTGGTCGTCTTCTTATTCTTATTTATAATCTTTAGATATAATAGTAGTATTAATAAGCCGAGAGAATTTGTTGATAATGAAGTAAGCGGTTAACGTAATAGGCTTATCTAGCAATGCTTTAGGCAAGGCGATCCGTTAAATTTTTGTGTGGAAAAACCGTTGAATGCACGTTGGTTGGCAGTTGATGGCAAGTTGATAACGGGTGGTCGCGGTTCGCGGGGTTTGCGGCGATGTCGATAACTGTCTTTCCATCAACATGCGGCGAACAGGTTTTACACGTCCTTTGTAAGGCTGGAAGTTATTTCCGCTAGAGTTCATGCACCACCCAATAAGTTACATTTCCTCCATCTGCGATAACTGAAATAGCAAGCTCGTACGCGAGCAGGATACCTCGATCGTAGCACTCTTGGCACCGCTTTGCAAAAATTGTGGAATCGCACGCAGGCAGCCCTCCAGCAATTCCAGCTCCCATGCCAACGGTGGTCGCATGGAGCGGCCTGGGTTCACATAAACGGGATTGGGATAGGCCTCTGGGCCGGCAACCGGCCAAGCATGGCGTTCGGCGGATTCGAGGTCGGCGATGGGAATCTCAAATGCCTCGCCATACATGACCGAGAGTCCCGTAGCTTGCCGCGACATTTCGTCGTCACGGTCGGACCCGGTAAACAACTGCCGGAGCATGTTCAGATCTTCATACAGGGCAAGACCCAGCACCAAACCGCTCTGGCCCATGACCACTCCGTACCAGGTGTGCGTGCTGAACTTCCGGCACTGGATCTTCAGGGTGGTGTCGCCGGGTACAAGCCGCCAGGGAGCCGCACGATAAAAGCCGGCTGCCGCTTCATAAAAACTACGAACTTGGTCAAGTTGCACACCGGGCACTTCGACCAGCGGCGGCGCGGCCCTGCCGCCGGAAAGGAACTTTCCAAGCTGCCGAAAAATCTCGTCGATCTGCTCCAGATCATCGGCGACGACGCACCGCACGCCGATAGCGTTCAGCCGATCGTAAAGCACCTGTTGGAAGGTGTCGCTGCTGACCTCCACAATGCCCGGGCGATGAGGCTCGCCCATGAGTGGGCGATAAACGGCGTCAACAACATTTTTCCAGATCCACTCATCGGGTGGCGGCTCCATGGCGAGGTTCTGGGTCAGTACCGTATGCTCGTCGCGGCTGGTAACCAGCGATGCCCAGGGACGCCTCAGTTCGCCGGCCTGCTCCAGCCAGCCGGGCAGGCGGCGGACGTCGGCTTGCCACGACTCGCCCATGTTCTGCGGCAAGGAGGCCAGTTCGTCGAGATCGAACGAGACTGGGGATTCCGATCCTTCGAGGAATCGCCGTACGCTGGTCGAGGCCGGCAGTAGGTTTTCCATCACGCGGTCCAGTCCGTCCAACGCATCGTAAATCCGGCACGAAATGCCAATCTGCTGGAGCTTTTCCTGCCATGCCTTGAGGAATGCCTTGCGCCGCACCTGGATCTCCACCGGCCGGTGCGGCTCGCCGAATCGGGGACGCAACAATGCCTCAATCAGCACGTTCCATGTATCTCCCACGGTTGGCTGGGTGTCGCCCGCCTCGAAGGTGAGAATGGTGTCTTCCGTGTAATTCCACAACACTAACGCCCAGGGTGGACGATACGCATCGCCATCGGCGTGCGAAAGTGGCAGACGGCAGACCTCCAATTGCCAGACCTCCTCATCGACCTGCGGCAGTCGCAGGAACGCATGGCGAAAGAGCGACCAAGCGGGTTTGCGGGGTTTTGGCGGTTTGGGCAATGGTATTTTGAGTGTCTTTCGCAACCAGGGGATTGCCCCCACGGAATTTCGCCAGGTGCAAAGGAACTGAGTGGCGTAACTGATGGCCTCGTCTTCGCCGCCGAGACGGACAGAGGATGGCGGCAGCGAGGGCATGCTCTTGTTGCCGACTAGGTAACTAGGAACGTACTGATTCATGTGGGAAGCCGCCCACAATAAGCTGCGGGAAATGGCCGAATCGCCCTCGCGGCGAAAGGCCAGCAAGGCAGTTGTGTAGTTCCAGTCAGCCGAACCTTCTTGATCGTAACGCTGTATCAGGCGTTGGGCATCGTCGTCGCGGTCCAGATCCACCAAGGCACCGAGGAGCAAATATCGCACGCCCTGATTGTCGTTGGGATTCAGCCGTAGCATTTCCGCATAATGCTCGACCGCCTGAACTCGCTGGCCCGACTCCCACAGACATTGGGCCAACCCCAGCCGGGCCCGCATGTAGGGGCGCGTCCGTTGATCGAGCCAGAAGAGGCCCGTCGACGTCTCGAAAGCTTTTGAACCGATTGCCCGCTGGCCGGCGGCCATGCCCTCTTCCAGGAGTTGCCTGGCTTGGTCGCGAGAAGTAGCTTGGTTGGCCAGAATCGCGTAGGCATCTGCGCAATCGGGCGACACGTTCAATGCCTGCCGTGCCAATTCCGCTTGTCCTTGGGGATGCGGGGCATTCCAGGCCAGATCGGCGATTTCCTGAGCGATGGCTAAGGGGTTGCGAGGTTTTCCTCGACCAGAAGTACACTTCTGCAAATGCCCTTCCACGGAACCCGACGCGGAGGGAGCAAATCCCTGCGACTTCGCCGGTCGCCGAGCCTTGGGGTCGCTGGCTTTCTTCGCTTTCTTTTTTTTGGCCATGATATACCCCTTCCTTCAAAGGCCATCTTGTGTTCAGTCCCGAGTCCATAAGTATTGTAACCTTTGTCGGAACGCGTGGAAATAAGGGTGTTGTCCAGGGGTGCCGTCCAGGGGGGCTGGAAGGGAGGAAAGTGGCGATTCCGCTAGGTGCGGAACGCGAATAATTGTAGGGTGGGGAGAGCGCAGCGAGCCCCACCAATTCTGTTGCGGTCCGCTTTTGGTGGGGCTCGTTTCACTCTCCCCACCCTACTTCCAATGATATTTCCGCCCGCCCTCTTCCGCGCGAACCTCGAAATTCGCGCGGATCCCCGGCCGGATCCCCCTAAATCCTCCGGCTGTAACGATTAAGTAAAGCTTGCCGCCAAAATTGCCGACCAATTGAGGAGAAGTCCCCACAGAAGCAGACCTTTTCTAGCAATAATTCCATGCCCGAGGCCCTTCCACAATTTGTCAACGATGTGCTGGCTGCCTGCAAGGTAGGTGCCGAAGAGGCGGGTGCCGCGCTGGCCCGGACCTTCGAGGGGGATGTGCAAACGACCCTCGGCTCGCAGGGCACGTTGCAGTCGGCCGCAGCGCAACTCGATCTCAAGGGCAAGGGACTGATCATCCTGCTGAAGACCGACCAGACGACCGTCGTCATGACGATCCCGGCGGCCAAGGGTTTTTTGCCGGCATGGTGCGCCCAGCCCGACAAGACAGGCGAAAGCAAGCTGGCGACATTAGCCCAGGAATTGGGCATGAACCTGCTGCCGGAAACCTGGATGGCGAGCGATTTCATCGCACGTTGGGTCACGAACCTGGGTGACGCCCTAGGCCGGGGTGGCGTGGCCCAGGATGCCCCGATGGTCCCGCTTGCCGTCAGCAAGGGCGGGCAGGCCGTAGGCACGATCGGTATTCTCTGGCCGGTGAAGAATCCTGATGGCCTGTTTGCCGTACCGTCGCCCGCACCGCCGCCCATGCTGCATCCGGCAAAGGAACTGATTGGGCAGCCGCCGTCAAAGCGAGTCGAGAAGCCGACGTTGCCGCTCACATCCGGCGACCTGCCGCCCTACACTCGAAGTCTCTTGCGGATCAAAGTGCCCGTGGTGGTCACCTTGGCCGAGAAGCGGCAGAAGCTAAGCCGCATCATTGAGATTGGTCCTGGCTCGATCATCCAGTTCGACAAGTCGTGCGAAGAGATGCTTGATCTGGAGGTTGGCAATCAGGCCGTGGCCTCCGGCGAAGTCGTGAAGGTCGGTGACAAGTTTGGCCTGCGGATCACGGCCATGGTGATGCCCGATGAGCGGTTCAGTCCTGTCATGCGCAAAAACGTGAAGAAGACGGTGTAACTCATTGCGCGGAATGTGAACATGCGGAAGCAAAGGCGCGGCGAACTTCTCCCTACTCAGAACCCGCGGCGGGAGGGTCCACGACAAGGTTGGCGATTCCCCACGCGCGGAGCGCGGTCACCGGGTTCCCGGCGACGTCTCGGATTTGCGGAATAACCTTCTTGCCGAAATGCCTGAGAACGCATGTCGGGTGCATCCCAAAAGGCTCGTATACTCGACAGACAATACGGCTGCCAACTGATTCGACCGACGTGGGAATGAGGTTGCCCTCCAACGCCAAAAGGAACTTCGACGTCGGTTTCCCATCGCGCGGGCCTAGCCTTGTGCCGGCAACGGGCGGCCTCAAAAGCGACATGGCCACGTCCGGAACACCTGCGCTTCGCCAGTCACCGTCGTGTGGATAGTAGACGAACCGGAACAACTGGCGGCCGTTCAGCCGCAGATCCAGCCGCTTCGACCAATCGCTGTTGTTTCGATCCACGCGATTTCCAAAATGCGCGGTATCTCCACCCCAGGCCAGGACGACATGGAGCTTGCCATCCCTTTGGCAATGCTTCAACGTGCCGAAGTCGATCATGGCAAGCCCGCCGGCGTCACCGGCCAGATCAAGCCAGTTCACGGGGTAGAACGCCGTTGCCGGCTCATCGGCCACGATGCTGCCGCCACCGATGCCATGAACAAGCGACGTGCTTCCTTCGATGGGCCATTGCAGAGCAAGTTTGGTACGGTCATCGTAAAAGCCGCCAACGCTGTCGTTCTTGAAGTCACACTGGACCTCCATCTCAAACCAGGGCATGTGGTGGTAAAGGACGAGGCGGCGGGTAACCGGGATCGTGCCGATCGATCCGGAAGACTCCAGAACATCCGCCACCGGGCCTTTCCACAGGCGAGCACTATTGACCGTCGACTCGAAACATGCCGCTTTTCCGCTTATCGTAGCCGAGATCGCAGCCGCGGGCGATTTGCCGTCGAGGATTTTGGTGCCTTGCTTCGTGCGGATGTTCTTGATCGAGCCGTCTCGCTGGAAAGTGGCGGAGAAATAATCATTGTTGAACACCCAGTCGGACGCGATCTGTTCCGGCGAGACAGTCCTTGGCCCTGTTTCGCCGGCGATAAGTTCCGCCTGCCCGGCTCCGGCACATTCAAAGGGTACGAGCAGTTTCCCTTGGTCCGGCCCCGTGGGCATGACCTGTGCGGCCGTCTTCCCACCTTCGGCGGCGAGGAAGAACTCGGGCGGACTGCCGGCCCACGATACCCTGGCCACTCCGCGGTGCTTCTTCGGATAAACCGCGAACAACCGCAGCGATTGCCTGCCGCCCGGCGAGTCGGGATACGCGGTCTTGAGCATTTCCGAGCACGCCCCGGACGACTTCCGTATCACGTCTTTCAACCACTCGCAGCACTTGGCCCGTAGTTCCGGAGCACCGACCCAATAGGCATCGTGATGCTGAGCAAGCAGCCAGGTTTTCCACATTGGCACCGGATCTGGCAGCGATACCGGCCATCCCTTGGCTGGCTTGGCCAGTGCCATCATGGTCTCCATCTGGACCAGTGCCGTTTCCGCGGAGGCATTCAACCGGGACAGTTCATCGGCATTGTTCCCTTCGATGTAGCCCCAGGGAACGAACATGCGGATCTTGGGCCTTGCCCCGCGGTCTTCCGCGATCTTTTGGTCCAGGAACTGGTCGAGAACGACGTAATCACAACGCGGGTTCATGCGGTGCTCGCTCATATCCGGGCAGTCGGTGCCGAGACCAGCGCCAGGCTGCCAGGCCGGAATCTCCGTGCCATCCAGACCTCGCCACGAGCAAAAGGCTTCCTTCCCAGTCACCGTCTCGCCGGGCAATGCCTTCTGTCGCGTGGGAAAGGGGCCGATACAGCGGTGCGCATAGCGATACCCGAAGGCTTTGAGGATCTGCGGCGTCTGGTCCGTGTAGCCCGGCTCCTGCATGGCGTAGGTTCGGACCTGGCATCCGAAGTTGTCCAGGATCGAGCGCGTGCCTACCGCGAACTGACGGATGGATCCCTCCAGGCTAAGCGTGTGCAAATGAGGCTGGCTATAGGTTCCGTTGACGATTCCCAATTGGCCGCGTCGAATGGCTGCCCCAATCCTCTGGGCGAGGTCCGGGTACATGGCCTTGACGTCCTCAAGCTCGCCGGCCGAGAAGTCATAGTTCAATCTCGCCCCAGGCGTGGACTCGAGGACGTGGAGATTGCGACTGAGCCGCTTGGAGTATTCCTCGATGGACGGCGCTCCCCAGGGGGGAGTCCGTTCCGCACAGACGGTGTCCTCCTTGATAATCAACCACATCGGGTGCATGGCAAAGGCCATGTGGCGTTTTGGTTTCGGTCGGTTGGTTTCAGCCGGCTTGACTGGCGAGCCGACGCCCTCCGCCGCAACGCGAGTTACCAGTGATAAAACGGCACAAAGGCCGGCTGCCACAAGCAGCATGGTTCCGATTTGTCGT
Source organism: Planctomycetota bacterium (assembly GCA_037147235.1). GTDB lineage: Bacteria > Planctomycetota > Planctomycetia > Pirellulales > Thermoguttaceae > JANXQG01. The sequence continues at coordinate 9,623 of JBAWVO010000088.1, read as the reverse complement.
CGCATGATAGGAGTTCCTTTCTCTCATTGCGAGGCTATGCCTCAGCTAACTTTGCAAAAGTCCAGTAAGCGTAGAAGGAAGGTATCGTCGAAAATACCTAGCGCGCTCGTTCTCGCCATCGCTCGGGATTGCTCGCTCCGTGAAAAACGCCGAGAACCATGATCGTCTCCCTTCGCTGCCGAAACAGGATCACGTAAGGGAATCGCCGAACCGTAGCAAATCGAACGTCGCCGAAGGCCAACGAGAATAATTCCGGATGGGATTCGATTCGATCGAATCTCGCGTCAACCATTTTGCGGAACCGAGCACCCAGCAAAGGTGAAATCCCATCGTAATAGCCGATTGCGTCGGTCAAATCGGACGATACCGCAGGATGAAAACGTAACCGATTAGCCATGCTTGCCGCCGACTTGCCTCCAAAGTTCCTCTCGCGTGATGGCTATCTCTGGGTTGTGATCGAGTTCCTCCACCCGACGCTGCGCCTCTTCCTGATGCCATGGCTGCAATGGAAACGGCTCGCCGGAATCAGCAATGTCCTCCCAAAGTTGCTCCACGATTTGAAGCTTGTCGGCAATCGGCAGTTTTCGAAGTTCTTCCAATTCGATTGACATTGAAGCCTCTTCTTTCTGGCTAAAACAGCGACACCAAAAGCATATCCCCTATTTTGCGTTATCTAGGCTACACCGTCAAGAGGCGTGTTGGGGGGTGTCGGGGGAGGTTGACGCTAGGGCGATGCAAAGTTGGGGTCGGCGTGCTGGAGTAATCGGGCCGGATTTGTTTACGGGCGAGGCGAATTGTTGGTCCGTTGGGCCGAAAGGGAATTTCTAGGGAGATCCCCGTTTTCCAGGGCTTTGCCCTTCGCTGGGTCACCGGCTGGGCCTTCGGCCCGAATACATTTCAATGGATTGTCCTTACCCACATCTTTCGGCCAGCCGAGCGTCTTCATGGCCATTTATGGTCATTCCCGGCTAGGGCGATGACTTACGAAAAGAAAGGCGGCATCGCGACGGCATCGCGCGACCTTTGAGAATCAATCGCAGAGGATCGCGAAAACTAACTCTTAATTTCCCTTCAGCAACATCCTCGCCGCCAGGGTAATCCCGATGAGAATCACGAGGCGGCGGACATTCTTTTGGCCGAGGCGTCGCGCGGTGCCCGCGCCCGCGTAGCCGCCAAGAATAGCCCCAGCCGCCATCAACATCGCGATCGGCCAATCGATGAGCCCCTTGACGATGAAAATCATGGCGGCAATGCCATTGATAAACATTGCATTGAGGTTTTTGATGGCGTTGGCCTGATGGATGTTCGAGAAGCCCAGGATGCCGTAGGCAGCCAGCATGAGGATGCCGATACCCGCACCAAAATAGCCGCCGTAGACGCCGATGAGGAACTGCGACAGTAGCACGGCGAACCAGCGGAGTGGCGTGGCGGCATGGCCGAAGGCGGCCACCATGGCGGATTTTGCCTTCGTCGGTGCGCCTTCAACCAACCGTTTCCCGCTCCGCCACGGCCAGCGCGAGAGCGGCTCCTGTACGATGAACAGCCCCGTGGCCAGAAGGATCAAGTAGGGCACCAGAAGGGCGAAGGTTGCGGGATCGGTAATGACCATCAGCCACGCGCCGAGCGCGCCGCCCAAAAAACTCGGAACGGACAAGAAAAGAATCTCGCGGCGATGCTGACCAAGCTCCGTGCGATAGCCCCAAAAACTACCCAACGCACCCGGCCAGAGGGCAACCGTGTTCGTGGCGTTCGCGATGATCGGCGATTGGCCGGCAAGGATCAGGGCGGGGAAAGTCAAGAGCGTGCCACCGCCCGCCACGGCGTTGATCGCGCCTCCCAGCACGGCCGCGCAGAACAAAATCAGGTGATGCCAATCCATGGAAGGAATTCTACCACAATGTTTGCCGGAAGCTAGACTTCTCAAGGAGAGATGGTGGGGCTCGCTGCGCTCGTCCCATCCTACGCTTGCCGTGGACCCTTTCCGCAAAAGAAACTAAAAAATTCCTTATATAAATTCCTTGGACCAAGACACCGCCTATGTATCACGGTGTTGGTTACCCGTCACACATTAGGATCCGCTGGTTCGACTCGATTTGGTGCATGCTTGGCGTCTTGCCGATGGGGTTACTCGTGCTTGGGAGCAGCCTGGGCGTGCTGGACCTTGGGTTTACCGGCAGTCCACTGGCCGGACGCATCGACCTCAAAAGTACCGGAATAGAACCAGGCGGCAACGCCTTCCGCGACGATGTCCGCATGATAGGTCCGCTGCTTCACGTCGATGACGAAGGCGGCCAGGCCGTAGGTCTTCAGCCCGATCGTAGATCGGCACGATCGCCATCTTGCCGTTGCCGTTGATGAAGCCAATCTTTCCGTCGATCTCGACCCGCTCGAACCGGTCGGAATCCGCCTTCAAGTTCGGCTCTTCCGCAATTGCTTCCAGGATCAGTAACTAACTTGCGAGGCATATCGCCCCAAGTGCAAACCGCGGCATGACTTCGCCCTCATCAATAACTGGTAATGTGTTTGTTCGTGTTGGCGGTTATGGTCACTCCGGCGGAGCCTGCCATATCCGTTCAAGTTCGAGATCGTCTGGTCCGTACCCGCCCAGCCAAATGGTCATGCCTTGGTCGTCACAGCATTCCAATTCGTAGCCCGGCGGACGAGTATAGATTTCAAGGATCGTTGCAGTGTCTCCGGGCTGGGGTGGCCGTTGATCCTGCGGAAACCTCTCCATAGCTGCCTTGCTCAAGACCTTAACCACCCGAACTTCGTCGTACATCGAGAAAGGCGTCATGGCTAATTACGTGAGGGCTGCGGAGAAACGTGGTTCGGCCAACGGGAGGGCTGGCCGACACCCGACGATCCAGGGTGACCAAGCCTAAACCATCTTTCATTCTATCAGGGTTTGCGAGCCAGCCCCACGACTAAGGCGTCCGCGCAGCGGCTCAGCGCACAGGCGGTGTTGGCCCGCAGAATCCGGTTGTAACTATTGGCACACGCATCGCGTTCGCCACGGAAGATTTACGATTGCAAAAATGAGCAGCACGTAGCCGGGCAAGCAGGTACATCCAGCCTCACGGAATCTCTTTGGTCCTTCCGTGTACTCGGTCATCTGCTCGGGCGTAATCGAGTACAGTACCAAGGCCAGCCCCGTTATTGCCAGAAGAACAGCAATCCAAGGACGCTTATTCCATGCAGTGCGAACGTAGGAAACGCGAAGCGGGAGCCCTAAGATCACGCCCGCCACAACAAAGGTCCCGCTCCAGAAAGCCGCACAGATGGGCTGGCCAATAAACGAAAGAAGCCCGTCGTACACTGTCGCGGCCATTGTGAGCATATACACGCCCCATCCTGCGCCCCATGCCACAGTGCATCGGATCGCAAAAGAGTTGCGGACTTTCTTCGTCCGCTGCTCGTAATTCTCAATGGGCGTGAACTGGAAAGACATTTTGGAGTGCAAGTCTCAACGGGCCAACGGCTAGGCTGGCCGACGCCGTACCGTCCGACGCCAGCCAGGCCCAAACTACGATTGATTGTACCAAGGTTTGGAGGCCGGAACCACCGGCAAGGCGTCCCGCTCTGCGGCCAGCCTATGTTGGGCAAACACTATCTTGCGATATATCCGATCAAGCGAACCAGTCCTGCCACAAGAAACGGCGAAAAACCAATTACTTTGGTCCAGATGCCGTGAAATCGCCAAGTCGCCAAAGTAAAAATAACCATGAATAAGACAATTGCCATCGCGTAGAATAGATAGTCTATTTCTGGAAGCAGGAAGATAACCCCAGGACTATTCGAGTGTGGGTATCGTGCTTCAAAGTCACGAATGCCTTGTTGTACTGCGGGTTCAACTCGCAGATTGTAGTCCGCTAGAACAGCGACGTAGAGGCTGCATGCACCCAAAAGCACCGTGGTACAACACCGCGATAGCCAGCCTGGAACGCCTTCGCGTGGTGCGGCGGCAACGAAGCACCAGGCGGTGTTCAACAATCCTCGCACTAGAATCGCCAAATCAGGTCCGCTCGCGTCCGTGGCTTCAACTTCTCGCTTGAAGTCGGCATCCAGACAACCATCCCGCGATGTGCCACAATTCCAGCACACATCGAAGGCGTCCTCGATGTTCTCGGCACATTTACGACAGTTCCACACGCGCGGTTCCCAAAAAAAGAGTTGGCCCAACGGATCTCTGGCTGCCGAACTGTCGCATTGAACGGTCTACGGCTAGCCCCCGGCTCCATCGGTTGCGAAAGCAACCTTCAGGCACGACCCACATCCCCCATCTTAACGCCGTGCCATCGCTGGGTCAACAGCCAGCACCAGGTACTTCCGCGTTACATGCGATTGGAGCAATTGAAAGAACTTGGGGCCGAGGAGTGGTCGTCAATACCCTCACCCCCTGCCCCTCTCCCGAGCACGGGAGAGGGGAGATTGGCGGCCTCTGCCCCTCTCCCGCGAAGGAATTCGACCACAATGTTTGCCGTAAGCTAGACTTCTCAAGGAGAGATTGTGGGGCTTGCTGCGCTCGTCCCACGCTTGCCGTGGACCCACTCCGCGAAAGAAACAAAATTTCCTTGGGACCGCGAACGACTACAACCGCTACCTTCATTATGACCGACACCACTAGGAGCAGTTACGCCCGGCTTACGCCCTGGCAGGCCCGAGCGGTGTTGATCGCACTGCTGCTGCTAATTGCTCTGGGCTTGTGGAAATCGCCCACGCCGCCGCCGCTTTGCGATGTCCGCGAAGAGAACGCCAAGTCGGGCGATGTGTTCCTGTACATGACCGAGATCAAACGGATCCACGCTGGCGAGAATTATTACCAGGTCGCCGCCGAGGAACTTGTGGCCCAAGGCTACCCGACGGCCAGTCTCTTCAATTGGCGAACCCCGCTCCCCATGTGGCTGATCGGCAAGCTGCCCAACCCGCTGCTGGGCCGGCTAATTCTGATTGCCGCGGGCATCGTGATGTTGCTGATGGCTTTTGAAGCAGCCGCGAGGGAGCAGCCCAACGTCTATCGACTGGCCATGCCGCTGGTTGCCCTGTTGATCGGGCCGATGTTGCCCTGTTTTCAAGGCGATGTCTTCGTGCTTACTGAAGTCTGGGCGGGGACCATGATGGCACTGTCGCTCTGCGCCTATGGCGTAAGGCTCCGCTTCTTAGGTGCCTCGATGGCCCTGGCCGCGCTCTTTCTCCGCGAGTTGGCTCTGCCCTACTGCCTGCTCGGCTTGGCTCTGGCCCTTTGGGAGCGACGACCGAAGGAATCGGTGGTGTATCTCGTCGGCCTGATCGGCTGGGCTATCTTCTACGGACTGCATTGCTGGAAGGTCAGCCACTTGATCACCGCCACGGCAGAGGCCCATCACCAAGGCTGGCTGCGGTTTGGCGGCCTGACGTTTGTCATCGCGGTGGCGCAGATGAACGCGTGTCTGGTACTCTTGCCGGTATGGGTCACGGTGATCTTCTTTGCCCTGGCGATGATCGGCTTCGCCGGTTGGCAGACGGCCTGGGGGGCACGGATCGCCCTAACGGCATGTCTGTACGTCGTGGCTTTTTCGATGGTCGGCCAGGAGTTCAATCGTTACTGGGGCCTGATGATTGCGCCGCTCTTCTGCTTCGGCTTCGTACGATCTCCCGCGTCGATCGCCGATTTGTGGCGCGCGGCATGGAACCATCGGGTTGGAATCGCAGGGATTAGGGCAGGCTAAAACTCGGTGCCTGCGGGTTGGGGACACTAGGCCAGAGCGGGCGAGTAGCCTTCGATCCGATCATAGACTTCCTGCCGATGAACGGGCACCTCGGCGGGAGCCACAATACCGAGCTTCACCTTATCGCCTTGAACCGACAAAACAGTGATCGTCACTCCGTTGCCGATGGTTATCGCCTCTCCACGCTTGCGACTTAGAACTAACATGGTCAAATCCTCCTTGTTAAAAATTGCCGAGAACGGGTTTCCCAGCATCCATCGTTTTAATTATAACAACCGTAGCTGTCATAAACAAGAGAATACCATTTTCAGAGAACGGAACAAGGGCAATTTGAGAACGATTCCCAAATAATAAGAAGGGTAAAATAGGTAAGTTGGTAATCTATTCTTCCAGTCTTGGTAACTTCTCAAACAGTGACATCATGCGGAGCGGTTCGCGCACCGTGCCCGGCAGTTTGGAGCCATGGCATCCCCTTTGCTCACCTATCTGGGAAAGTCACATTACGGAGTCAGCCTGACTCCGGACGAGTTCCGTTCTATTGCACATTTACCATTCCGCGGACTTTGAGTTTGAGATCGCCCTGGCCGGGATTCTCAAACGGGCCGGGCGTTGGGTTCGCTTCGTTCCGTTGTTTGCCGAAGTAATCGGTGTTGATGCGAATCGGTGTGCCATCCGGTTGTTCATAGGGAAGATTTGGGATGGTCGCTTTGCCGAGAAGATCGGTGGTCACCAGTTTGCGAGCTTCTTCGGCGGCCCAGGCTTTGTCGAACTGGACTTCAAGGTAGTATCCGTCCGTTTTCTCGACCAGCTTGATGGCCGGATCGAACTCCGGCTTGACGAGCGGATTCTTTTCATGCTTCGATGGCTTGGTGCCTTTGAGGAATACGTTGCCTTCCATCCAGACGGGCAGACGTGCCGTATTGTAGGGGCTCAGGTCGCCACGCTCGACGAACAGATTGTTGTAGAAACGGTCGTCGCCGCACGGGTTGTTGTGCAATCCGGCGACTTCCGTGGAGTGTGCCTTGTGAAAGGGCGTCAGGCGACCGTCAAAGGGATTCATGTGAATCGTCCCAGCGATCAGGTTGTGGACATAGGCACCGCCTTTTGAAACATCGAGGAGTGTCATCGGGGAAAGGAAAATGTTGTTGTCCACCAGAAACGGTCCGTGATCCACCTCCATGAATAAATCCTGATCGCGGTTGTCGTGGAAGAGATTTCCAGACACGCGCGTACCCTGGGCCATCCAGTCGAGCCAGAGTCCCCGACAGGTCCGGTAGATGTGATTTCCGCGAATCTCAACATCAATAGCGGCATGAAACTTGATACCCGCCATCTCGGCACCCGTGAACAACTGCCGGACATGAATATCATGGATGGTGTTGCCGGTGACGACGCTGAACGAACACCCCAAGCTGCCTACGACGCCGGTCTGTTCGCAATGGGAAATGTGGTTGTTTCGGACGATGTGGTGGCCGATGGTATCTTTGTTCCAGCCGTTTTTGAGGGCGCGCTCGATGGTTTTGACGTAGCCCTCCGCGGAATTGGCCGAAGTGTTATCCCACTTGTCGCCATGTTTTCCCAGCGCAATTCCCGAACACACGGAGTGGCTAATCACATTGTTTTCGATGATCCAGCCTTTGCTCCAATGCGTGCCGATCAAGCCAATTTGCTCGGCCGTGGGCGGTGCCCAGGGAGTTGCCGCATGGCGCATCGTGAAGCCGCGCACGGTGATATAGTTCATGTTGGGCTTTTCAGGATAGAACACCGTCCGCCGCACGTTGATCTCCACCTGTTGCTCATTTGGGTTGACGCCCTTGAACTGCGCCCAAAGCGTGGTGTTTTCCTTGTCCACTTGACCGAACCAGAGAGGCGTGCTTACCGTCGGTTTCAAGACATCGGCCTGCTTGGCGGCCTCGATCAGCCAGTCGCCATTGAGATAGACGGCGCCGGTGTGATGCTGGCGTCGCTTAGGATTGAACCAGTCGCCGCGGAGGAGGTCGCTGTAGGGATTGAAACTGCCGAAGAACGCATTGGGCAGGACGACTTTCCAGACGTCGTCCTGAACCTTCACCCAGTTCTTGACGACTTCCGAGCCCTTGATCTCAACCTTCTCGCCGGGCGCGGCTTGGTAGACGATCCGTTTTGCGTCGGATTCACCACCGCGCGGAGGGCTGATGCGTTCGCGGTAAACGCCTTCATGCACGGTGATGACGTCGCCCGGTTGCGCGAGAGTGGCGGCACGCTGGATCGTACGGAGCGGGGCTGCCTGCGTGCCGGGCTGGGTGTCGTTGCCGTTAAGAGCGACATGGAAGTCGGTGGCGTAAACGGTGGTGGCGAGCGCAACGGCACCCAGGAATTGGATCACGATTCTTGTCATGGTTGTAGTCCTTGTGATGTTGGAAGTAGAATTCACTCGATGATGCATCATTCTACATTGGAAGCGCGGGATTGTTAAGTGCAGGCCGAAAGGCCGTCTCCCAAAGTGTCTCTGCCTGGCCCAACGAATCTTTTTCGCCCACACTCCGGCCGCGTGTGGAAATAAGGGGAATTCTGGACGGGGCTTGCGGGGCTTGTTTTTTGCCGTGGATCGATTATGTTTAGATAAGCTGAGTGTGGTTCCGGATAAAATCAACACCCCCGTCTTAGGGTGGGTAGTTGGAGATGCCGGGTGGTGAACCAGGTGTCGCGGCAACTATACGGCGTGTCCACACTAAGTCATAACATCAATGCCAGTAAGCACTTGGCAGCGTAGCTCAGTTGGTTAGAGCAGCGGAATCATAATCCGCGTGTCCGGGGTTCGAATCCCTGCGCTGCTACTTCACAACCCTTTACCTAGTAAAGGGTTGTGTCGTTTATCCCCCGACTTGGTTTGGGCCGGAAGGCCCAACCGAACCAAAAATCGAACCTGCACTACCGAGTGGTTCAGTATCAGACCCCCAGAGTTGTTCGGCGATTTCGTCGCATTCGAGGTCCACGTAAAAGGCCAGCGTCGTCGCGATATTCTCGTGCCGCTAGTTTAATTCGGCATGTCACAAATGACACGAAACCCAACATTTGGGCTTTTTGATGTCGGTGAGAGTCGTGACCGACTTGCCGAACGACAATCAGATGGACCATACAGCCAACTGCCTCCCCGAATCAAGCGGAATGAATTGGTGTTGTTATCTTCGACTGAAGATTGTTGATTTTCCGCAAAATACGGATCTTCGCACCACTCAGCCACGTTTCCCATAATATCGAATAAACCCCAGGCATTTGGTTTCTTCTTGCCAACTGGATGCGGTCTGCTACCAGCGTTATCTTCAATCCACGCATGATCCACCAACAGGGCAGGATTCTCGCCAAAAAAATACACAGTTGAAGTCCCAGCACGGCAGCAATACTCCCATTCTGTCTCGGTCGGTAAGCGATATACTCTGCCCGACTCCTTTTCTTTAGGCAAGGCCGAAAGACGTTTGCAGAATTCTTTGGCTTCGTCCCAGGACACCTGCTGAACTGGCAACTTATCCTCGCCCAACTTTGAAGCCTCCGATTGGCCACTTTCGCCCCCGAAAAAGCAACTTGGATTTATGCCCATTACTTCTTCGTATTCATTTTGCGTCACTTCATACGTACCAATCCAAAACCTCCGCGATATGCTCACTTCATGCTGTCTCTCGTTTCTATCGCGATCGCTTTCCTCCGCAGGTGATCCCATGAGAAAAGTCCCAGTCTTAATATACGTAAGATGCATTCCGACAGAATTTACGAGACCTTTCCTGAATGGCCCGCATCTCCATATCGCAACAGCAATAGTCAACGGCACTAAGAAAGCTAGGATTACAAGAACTCCTATTGCCCACCGCCTCTTCCTTGGCGTTGCCAACGTGCGCGTCCATTCTGGAAAACTGGACTTGCCTAGTTTTCATGGGGCGCATA
>JBAWVO010000087.1:0-21783 GCA_037147235.1 Planctomycetota bacterium | reverse complement strand
TTTCAACGCAGGCCCGGCGGCTGGAGCGGAACCGTTGCTGGAAAGCAATTTTCCGCACAAATTCCGGGTAGAGTCGAGAAGTGGCGCGGTGGTTTAGGTGCAGCCTATCTATTGCTGGCTCTTTCGTCTGCCAGTGCCTCACTAGCTTCACCATGCTCCGTTTCCACTTCCCGCTCATCGAACCGGACGGGCGGATTTACCGCATCCGGCTCTCCGACGGGCTTCACCGTCAAGCCCACGATCACGCCTGCGGCACAACCTTCGCCTGACCGTAAAGTTGCTTCCGGGACGCTCGGGTTCTTCTTGTGTTGCTAGGCCGAGGCCAATCGCAATCCCTTTGTCCCTTCCGTCAACGCACCCGAAGTGAGGCCCCTTGGCTCCACCGGCATTACCCGGTTTCAACGCTACTACGAGCCTCTCCGCCACCGATGCGACCGGGCCTAGCCCTCGCGGGTTGCCCGTTGCGGTTGCCACCGCTGTCGCCTTCGGTTTCCCGTGCTTCATGTGCATTCCTTCGATGCATGCTGTCGCTCTCTACCCCGGTGGAATTGCAGAGTGCATTTGTCACTGACTTCCTCTGCAACATTGGCCTTCCCCGTGTGTCCGTAGGGTCGGCTTCCACGACTAGCGTTTCGAGGCCTCATCGAGCGTTTACTTGCGTTACGGCCTGCAGATACGTGTCTCGGCTGAGGCAAGACCGGGCGTTTTCTCGCCTCCGAACTCAGGGAACGGCTCCCGGCTGATCCAGGTCGCCCTTGGATTCTACACCGGTCGGGTTGGCGGGATCCATGTCGATGGGCGGCCAGATCGGCACGCCTCGTTTCTGTTCGGCGATCTGGCTCCGGTCGTTGCCGATCCAACCGATTTCGTTCGAGTTCATGTCGAGCCACAGCGTCAGCCGGCGCAACTCGTCGGCCGAGAGATGGACGTCCTTGTGATACTCCTTCGTGAAGAGCGATTTCATGATTCCGGAAGCCCGCGCACCGAACCGGCCCGGCGTGGTGCGCGACCCTCCAATGCCCAGCGGGCTGCGGGCATCGTACTCGCCAGGATAGCTGAAGGCTAGGTCGTTTCGCGCCAGCGACTTGTAGGACATGTCGGGCGACGCGGGATGCTGGGCGTGGCACGCTACGCACTTGGCATCGAATACCGGCCGTTTGACCAGCTCGATAAAATTGAACGGCATGGCGCCGCTGGCTACCTCCGGCACGATCTTCGACGGCGCACGTTTCAGCGCAAGGGGCGCACTCGAAGTCGGCGGCAGCGAGGACCACTTGTTTTCATGGCATCCGTGGCAGGCCAGGTGTTCGCCCGGATGCACATAGGTGGCCGAACGCATCGAGTGGACGGCCATGCCCTGCTCGTCCAGAAGTTGGAAGTAGATCGCCTTGCCCACGGGCGCTTCGCAATAGACGCTGCCGTCCGCCTCGACGGGCACGATTCCCAGCGGCATGCGGCCGGCCGCATCGGTTGCAAAACTGATTTGGGTGACCGTCTTCAGGTTGAACTCCTGATCGAAGAGTTGCGGAATCACCTGGACGATGCGCAGCCATTTGACCTTGGTTCCCTCGGGCATGCGGCCCACTGCATCGGTGTCGTAGACGTTCATCACGGACAGGACGGCACGGCGGTGGTCCGGCAATTCGTCGCGCCGACCTTGCCAGGTCTTGACGGGGATTGCGGGCGGCGTCTTGCGCGCGTGCAACGGAAAGGGATCTCGCAGGCGATAGGCCGGGTTGGCCGGTTCAAGGAGCACCTCGCGATTGCCGAACCTGTCGAGAAGGTAGAGTCCCGTCTCGAAGCTGGACAGGTAGAAGTCCTCGCTTAGCGGCCACGGGGTGCCGTAGGTGTGGGTCGCCGGACGTTCGACCTCGGGGAAGAAATACTCAGGCGTGATTCGCTTGACTTGCGCCATTCGACCGTCATCGGGCAAGCGAGGATCGACCAGCACGAGGCTTCCGGAAAATCCCTCGTGGTGTCCCACGGCCGTGGCCGTGTACTTGTGGGAACCGGGAATCGCGCGGAAGCCTATTTCCACATCGGGGCGCAAGGCGCGGCCGTAGGCGAAGCCCGGCTTTCCATAGTCGGAAGGCTGGGTGTCTTCGCGCATTGCGGACCAGGGCAACGGGTAGTTGCCATGGTAGCTTCGCGGATCGCGGCCGTCGGGATAGGACTCCCAGAAGTGATGGGCCGTGCCCCAATGCCGATCCACATAGTCCCATCGAGTGTACACCAACTTGCCCTCGTGGCTGACGCTGGGCTGCCACTCGTTGGTTTCGTGGAAGCTCAACGGGATGATGTCCGTGCCGTCGGGTTCCATCGAGTGAAGCGTATAGGTGAGCGACTGGGGTGTCAGCAAGCATCTTCCGACCCCGCATCGGCGCGTCGATGTGAAGACGATTCGGCCGGAAGGAAGCAGGCACGGATCGAAATCATCGTAGGGCCCGCCGGTGAGTTGGACGAGCCGACGCGCAGCCAGGTCGAATGTGAAGATGTGCCAGGCATCGGCGGCGGCGGTTGCCGCAAAGAGGATCTGCCGGGCATCGTAGCTCAGTTCCAGGCCCGAGAACTTGCCTTTCAGTTCACGGCCCTTCCAATCGCCGGCCGATACTTCGACACCTTCCAGCAAACTGGTAACACTGGGATCCGACTTGAAATTGCGAAGCAAGATCGGGCCGCCGCCCTTGCTATGGCCCCTCCACACGGCCCGCGCTTGCTCGATGATCCGGTCTTCGCCCGGTTGTTCCTGCATGCAGACGATGGCTTCGAAGTCCAGCAGCGGATTGGCCATCGAAACGCGACGCCGCAATTCGCATGTCCGCTGGAAGAGCGACTTTCGGGCATCGGCGGCCGATGCGTCCTTTGTGGCCTCGCGCAGGCGTTCCAATTCCGCAGCGAATTCGGCTCGCCGGTCGGCTGAAAGCCATTGGTGCTCATTGCAGTAGTCCAACAGCGCGGCGGTCCGCCGCAGGACGACGTCGAGCGGGCCGCGATCATCAGGCAAAATCAACGCTTGCCGGTCGAGGGATTCCGAGGCCAGCCGGTTGCGCCACTCTGCGGCCGCTGCCTTGCGGCGCTCGATCTGGCGGTCCAGTTCGCGATACTCCTTCTCTCGGACCTGATCGAGCGAGTCGTTCGCCCGCGCGGGCGAGGCGAAGTTCATTAAGACGACTGCGACGATCAATAGCCGCAGGTATATTGGGAACTTCGTTTGCCGATCCATCTCGATGCTCCTTCGACGCAAACTCAGCGAGGCATTTTCAAGGCGTCTTCATCTCAACGAATTAGTGATAGGAATTTGATTTCCAAACTGCTCTGAGTCTAGCTAGTGCAACCAGGGAAGTCAAGGGTGGCCAGGCGGGGAGTAACTGATAGGAACCATAAATGGCCATGAAGACGCTTGACGCACGGCAGCGGCATGACAGGAAAGGCACCGGCTCTACCTTCCGGCCAGTTTCAACGCAGGCCCGGCGGCTGGAGCGGAACCGTTGCTGGAAAGCAATTTTCCGCACAAATTCCGGGGCCACATGACTAAACTATTGGCAAGATTTGATGAATCTGCTATTTTGGGGGCATGGTAAGATTAGCGAGATTGGTCACGAAACTTTCCTTGGTCGTCTGGAGGAAATGGTAGGTCGTGTCCTCGAACCCCGGAAACGCGGTCCAAAACCGAAACAGAATACGAATTAAGTCATGTATCCCCGGAATTATGCCACAAAACCCCACCTGGAGAAACACCCTGTGAACCTTCTCTCTCTACAGAACCTCGCCTCGGGACTCTTAATCCTGATTTCAAGCGGAGTGGGGCTTTCGGCCTTGCCCGCCTCTGCCGAACTCACGCTGCCGCACATTTTTGGCGACAATATGGTTCTGCAACGTGATATGCCGATTCCTGTCTGGGGCAGGGCCGCGCCCGGCGAGCAAGTAACGGTCTCACTGGCCGACGAAACGCGAGAGACCAAGGCCGGCAGCAGCGGTCAATGGAAGGTTGTTCTGCCAAGCCTGAACAAAAAGGGGCCGCTGGAACTCTCGGTCAAAGCAGCCTCCGGCAGCGAGAAGGTTTTCAAAAATGTGCTGCTCGGCGAGGTCTGGGTCTGTGCCGGGCAGTCGAATATGGAGAAGCCGATCGGGCCGCATCCTGGCCAGAGGCCATGTATCAACTACCCGAAGGAAATCGCGGCCGCCAATTATCCCGAGATCCGGCTCATGGAAGTCCCACCGACCCACGCAAAACAGCCGGCGACCGATGCCAATTGCCGGTGGCTCCCTTGCTCGCCGCAAACGATCGTCATTAAACGAGGCGGCGGCCATGGTTTTTCGGCCTGTGCCTATTTTTTCGGTCGTGAGTTGCATCGTGAGTTGAAGGTTCCCATTGGGCTTGTCGCGGCCAGTGCCGGCGGCACGCGATGCGAGCCTTGGACGCCAGGGCAAGGTCGCAATGGGCAGGAAGCCGTGTTGTATAACGGCATGATCGCGCCCTTGATGCCGATGGCCATTCGTGGTGCCATCTGGTACCAAGGCGAATCGAACAATGGCGATGGCATGAAGTATTGCGCCAAGATGAAAACCTTGATCACCGGCTGGCGCAATGCCTGGGGGCAAGGTGATTTTCCATTCTACTTCGTTCAGCTTCCCGATTTTCCCTGCGGCCCCAACAACCTAGCCGAAATGCGTGAGGCCCAAACCGCCACGCTCGCGCTGCCCAATACCGGCATGGCTGTCACGATTGACATCGGCACTTTTCCCGATTGCCATTGTACCAACAAACAAGAAGTCGGGCGGCGATTGGCCCTCTGGGCGCTGGCCAAGGACTATGGTCGCAAAGATCTCGTCTACTCAGGCCCTCTCTACCAATCGATGGAAGTTGAAGGCGACAAAATCCGTATTCATTTCAACCCTACCGGCAGTGGGCTGACCACGCGCGACGGCTCGAAAGAATTGACCTTTTTCGAGATTGCCGCAGCCGATGGAAAGTTCGTTCCAGCCAAGGCGATGATCGACAACGACAGCGTGCTCGTTTTCAGCGATGCCGTAAAGCAGCCGATCGCCGCTCGCTTTGCCTGGGACGAGCGAGCGATTCCCAACCTAGTGAACAAGGAATTGCTCCCGGCAACGACCTTCCGGACGAACCCGCCTGGGAAGTGAACGATGAGCAAGGCTCTTGGTAGTTGATGTCAAGCTCTCTCCACCCTACTTCTGCACCTAAAACCGGAATAAATTCCGTTCTACGGAATTCTCTGCAAGCAGGGTAGCGAAAGGTTATAATAGGATTTTTCACCACAAGTTGGGTTCTGCATGTTTTTGCGAGGTTCTTCACGCCCCGATCTGCTACGCGAGGAATGTCTTGGCGATATCCTGCGAACCACTGCCCGCCGTCTGCCCGATCGTCCGGCCTTGATCTGGGGCAGTCGGGTCGTGACCTATGCCGATCTCGACATTCTCAGCGATGCTGTGGCATGTGAGCTGGTAGCCCGCGGGGCGAAGGGTGGCGCGGTGATTGGCCTGCACCTGCCGCGTGGGGCCGATCTGCTGATCGCTCAGGCGGCGATTGCCAAGAGCGGTGCTGCCTGGCTGCCGCTGGATGCCACAACGCCCCGCCAGCGCGTCGAGCTTTGTCTTCGCGCGGCGGGTGCTTGCGGATTGATTACGACGCGGGAGTGGGCCGCCAAGCTGGCGGGAGGTCCGACACCTCTTTGGGCCATTGAGGATCTGCTGGAATACGCGGAAACGAAATCCAGCAAGCTGCCCCCCAATCTCGCACAGCCGGCCGATCCGGCCTACATAATCTACACCTCCGGCTCGACGGGGCAGCCAAAGGGGATCGTCGTCAATCATCGTAGTGTATGTCATTTTTTGCGGAGTGAGAACGAAGTCCTCGGCATTCGTGAAGAGGATGTGGTCTACCAAGGCTTCTCCGTGGCCTTTGATATGTCGTTTGAAGAGATCTGGATTTCGTATCTTGTCGGCGCGACGCTCTGGATCGCGCCGGCCGACTGCGCCGCCGACCCGGAACAGATCGCCGCGGCGGTTGCTCGGCAGCGGATCTCCGTGATCCATGCCGTGCCGACCTTGATGGGCCTGATCGATGATCCGTTGCCCTCGGTGCGGCTGATCAATCTCGGCGGCGAGGCATGTCCTGAGGCACTCGTCGATCGTCTGGCTCGGCCAGGGCGGAATCTCTTCAATACCTATGGGCCGACCGAGGCGACCGTCTCGGCCACGCTCGCCCGACTGCAACCGGGCCAACCGGTAACGATCGGCGAGGCGCTGCCCAATTACGGACTGCTCATCGTCGATTCCGAGATCCGGCCCTTGCCGGTGGGGGAGACCGGCGAGATCTGCATTTTTGGGCCGGGCGTGGCGGTCGGTTATCTCGGTCAACCGGAACTGACGGCCCAGCGGTTTGTCGCCAATCCGTTGGCGACCGGCGACGATGACGCGCGGATGTATCGTACCGGCGATCTGGGACGAATCGACGCGGCGGGCCAACTGCTTTACCTGGGGCGGGCGGATGACCAAGTGAAGATTCGCGGCTTCCGCGTGGAACTAGGAGAGATCGAGGCGGCAATCGCCGCGGAGCCGGGCGTGGCCGCCGTGGCGGTTACGATGCGTCCGTTGGCTGGCATTGAGCAGTTGGTGGCTTTCTTGGTTACGGCCAGTGGTAGCGAGCCGCAGCCTTCGCAACTGCGAAAAGCACTCGGCGAACGTCTGCCGAAGTATATGGTGCCTGCCCATTTTGAGTTCGTCGCGGAACTGCCGCGCCTGACTTCCGGCAAGGTGAACCGAAAGGCCTTGGGCGATTTTCCCTTGCGCGTGGCGATCCAGGAGGATCGTGCGGAAGACACGTGGCCTCGCTCCGAGGAGGAAGATGCCTTGTACGCCGCGTTGCGGCCGCTTTTTCCCGGCCAACAACTCGGCGGCGACCTCGATTTCTTCGACGACCTGGGCGGCCATTCGCTGCTGGTTGCCCGACTCGTATCGACGTTGCGGACCGATCGGCACTACGCGACCTTGAGCATCCAGGACGTCTATCGGCAGCCGCGCTTGCGACAGATTGCCGCAAAGATGCAGCAACTGCGGCAAAAGCATGCGGTGCCGGCCGCGGCTGGTACTGCGCGGTGCCGTGTGCCGTGGACGCGGCGGTGGCTCTGCGGCGCGGTACAGACGGCGGTGATTCCCTGGCTGATGCTGCTGCATATTGCCTCTTGGCTCTTCCCATTCTTCGTCTATCACTATTTCACCGGCGGAGAAGGCGACACCATCCCGCGAGCGATGGCCTATTCCGTACTCGCCTTCCTGTTGGCCGAGTTGGGCCTGTTCCCCGTGGCCATCGCCGGCAAGTGGCTGGTGGCGTGGCGAATGAAACCCGGTCGCTATCCACTCTGGGGCGCGACCTACTTTCGCTGGTGGCTAGCCGATCGCCTCTGCGAACTGCCGCCGGTCGATCTGCTCAGCGGCACTCCGTTTCTCTGCTGGTTCTTGCGAGCCTTGGGGGCGAAGATCGGCAAGGACGTGATCATCGAGTCGATGTACCTGCGATCGCCCGATCTGCTTTCGATCGAGTCCGGTGCAAGCGTGGGCACGGCCGTCCACATTGGCAATGCGGGAGTCGAGCAGGGAATGCTGGTGCTGGGCCAGGTGCGCGTGGGCCGCGAAGCCGTGGTCGATTCCTACGCCGTCTTGCAGAACGATACTTCCGTGGGAAACCACGCCCGGTTGGGCGGGCTCTCGGCTTTATCCGCCAATCAAAACGTGCCCGACGGCGAGAACTGGGAGGGATCGCCCGCGCGGCGCGTCCAACGGCCGATCGAACCGCTGCCGCCGCGGCCCCGCGCCGGCTACCTGGCGCGGCTGGCCCAGTTGGCGTTCTTCGTCGCGGGGGGGATGGCGGTCGCGGCGATGTTCTTCATGATTGTCTTTCCTGGGTTCGTTCTCATCGACGCCATCGACTCGAACTCGTGGAATTCGGATGAGAGCGAGCTTAATCAGGTTCAAGCGGTCGCGACGACTGATGCTGACACCGACACCGATCCCGATCCCGATGCGGAGACAAGTTCGGATCCAACGACGGAGGACACCCAGATGGAGGATATTGCTCCATCGCGTCACTATGTTCGGCCTGGCCCGCTCTCCTTTGTACTCTATTTTTTCCTGAGCATTCCGGCCAGCTTGGTGCTGGTGACACTCACGATCCTTTTGGCAGCCGGATTGCGATGGCTCTTTTTGCCGCGACAGAAGGCTGGGATTTTTTCAATTTATGGCGTCACCTATTGCCGAACATGGCTCTTGAATCGCGTGTTGGATAGCAGTCTGAGTTTGCTGCACGGCATCTACGCCTCAACATTTGCCTCGTCGTGGCTGCGATTGATGGGCGCGAAGGTCGGCCGACATGCCGAAATCTCGACTGCCGTGGGAATCGTGCCCGACCTGCTCACGCTGGGCGACGATACCTTCATTGCCGACGGCGTGATGCTGGGCGATGAAGAGCAACGTGGCGGCTGGATGGTACTGCGGCCCACGAGCGTCGGCAACCGGTCGTTCGTGGGCAACGGGGCCTACATGACCGACGGAGCGATCGTGCCCGACGATGTGCTAATCGGCGTGCAGTCGCGAACACCGGAGAACGATCAAATGCGATCGGGCCAAACCTGGATGGGCTCCCCGCCGCTGTTACTGCCCGCCCGCGAGCCGACGAAAGGTTTTCCCGAGTCACTGACGTTCCGGCCGTCGTGGAAACGAAAGGTCGGCCGCGCGACGGTCGAGTTGCTGCGGATCGTGTTGCCGCTGGCCTTCGTAATCGCCTCGGGTTACCTCATCGTGCAAGTCGTGATGCCGATTGCCGAAGCGGACGACCAAGGGTGGGTTGCCGTGGCCAACGCCTTGGCCCTGGCCGGCGTGATCTATGGCCTCGGCTCGTTCCTGTTGGTGGTTGCGCTGAAGTGGATTTTGATTGGCCGCTATCGTCCTCGGGCGGCACCGATGTGGACGCCGTTTGTATGGCTGAGCGAAGCCGTGACCAACGTCTATGAATCCTTGGCGGTGCCGAACTTGCTGTCGCATCTCCGCGGCACGCCGCTCCTGCCCTGGGCCTTGTGGCTGTTGGGTACACGGATCGGCCGCGGCGTTTACCTCGACACGACCGACGTGACCGAGTTCGACTGCGTGCGGATTGGCGACGAGGCCGAACTGAACGGCTGGTGTGGGCCGCAGACGCATCTCTTTGAGGATCGCGTCATGAAGATCGGCTATGTCGAGATCGGTGCCCAGTCCTCGATCGGCGAGAGTTCCACCGTGCTCTACGACACGGTGGTCGGCGATCGCGTTTTGCTCGGGCCGTTGACGCTCGTGGCCAAAGGCGAACGCCTACCGTCCGACACCCGCTGGGAAGGTTCGCCAGCGTCGGCAGTGGAGTAGGGGGATGAGCCTACCGTTTTCCTCAGACTTGTTGTGGCCGATCTCCGACCCCTGTTGTGGCCGGTCTCCGACCGAGCCACGCCGCCGACCGAAGGTCTCCAATTTACCGGGAGACCTTCGGTCGAATGTTTCGGCGGGGTCAGGAGACCCGCGCCGAACCTGGATAAAGTACAAAACGTAAGCCTGACCCAGGCGGGAAGAATAGACGGGATTTGTTTTAATCTAATGTGTTCGCTTTTTCACTGATGGTTCCAACCGTACGGTCACCGTGCCACCATCGTTGACGAACAGTGGGATTCTCAGAGGCTGGCCAACTTCCGCACGGAATGAGTGTTTGGTTCTACCGTCAACGGTGGAGTAGTCGCCCGGTGGAAAACCTTCAACGGAGAGCGTGGCTTCATGTTTTTGCGGGGCTCGGCTTTCGAGCGTGAAGCTTAGGCGGTCCAGTTCGCGGGACAGTAAGATCGGTTGTCCGCTGGCAAAGCCGTCGCGGTCCAATGCCAGATGTAAACGACGTCCGCCCATGACGGCATGGAAGCGTTGCCGCACGCCATCGCGAGGAATGATCCGAATCCCGCCGTCATCCTCGCAGACTTCGCCGCCGTAAGCCAGCAATCCAAAGAGCGGATCGTCGAACAGGACTGTGCATGCCGCTTCCATGCCGGCAACGAGGCCGTGGTCCACTTCGCCGCAAACCGGCCAGGCGCCGCGTGACAGATCACGCGTGGCAGGATTCCATTCCGTCCCGGCATGGCGTGGTTGAAAACCCCAACTCATCGCGCCATCGTGGAGCGGGCCGGGCGTCCAGAATCCGAAGTGCGATGCCGCATCGCCAGTGTTCATCAACGCCCAGGTGCTGAGCATTGAGGCATAGCCCAACCGCAGATTGGCGGCGGGATTCGGGTCGTAGCGTAGGGCGTAATCGAGTACCGCCCACCCACCTATCTGCGACATGTAGCTGAGGGTGTAGCTTGCGCTGCCGCAGCCGCGGAAGTCACTGCCCAGCGACCAATAGTTCGCTTCTAACACGCCACGGCAAGCGAGATTGGCGAGATGTTGCCGGAGGAGGAATTCCCCATGCCGCTTCGGATCGATGTCGGGATGCGAAAACCACTTATTCAGGTTGCGGTCGTGCCAGAGATTCACGTCGGGCCGCAACGGGAATTCCATCGCATACTTCGCGGCGGCATAGGTAGACTCATAGGCCGTTGAGTCGATCGGCATTTCCGAGGCAAACGGCCACGGGTTGTCGTAGATGAAATACTTCACTTTCTTCTCCCACTCGGCGCGGAGAAAGTCGGCCTTGGCCTGTTGGCCTTCCGCCTCCAGCGCGGCAATGAGCGGGAGCAGGTATTTCTCGTGA
Source organism: Planctomycetota bacterium (assembly GCA_037147235.1). Taxonomy (GTDB): domain Bacteria; phylum Planctomycetota; class Planctomycetia; order Pirellulales; family Thermoguttaceae; genus JANXQG01. Next base: position 11,006 of record JBAWVO010000087.1, on the reverse strand, counting down.
AAGTTGCCTTGGGTGTATTGCCAATCAACCCAACCGGTAAAGGCCCAGCCGCCTTCCATGCGAATTTTGGCGGGCACTTCAAAGTAGGCGCGGGCCGTACCGTAAGCCCGCTCCAGGTAGGTGGCGGCGTCGAGTTCCTTCACCAGATCGGGCCGTTGCTTCGCGATACGATACATGTCGAAGTAGAGCGCGAAGTAGGTCGTGTAGTCGAAGGTGCGCCACATCTTGCACGCGCTCGGACCGCCCGGCCGGCTGATGCCTTTTTCAAGCGGGTCGCGGTCGGCGAAGCGGTTCTGCTTCCACGAATCGGAGCCATAGATACCATAGGGGTAAGGTTTCTCCGCATCAGTGCGCTGGTGTTTACTCCAGACAAAGTACTTTATGAAGTATTCCAGCGACGCGATCTCAGCGGCGTCCGGGAATGCCACATTCTTCTCCGCGACTAACAGGCACTTGCCATTGGAAGGATCGTCCGATCCGCTTACGGCGTAGGGATTTTGGCCGGCGAGGTGATCAGGACCCAGCAGGTTCCGGCCCTCGGGCTGGCGGCGGTCCCAGAGGCTATACAGGCCGTCATACCACTTGACCGGGTCACGGTGCTGCTGGTTCTTCACGATGAATGCAGCTCGCTTTTTGATAAGCGTCTCCAGCGGTTCCGTGACGAAGAACTCCAGCGGCATGGTGCGCCCTATGCCATAGCGCAAGGTGAGCAGATTCTCTCCGAGTCGTTTGAATCTGACGCGATAGAGATAGGTGTCTTGGCCACAACGGCCCGTCTGTTCGATGGTGGTATCCTGCGGGAACTCGGCATCGAGTTTCTCGATCTTGTGCTGTGTGCGAAATGCCAGCCGCGCCTCAATGTCACGCGGCACCGTCATGCCAGGGGCCACTTGCACATCTACGCCACCGTTTTGGTAAACCGACTCGCGCACGCCTTCGTAACTGTCCGTAAACCGAAAGGCAAAGCTGTAGGAGACTTCCTCGCCCGGTTTGAGAACCCGGCTCGTGCGCGGCTGACGCCAAGTACCACGCTTGTCCAGTTCTGGGGTGGCCTTGGAGTGGACGAAGACGGTAAATCGCTCTTTGCCGGAGGCATAATCCATGCCTGTGGACGTGAAAAACTCCAAGCTCGTGTCCGCAAGCGGCTGCATGACGAGAAAAGCACCCGAGCCCTTCACCGGCAGCCAGTAGAGGAACGAGCCGTGCCCGGCGATCAAGGCGTGCTTAAAGACTCGCCGCACGAACGTCTCCTCATGGTTGCAGAAGTAGTCCGTGTTCATCGGCAGCGACACGGCGAGGTCGCCCATTTCCATTGGGGCGGCATCTGTGTTCTTCACGGTCACGTCCCAATGAAGTGATTCTCCCACCCCACGAAACCGGGATCGCAATTCCTGGCTATTGTTACTCTGGCGAACCTCACGCCACGGCGCATCCGCGGTCCGCATCCGCAACATCACTGGGCCCAGGGCGAAACCAGGACGCACGAATTCCACATGATCTGCATCGCCCGCACGGCGGAGGCTGGTGATGAATCCAGTCTGCCTATCCTGCTTCAACACGAAGGACTCCGCTGACTCCGGCTGGCCCGAGGCGGGAGCACTCGGCAGTGCGGTCACCAGCGTCAGCCGCAGGCAGGTGATGACAACCATGCGGGTGAATCTTCTTGCTCTCAACCAAACACACATGCCGATGGTGCCTAGGAAGGTTCCTGGTATCAGATGAACCGCCCGCGCTGTATTGTCAGCTAACCCAAGTCCTCCAACTCCTTCACCCACCGCCCGAACTGGTCGAGTGCGCTCTGGATAGCGTCCGGTTTTTCCATGTTCACGCCGGCGCCGCGCAAGAGGTCAAGCGGGTCTTTCGAGCAGCCGCCTTTGAGGAAGTTGAGGTAGTCTCCCAACTCGCGGCGACCGCCGCCCGTCACTCGGGCTGCCAGGGCCATGGCCGCCGACATACCCGTTGCGTACTTATAGACGTAGAACGCTCGGTAGAAATGGGGCACCCGCAGGCACTCCAGGTCCAACTCCGCGTCCAGCGTGAACTCGGGGCCGAAGTAATTTTTGAGCAGATCGTGGTAGAGTCCCTTCAAACGCTCCAGGGTGAGTGGCTCACCCGATTCGGAAGAGGCGTGAGCGAGCTTCTCGAACTCGGCGAACATCGTCTGCCGGAAAATGGTGCCGCGTATGGCATCAATCTGCCGATTGACGAGGAACGCCCGCTCCTGCTTGTCCCGTGCGTGGGTGAGTAGGTAGTTACTAAGAAGCTGTTCGTTGAAGGTGCTGGCCACCTCGGCCACGAAGAGCGAATAGTCGTAATAAGCGTAGGGCTGGCTCTTGGCAGAGAGGTGGCTGTGCATCGAGTGGCCCGCCTCGTGGGCCAGCGTGAAGACATGGTCGAGCACCTCGGGTTGGTAATTCATGAGGATGTAGGGATCGCCGTCGTAGGAACCATTGCTGAAGGCCCCGCTCTGCTTGCCGCGGTTCTCGTAGCGATCACACCAGCGGCCGCGCAAACCACGTTCCAGCACCCCGCAATACTCGCTTCCAAGCGGCTCCAGGGAGGCCAGCACCAGGTTGACCGCTTCGTCCCAAGTGTGCTGGGTCCGCATGTTGGCCAGGATCGGCACGTAGGTATCGTAGAGGTGGATGTCCTTCAGCTTCATCTTCCGCCGCCGCAAGTCATAGTAGCGGTGCAATGCCGGAAGCTGGCTGTGAACCGAAACGATCAGGTTGTCGTAGACAGAAACCGATACCTGGTCGGGAAACAGGGCCGCTTCCAGGGCACTGGAGTGGTTGCGGGCCTTGGCATAATACACATCGCGCTGCACGGAGGCGTTCAGCGAGGCCGCCAAGGTGTTCTTGTGCGCGGTGAATTGCTCGTAATAGGTATGGAAGGTCTTGCGGCGGACTTCGCGGTCCGGCGACTGCAAGAGCGTGCTAAAGGCCGCATGGCTCAGCTCAATCCGTTGGCCCTTCTCGTTGGTGACCGTGCCAAACTTCATGTCGGCATCGAGTAGTTGGCGGAATATCTTGCCGGCCGCTTCCGCCATCTCGCCCTGCATTGCCAGGAGATTCTCCTCCTTTTTGCCGAGCGTGTGTGGCCTGAGGCGGAGGATGCGATTCAGAAGGAGCTTATAGGGTGCCAGTGGCGGGGCAGCGAGAAAGCCCTCCATTTTCTCAGCGGAGATCGCGAGGATCTCTGGGCGGATGAAGCTCGAAGCCTGTCCGGCGCAACTGGCTGCCTTCGTGTAGCGGCCAAACATCCGCTGGTAGATGCTGTTGGCGGTGTCCTGCGCCGTTTTTAGGGAGGCATAGATTCCCAGACGCTCGCTTGCGCGGTCCACTTCGAGGTCAAACCGAATGCACGCCGCCAGGTTTTCGGAGTTTTCGGCCAGCTTGCCTTGGAAAATGGCGTAGCCCTCGATCTGCTTCTGCCAAGCCGTGAATGCCGTTTCCCAAGCCGAGTCACTTGGGAAAAGACTGGTTAGATCCCACGTATCGGCGGCTTGAACTTCGCTTCGCGCAGGAATCCGTTTGCCGGCAGAGGGCTTGGCTTCGGTGCTCGGTGCTCCGATAAGTGGGCCGCTGACCAAGGGCACGGCGGTGCCTATAGCAGCCGTCTGAAGAAAACGACGACGATCCATGTTATTCGTATCCATGTTGTCCAACGAAATTTGTTGGGTGTTCAGCCTACCATTATAGCTCGCCCCCCATTGTAGACGGATCGCTTCGCGATGAAAATAGAGCTTTCGGTTCAAGTGGAGAACACTCATGGTAGCGAGATGGAAGAAGATAGCCTGCTTAATTGTGGCGATGGGAATGTTGGGCGGCCTGGCAAAGGCTGTCGAGCCGGATGTGGTGGTTCCCTTGTGGCCTGGCGACGGTTTCCCACCCGGCGGAAAGGTTCAGAACCCCCAAAACAGGAATCCCGATGCCCGCGGCCTCATCCGCCGCATGGATAAACCCGAGCTACGTGTCTTTTTTCCGCCAGCGGACCGATCTACCGGGACGGCGGTAATCATCTGCCCGGGCGGTGGCTACGGATTGCTGGACTACAAGGCGCATGTCGCGGAATTTGTGGCGGACTACCAGCAGCAAGGGATTGCGGTAATCGCCCTGCTCTACAAGGTTCCCACAAACGCGGATTTGGCTTTGGCGGAGGGGCAGCGCGCGATTCGATTGGTCCGCAGCCATGCCAAACAATGGAAGCTCGACCCGCAAAAGATCGGCATGCAAGGTTACTCGGCAGGCGGGCACCTACTCGTGAACCTGATGTCCCATGCCGACGATGGAAATCCCCAAGCAAAGGACCCCTTGGACCAGATGAGTTGCCGACCGAATTTCGTCGCGTTGATGTGCCCTTGGAATATCTGGAAGGTGGATAAGTATCCGCTGAAGGCACCGTTGCCCCCGGTGTTTCTTGCCTGCGCCGCCGATGACAATGTGTCGATCAACTTCTCCGACCCCTTGGCAGAGCGACTGAAGGAGCTTCAGACGCCTATCCTGTACTGGAGAGTCCCAAGCGGTGGACACAGCGCCTTCCACCGGCCTTCCGTCTCAGGCAAGTGGATGGAGAAACTCGTGCCTTGGCTGAAACAGCAGGGGTTTGCGGTTCGACCTTGACGTGGCACCCTTAGGATCGGCAAATCAATAACTATCATGTTTTGAACACGCGCCGAGTGTGGGCGGACGGCACACGGAGTGTGCCTGCTACTTTTCTTGCGACCATTATTGATTTGCCGGTCCTTACATATTCGTCGAATCATCGACCGATGTCGGTCCCATGATCTGATCCATCGCCTTGGCAAAATCCGCGTTGTGCAAACTGTCTTCGGCATAGATGCGGAAGATGCGGAAGCTCAACGCGATCCGCTGGAACAGTTCCCGCTCGTTCAGTCGATGAATCTTGCCCGTGGCAGGGTCCAAGAGAAAATTCTGGTCGGCGGTGGGGGCCAGGGCCTCGGGCCGGTAGACGTGCCGAGGAATATCGATGCGAAAGGTGAGATCCTTCAACTCCGGAGGGAGGTTTTTGCGGATTCGCCGCTGCAAAACCTCTTCGTCGCTGAACACACTCGCCTCTTCGTGCTGTCCAGGTGCGAAGAAAACCATCCGCTCGCAGGCCATCTTCCAACGCAGCTTCCGCGAAAGAAATTCCCGCCATCGCTGACCTAACGCCTGCAACCGCGGGTCGGTACTGCGATGCCAGTCGGCCACATGGACCAGCAGCGACCACTCGGTGAACTGCAGGTAGTCGTCGAGGTGATCCAGCGGGTTGCCGGGAAAAAGGTCGGCCTTGCTGTCGGCGAACAGTTCCTGCAATGTCAGGTCGATCGCGCGAACCGTGCGGTGATAATAGACCGAGCGGAATAAGTCACCCCGCGCCGCGATGAATCTTTCGAGCGCGGAAAGGCCGCGTTCATGAATCGTCAGTCCACGGCTTGTGAAGAGGCTGTAGCGTAGCAACCGGTCGAGATCGAAGGCCCGCTGACTGTAGCCCGACATGTAGGCGTCGCGAAGCACGAAATCCATGTTGTCCACCGTATACAGCCCGCAGAACAAGCTGCGCAGGAAACGGAGCCACTGTGGACTGTCGCTGGGCGTGGTGGTACTGGGCCGCATGATCAAAAAGCAGATCTGCTGAGGCTCGAGATGCTCGCCGTCGACCATCTGACTGTTGGGGTTTCGCCGCACCCCGCGGATCAAGTCGGCCAAGGGGCCGAGAATGATCCGGCTGCCGACAATCTCGTGATTGAGCTTATATTCGGCCAGATAATGGCTATCAAAGAAATGACCAAAAGGCCCGTGCCCCACATCGTGCAAGAGGGCCGCCATCCGCACGAGCGACTCAACATAACCGCGGCTGGGTACATCCGGGCAGACCTGACGCAGGCTGTCGTAGGTCACCTCGATCATGCGGCTGGCTAGGTGCATCGCCCCCAGGACATGCTGGAAGCGGGTATGCTCGGCGGTCGGGTAAACCCACCAGGCGGTTTGCAACTGATGAATCTGGCGGAGCCGCTGGATCCAAGGATGATCGATGACCGCTTGCTCGGAGACCTCTCCCTCGGGCAGACCCTTAGGCGAGGTGAAAGGAATATATCCGTGGATAACATCGTGGCTGAGGCTGGCGTTGATGAGTTCATTCATGGCGACATTATCTTCCGTGTGTCACCAACCACGGTCCCCTTTGCGTTCCGCGCGTATGCGTTCCACAGTTCCGCATATTTACGGGAGGGCAACCACCAACCCCGGCGCGGATCCTTGCCTGCGGGATAGTGATCCTGGGCATGGACCTTTCTGGACGACTCGTCCTGGACCCAGCCGAACTTCTCCAGGTCGCCGATCAGCTTGACCGGCCCCTTGGCCGGATTCGCGTTGAGCGGGATGCGCATGGCAATGGCGGATTCAAAAAATGCCAGCATCAGTTTTTCCTGCCCGTCAATGAGATGGTGCGTGCCACGGACCAGGGTCACGTGAACCAGCGCGCCCTGCTTACGCACGGCGGCCAGGTTATCCAGCATCAGCTTTTTCTCCCGCGGGTTGTCGTAGCCTTTTCCGATTCGGTCATTCTCGTCCCAGATGCTCAGTCCAAACGCTGCAACGGCATCTTTCGACAGGATCCCAAGGTCGTTGTTCTTCCCGAAGGCAGACTTAAACAGGCAGTAGGCCGCGACCCGCTCCGGCATGATTTTAAGGGTGTTCTGAAGATACCAGGCGGCGTTGGAATGCGCCCAGATCAGGAGAGGAACATTGGCCAATTCAGGGTGATTAAGCTTGACCGCCGAGGTTGCCAGGCAATTGGTTATGGATGCGACGAACGCGGGATCCTTGAACTGGTCGAGTATATCACCGTCGCGCCGGCTCAGCATGGTTCCGACGCCCAGCTTCGCGCCCAAGTGCTCCTGGGCCAGTTTGGCCATCCTCCAGCCATCACCCCATCGCGGGCAGACCAATACGGCTCTGACGGGCATGCCGTTGGGCGGCAACCAGAGCTCCCATACTGCCGTCCCGTCGGCCGGGACCGCCGATTTATTCGCGGCCGGTTCGGCGGTAGTCGCAATCCGGACGGCGGCGGAGAGGATACAGGTGGTCAAGAGGAGGAGGTAGGTCAGGTCTTTCATAATTGATACCTTAGCTTAGGATACGGAAATACTGCGGGGAGAGAGCTACTGCTTTATCGGAAACCGGTCCTGCACGGCCTGTACGGTGATCTCTTCCAACCGCAATGCCTCCATGGCCAAGACGGCGGCGTCGGCGGCCTGGAGTGTGGTGATGCAGGGGATGCCGTGCGAAACGGCGGCGGCGCGAATCCGCCCCTCGTCGGTCCTTGCACCCTTGCCGCTGGGGGTGTTGATAATTAAGCACAAGTCGCCGTTGAGGATGTAGTCCAACACATTGGGATGCCCCTGCGAGAGCTTCATCAACCGCAACACGCGAATGCCGGCCGCTTCGATCTTCTCCGCCGTGCCTCGCGTGGCCAAAAGTTCAAAGCCGAGCTTCTCCAATCGCCGGGCCAGGTCGGCGACGTGGTCCTTCGCCCGCTCGGCCACGCTGATGAAGATCTTGCCGCTGGTGGGCAAAAAGGTGCCGGCGGCCAATTGGCTCTTGGCAAAGGCAATCGAGAACCGGTCGCTGACCCCCATCACCTCGCCGGTCGATTTCATCTCGGGGCCGAGTACAATATCGACCCCAGTGAATTTTGCGAAGGGGAAGACGGCCTCCTTGACCGAGACGTGCGAGGGGATCGGGTCTCGCGTGATTCCCTGGTCGGCCAACGTCACGCCGACCATTACCTTGGCCGCCACTCTGGCCCACGGTACGCCGGTGGCCTTGGAAACAAACGGCACTGTGCGGCTACCCCGTGGGTTGACTTCGAGGATGTAGACCGTGGGCCGGCCGTTTTCCTTCTTGACGGCGAACTGGATGTTCATTAGCCCGCGAACGTCCATGTGCCGTGCCAATTGGCAGGTGGCCTCGCGGATCTCGGCGACGACCGGGCCGGGGAGGCTGTAGGGCGGAATCGCACAGGCCGAATCGCCGCTATGGACGCCAGCCTCTTCGATATGCTCCATGATGCCGCATACGATGACTTGCTCGCCGTCGGCGATGGCATCGACATCGACTTCCGTGGCATCTTCCAGGAAGCGGTCGATCAACACCGGCTGGCCCTGGGCGACCACAAAGGCCGCGGCGACGAAGCGATCGAACTGGCTGGAATCGTAGCAGATTTCCATCGCCCGGCCGCCCAGCACGAAGCTCGGCCGCACGAGCACGGGGTAACCGATCTTAACCACTTCAATACGGGCCTGGGCCATGTTCCGCACGATGCCGTTGGCCGGCTGCTTGAGGTCCAATCGCTCGAGCACCTTGGAGAATTTCTCGCGGTCCTCGGCGTCTTCGATCGTATCGACGCTCGTGCCGATAATCGGCACGCCCGCGTTGGAGAGCGCGCGGGCTAGGTTCAGCGGCGTTTGCCCACCGAACTGCACGATCACGCCGTCGGGCTGGATGCGGTCGCAGATATTGAGGACGTCTTCCGTCGTGAGCGGCTCGAAGAACAAAAGATCGCTGGTGTCGTAGTCGGTCGAGACGGTCTCGGGATTCGAGTTGACCATGATCGACTGGATTCCCAACTCGCGCAAGGCGAAACTGGCATGGCAGCAACAATAGTCGAACTCGATGCCCTGGCCGATGCGGTTTGGCCCGCCGCCAAGGATCATCACCCGCCGTTGGCCTGGATTACGGGGAGGCGTTTCGTCTTCGTCTTCATAGGTCGAATAGTAATAGGGCGTGTAGGCCTCGAATTCGGCGGCGCAGGTATCGACCGACTTGAACGTGGCCACAATACCTCGCCGCTTGCGATCGGCGCGGATATCCATCTCGGTCGCATGCAAGATCGTGGCCAACTGTCGATCGGAAAAGCCGAACTGTTTGGCCCGCCGCAGCGTGGCGTCGTCGACGGCGGCCAAGGTGTCCATCACGCGGAGCTGATCTTCCATTTCGACGATCTCCAGGAGGTTCTCCAGGAACCACGGGTCGATGCCGGTCAGCTCGTAGATTTCCTCGACCGAGACTCCGTATTTGATGGCATAGCGGAGATACCAGACCCGATGCTCGTTGGGTTGCGAGAGCTTGGCATTGACCTCTTCCAGCGACGGCTGGTCTTCCGTGCCCCAAAGGTCTTTGCCGTCGCAGCCAAAACCGAAGCTGCCGACTTCCAGGCCGCGAAGGGCTTTTTGAAACGACTCCTTGAACGTCCGTCCGATGGCCATCGTCTCGCCCACACTCTTCATCTGCGTGGTAAGCACGGCGTCGGCCTCGGGGAATTTCTCGAAGGCGAAACGGGGGATCTTGGTCACCACATAGTCAATCGACGGCTCGAAGCAGGCCTTGGTCTCGCGCGTGATGTCGTTGGGCAGTTCGTGCAGCCGATAGCCGACGGCCAGTTTGGCAGCGATCTTGGCGATGGGAAAACCGGTGGCCTTGGAGGCCAAGGCACTGGAACGGCTCACGCGCGGGTTCATCTCGATGACAATCATCCGCCCATCTCGGGGATTGATGGCGAACTGGATGTTCGATCCGCCTGTTTCGACGCCGATCTCCCGCATTACGGCAATCGAGGCGTCGCGCATCCGCTGGTATTCCTTGTCGGTGAGCGTCTGGGCGGGGGCCACGGTGATCGAGTCGCCGGTATGCACGCCCATCGGATCAAAATTTTCGATCGAGCAGATGATCACGACGTTGTCGTCCTTGTCGCGCATGACCTCCATCTCGTATTCTTTCCAGCCGATGACCGCCTCTTCCATCAGCACTTGACTGATGGGCGATGCATCCAGACCGTGGGTCAACAGGCGATCGAACTCGTCGCGGTTGTAGGCGATGCTCGAACCGGTTCCACCGAGGGTGAAACTAGGCCGCAGCACGCAGGGCAAACCTATCTGGGCCAGGACTCGCCGGCCTTCTTCCAGGCTGGTGACCGTCTCGCCACGGCAGCACTCCAAGCCGATCTTTTCCATGGCCGCTTTGAACTGGTCGCGTTCCTCGGCCTTGGCGATCACCGCCGCATTGGCCCCGATCATTTCGACGCCGAACTTCTCCAGCACTCCGTGCCGCGCTAGGTCCATCGCCAGGTTTAGGCCGGTCTGCCCGCCGAGGGTCGGAAGCAGGGCGTCGGGCCGCTCAACCTCAATGACCTTTGCCACCACTTCCCAGGTGAGCGGCTCGATGTAGGTCCGGTCGGCCATTTCTGGGTCGGTCATGATGGTGGCCGGGTTCGAGTTGACCAGGACCACCTCATATCCCTCTTCCCGCAGGGCCTTGCATGCCTGAGTGCCGGAATAGTCGAACTCGCAGGCCTGGCCGATGATGATCGGGCCGGAGCCAATCAGGAGGATTTTCTTGATGTCGGTACGTCGAGGCACGGGAGCTTCCTATTCAACGAGCAGTAGGTTTCTAAGTCTAACGATCCACATCCTCTTGGGGGGATTGGATGCCATGTAAAATCCTATCATTCTAGCATGATTTTGGACGTTTGCTAGGGGCGGGGGGATTGGAGCGTAGGATGGGCTTTAGCCCGTCGAGATTTGGCGTGGACGGGCTGAAGCCCATCCTACGACTTAGCGAGCTGGCCTGCTTATTGTTCGGGCTGAAGGCCCAAAAGTTTGCCCAGCGAAGGGCGCAGCCCTGGATTAGACACCGACCACACCAACGAAGTTCGGGCCAAAGGCCCAACCGGTCACCGCATTGAAGGCCCAGGGCGAAGCGAATTGTTGGCCCGTTGGGCCGAAAGGGAATTTCCAGGGAGATCCCCGTTTTCCAGGGCTTTGCCCTTCGCTGGGACAACGGCTGGGCCTTCGGCCCGAATACATTTCAATGGATTGTCCTTACCCACATCTTTCGGCCGGCCGAGCGTATTCATGGCCATTTATGGTCATTCCCGGCGCAGCCGGTATTAGGCCCGTGCTTTAGCACTTGTCGTTACCCACATTTATTTGGTTCATCCGTCGC
>JBAWVO010000086.1:0-22045 GCA_037147235.1 Planctomycetota bacterium | reverse complement strand
ATCCGTACTTATTGACAGCTAGCTTCCGCTACTGCAAAATGGGATTGCACCCCAGAAAGGCCAGTCCGCCGTGACACGCGAAAATTCTATTATCCTGCTCACAGGTGCGACCGGCTATATCGGCGGCCGTCTGCTGCCGTTGCTTGAGCGGCGAGGTGTTCGACTGCGCTGCCTGGTTCGGCGCCCTGAGAACCTCCACCCACGGGTCGGCGAGTCCACCGAGTTGGTCGCCGGTGACGTCCTTGCCCCTGATTCGCTGCCATTGGCCTTCAAGGGCGTCGATACCGCGTATTACTTGATACACTCGATGGGAACCGCTCGGGATTTTGGGCGCGACGATCGGCAGGCAGCGGCCAATTTCGCGGCGGCCGCCAAACAAGCCGAGGTCCGCAGAATCATCTACCTGGGTGCTCTCGGCAACCCAAAGCACTCCCTTTCCGAGCACTTACGCAGCCGGCAAGAGACGGGTGAGGTGCTGCGTGCGTCGGGAATCCAAGTGATCGAGTTCCGCGCTTCAATCATCATCGGCTCCGGCAGCCTCTCGTTCGACTTGATCCGAGCCTTGGTGGAACGGCTTCCCATGATGGTCTGTCCAAAATGGGTTGCCACCCCCGCGCAGCCCATCGCCATCGAAGACGTACTCGACTACCTGCTTGCTGCATTGGATCTGGAGGAGGAGAAGAGCCGCATCTTCGAGATCGGCGGCCCGGACAGAGTCTCTTATGGCGACATCATGCGAGAGTATGCCCGCCAGCGCGGCCTCCGCCGTCTGATGATACCAGTTCCGGTGCTCACGCCTCGTCTGTCCAGCCTTTGGTTGGGGCTGGTTACGCCGGTGTATGCCCGCGTCGGTCGAAAACTGATCGAAGGTCTGCGCAACCCCACGGTCGTCGAGGATCCGTTGGCTTCGGAGATCTTCTCGATTCGCCCGCGGGGACTCCGTGACGCGTTGGCGCGGGCCCTGTCGAATGAAGACCGCACTTTCGCGGAAACCCGCTGGTCCGATGCCTTGTCTTCCAGCGGAGCGAAACTACGATGGGGAGGCGTGCGGTTTGGATCGCGGATTATAGATTCACGGACGGTGACGCTTGCAGTCCCAGCAAACGCCGCCTTTGCTCCGATCCAACGCATTGGTGGCGGGACAGGTTGGTACTGTGGAAATTGGCTCTGGAGGCTCCGCGGGTGGCTTGACCTCGCAGTCGGAGGAGTGGGGCTGCGTCGCGGCCGGCGCGATGGGGTCGATCTCCGCGTGGGGGACGTGGTGGACTTCTGGCGAGTCGAGGCGTTCGAGCCCAATCACCTGCTGCGGCTCAGTGCCGAAATGAAACTGCCCGGTCGTGCCTGGCTGGAATTTGAGGTTACCGTGGTGCAGGACCATTCTACCATCCGGCAGACGGCCATCTTCGACCCCGTTGGCCTGTTTGGCCTAGTATACTGGTATGTCCTCTATCCCTTCCACCGCCTGATCTTCGCGGGCATGCTCAAGGCAGTGGCCCGCACCGCGGAAAAGGAACGAGAACATAGTCTGGAGCAGTAGCTTCGACAGGCACTGGTATTCTGACATCCTTGGACAAGACGTTTTTGTCGAGGATCCCATGGATCTGAACAACATACCGTTGCGGAATTGACGGTATGGGACATACCCAATAGGAGACGCTAGCAATGAGTCGGCAACATCAGCAAGGCCACGCCAGCCGCGGCGACCACGGCTCCGCCGATCGCTCGCACGCTCACCCGCTCGCCATAGAGGTAAACAGAAAATGGTAGGATCATCACGGGGATCGTCGCCAAAATAGTGGTTACGATCCCCACGTGATGACACTTTTGCAAGGCCAGCATACACATCGATACGCCGACAACCGGCCCGACCACGGTGCCGCAAAGGACGATCAGCATCGGCTTGCGTTGCCGGCTGGCTACCATGATCGGCCGCCAACGTCGGAGCAGAGTGATCAAAAGAAAATAACCGATCAGTGCGCCAAAAATTCGTATCAGTGCCGATGCTGCCGGGTCGTAATCGGCGATCCCATCTTTCGCCAGCACCATGCCGAACGACTGAGCCACGGTGGCCACGAAGGCAAGAAAAAGCCCATAGCGCAGCGTCTTCCGGGAATGGGGATGCTCGTCGCCTTCGCGCTGTTCCAACACAACCCACAGCACGCCGGCTAGCGTTATGGACATTCCCAGCCACGCCTGCGGTTCGAGATTTCTGCCCTGCCACACCCAGGATATCAAAACCGTCATGAGGGGAGTGAGCGAGGTCACCAGCAACGACAACCGCGGCCCGATGACCAAGAACGCCTTGAACAGGCAAAGGTCCGAAACAAAAAAACCCAGGAAGCCCGAGACGGCCAGCATTTGCCAGACGTGCAGGGGGGCATCCAACGGTAAAGCCAATCCACGGCGAAAAAAGTAGCCGTAGGCCATCAACATTCCGACGGCCAACACCAGTCGCAGAAAACCGACTGCCAATGAGCCGACACGCTTTCCTGCAGAGGTCCAAGCCAGAGCCGAGAGGGTCCACAGCACCGCCGTGGCCAGTGCCGCAAATTCGCCGATTTGTTCCTGACTCATCCGGTGTCCTAAAGCCCTTCAACCTCCCAGCCCTTGCGATAGGTCAATCGCACGTGCTGGTTGGCCTCGGGCAAATTCGTCACCTTGAGGTTGGCCGCATCCCATTGAAGTTGCTTGCCAGGGAAGCGTGCCGCCAACACGCCGAGCAGGACGGTCTCGGTCAACGGGCCGGCGAAGTCGAAATTGGCCGATGTCTTGTCCTTGCCCAGACAGGCGTTGACCCATTGCACGTAATGATTGTTGCCCGGCAGCTTGGGACGCTTGTAGTCGAGGAACTTTTCCCGCGGCAACAACTGCGGCCCACCGATGTGCGGTAGCAGAATGCTCCCTTTTTCGCCGATGAAAATCGAACCGTTGCTGGGCAGATGCTGATCCTTGCCCAACGGCACGAGCGACTCGTCTGGTTTGTGCTTGCCATCGTACCAGGTCAAGTTCAACGTCTTGCCGACGGTATGCTCCGTGCCGGGGAATTCGTAATGAAGGATCTCCCATGTCGGATGCATGTCGTCGGTGCAACCGGGGCCTTCGACCCATACCACGTTGGGGCTGGTCAGTTTCAAGGCGGTGTAGGGCGGGTCGATGATATGGCAGCCCATGTCGCCGAGGGCACCGCAGCCGAAATCCAAAATCCCCCGCCATGCAAACGGAGCATAAGCGTTCTCAATAAACGGCCGTTGGGGTGCTACCCCCAGCCAGAGATCCCAATTCAATCCCTTCGGCACGGGGTTTTGCCCTTTGGGCCGCGGACTACCTTGCGGCCAGCTAGGTCGATCCGACCATGAGTGGACTTCCTTGATCTTGCCGATCGCCCCGGCCTGGATCAGTTCGGTTGCCATGCGGTACTCGATTGTCGAATGGATCTGGATGCCCATCTGCGTGACGACCTTCGCCTTGCGCGCGGCGGCGGCAATCTGCCGGGCTTCGTGGATCGTGTGCGTCAGCGGCTTCTGGCAGTAGACATGCTTGCCGCGGTGAATAGCGGACATGCTGATGGGAGCATGCATGTGGTCCGGAGTGGAAACGCTCACGGCATCGATCTGCTTGTCCATCTGGTCCAGTAATTCGCGCCAATCGGCAAACGTCTTTGCTGCGGGGAAGCGACCGGCCGCGGCATTACGATTGCCTTCGTGAACATCGCATACGGCAACCATGTTGATCGGCCCGCCGGCAAGGCTGCCAATATCGGAACCCCCCATGCCGCCGACCCCGATTGAGGCGAGATTCAACTTCTCGCTCGGCGGCGTATGGCCGTCCCCCCCCAACACATGACGAGGAATGATCTGTACGCCCAAAGCGGTGGCCGCGGCCGTTTTCAGAAAAGTGCGACGTTTCATGGCGGATGAATCCTTCAAATCTTCTAGGCAGTCGGCAGTAGCAAGACAGGGTAAGCACGAACTGCGTTGTCCACCGTGACCAACATCAAGCCGTGTTGTAGTGCCTGCGCGATCAAGAGGCGATCGAAGGGGTCACGGTGCAAAGTGGGCAGGTTCGCTAGGCGGACGAGGGCTTCCTCATCGATAGGCAAGGTTGCGATTCTGTGGGCCTGACGTTGCCGTGGCAGGTATTCTGCCAGGGCCTCTGGCAGAGGAAGCTTTCCCAATGCGTACTTGATGACCGCCTCCCACACCGAAGCAACGCTCAGGTACACCTCATTGGTCTGTTCGCGTATGGCATTCTGGAAGGCCACCGGTAACAATGGGTCAGCACTGATATACCAGAGGAAAACGTGGGTATCGAGCAGAAGCCTCATGGTCCTTCAAATTCTTGGAGAATGTCGTTAGGAAGCGGCCGATCAAAATCGGGCGGCACGGTGAACCGCCCGGCGCACAGACCGAAAGGGCGGGGTTCGGTGCCGGGCACGGACACTGGCCGGACTTCCGCGAGCGGGTGTTGGCCGCTGAGAACCAGAAACGATTCGCCCGCCTCGATCCGCCGGAGGAAGGCAAGGAGATCTCGCTGAATGTCTTGCACACTAATGGTACTCATGTGATCATTATAACAGAGTACGCTCTCTTAACAAGCTCCAGCCATATCCCAACGGGAAAAGGGGAACTTTTTTCAATTCGCCGGACGACGCGCTCGCCCTGCATTCTGCCGGCCGCCGCTGGAATCGGTCGGGGAACCGGCGGGTCGGGCAACGCCGCTAGGGGGCGGCAGGCCGTCTGCGGACGGAGAACGGTTATCCAACGCCTGCGCCCCGCCGGTTTGCAAAGGGATCGAAGGATCGGTCATAGCGCGACCGTCCAACGGCCGTACTTCTGCCGGCCGTGAGGAAGGCAATGGAGCCGTGTTGTACCGGTCGCCGTCCGGCCTCGAATAGCCGGAAGGCATAGGCACTATTGGATCAACTGCCCGACGATCCGGTTCCACAGGTCGTGTGATCGGAGCCACCGGGGCGAACGAAGGTCCGACTGCGGGCGCATACGGTATCGCAGTCGGCTCGATATAGGTCGGCCGCATCGCCGTGGCTGAATCGAGACCGGTCGGCCGGTCGGAAACGGTCGGTCCAACGGTGGAACGAAGCGTGTTCTGCGGGGTATCTTCATCGGCTGGAGCACGCCATAGACAGACACTGCCGCGCGACGCTTCATGGGAAGCCGACGCCAACAATCGGCCATCGGGCGAGAACCGCAATGTCTCGACCGTACCGTTGTGCTTGAGCGTCATCAGATCCTCGCCCGTCGGCACGTCCCAAATCAATACGTTGTTATCCGCACTGCCGGAAGCCAAGGTCTTGCCGTCGGGCGAAAAAGCCAAGGTCCAAACCAGCGACTGGTGCTTCTTCAAGACCAACGGCTTCATCGTGCCTGTGGCATCCAACGGCCAAAGATCGATCTGCCCGTTCATGCAACCAACGGCCAGCAAACGGCCATCGGGTGAGAAGGCCACGCTATGGCCCGTCGTGCTGCCGATGGCCTTCGCGCTGCCGGTTCGCAAATCAATAATATTCACCGTGCGCGATGCCTGACCGACCGCAGCCGAGAGGCTACAGACAGCCAGGGCGTTGCCATCGGACGAAAAAGCCAGGCTAACCGGGGTGATGCCCTGGCTGATCGACTTGGGCGGTTGACGGTTGTCAAGAGCGCAGAGTACCAACTCACCCGTTTCAAACTTGCTCCGATACTTGCCCGTGCCCACGGCCAACGTGCGGCCATCGGGCGAGACGGCCATGCAACTAACCGCCTGGTTGAAGTTGAATGCCGTAGCTACCGGCTTGCGGGTCTTGAGATCCCAAATACGGACCGTTTTGTCAACGCTGCCAGTAAGCAACTTATCGGTCAACAACGGCGCAGCGCACGTAATCACACCGCCGTGCCCCTGCTGGCCGGCTGGGTTGCCCTCGCCGCGCAAGACGGCGCGGGGCTTGAAGGTTTCTGAATCCCAGAGGAACAGTCCACCGGCACTGGTGGCTGCGGTTAATAGTTTGCCATCCTGGGTATAGCGGACGACGTTTGGCACGCCCAAGGCCAATTCGAGAATAGCCAACTGCCGGACCGTGTCGACATGCCAGACTCGCAGACATTTTTCGTCCGCGGCAACAGCCAGCCGCTCGCCCAGCTTATCGAAAGCGATGTGGGTGATCGGCCGACCTTGCGAGACGATCTGTTTTGGCAGCAGTTTTCGCGAGGCAAATTCCCAGAGGCGGACATTGCCGGCCATATCGCCGGAGGCCAACAGCACACCTCGACGCGAGAACTCCAGCCGGGTAATTGCCGCCGGATGCGCCGCCGGGAATTGTCCCACAAGTTGACGCGTGGAAAGATCCCAGACTTTGATCTTCGCCTTGTCCGCAGCCGTCGGATTGGCCGGGTTCCCGTGACCGGTAAGCAAAAAGCGACCGTCGGGCGATAAGGTGATGGTTGTCAAGCCTTCCAACTCGGATGGATTACTAATCTGCCCGACCAACTCTGCGGTCGCCGGGTTCCATATACGGATCTCAGCCGGACGTTTTTTGCTACTGTTGACGGTAAGCACAAAGCGGCTGTCAACGCTAAAGACGGCCTCGACCTTGCCGGGCATGTCGGGCAGCTTCTGCCGCAAAGCCCCGGTCGAAGGCTCCAGGATCTGCACCGACCCTGGCAAGCGTTCGTCCACGTCACCGGTGCCGACAGCCAGACTACGGCCGTCGTTGGAATAGGCGACCGAGTGGACCGAGCCGACCAGCTTCGGCACCGTCGCCAGCACGCGGGCTGGATCGAGGCTCCAAATTCTCACCCGCGACTTCACGGTCGATTCCGGCGGCGAACTTTCGCCAACGACCATCTGCCGGCCGTCAGGCGAGAAAGCCAGCGCAACACCGGACCGCGACGACGTCTGCAAGGGTCCAGGCCGGTTCGCATCGGACAAGTTCCATGCCGTGAGATAAGCCTCAAAGCTATCCCCTGCACCATCGCACGAACCTGTGCCGACGACCTGATTGCTATCGGGCGTGAATGCCAACCCACTGACCCAGCCATCGACGGGCGTGTCGGTCAGCATGTCGCAAGGCTGCCCGCCATCGACATTCCAGAGAATGGCGGATTGATCGTCACCGGCGGAAATGACTTTTTGCCCATCGGGCGAAAAGGCCACGGTTTCGACGTCGCCGAGATGCCCGCGGAAGGTTCGCAGCAGGCTGCCTGTGTTCGACCAGAGGCAGGCTGTTTGATCGCGACTGGCGGTCAAGAGGCTCTTGCCGTCGCGCGACCAAACCACCCGCAAGACTTCGTCATGATGACCGCGAAGATCACCGCGAAAACGACCCGTGCCAGGTTCCCAAAGCCGCACGACGCCGTCGCGGACGGCCAGGGCCAGGGCCAAGGTCGAGCCATCCGGGCTGAGAACCATCGAGTTGATGCCGTCGCCGAAGGCCCGCGTGCCCAACAGGTCGCCCTTGTTCGTATCCCAAACAAAGAGGCCACCGTCATGCATCCCGGCAAACACCAAGCCGCCGTCGCTCGACAGGGCAAGTGATTGCGGACGCGGATTGTGGAATCGTCGAATTACGCGGCCATCAGCCGCATCGCGAACGATAATCTCGCCGGAGTAATCGCCGCTGACCAATCGCTTGCCGTCAGGACTCATCGCCAGAGAGATGATCGGCGCCTGATGATCGGTAACCGGTCGCACAACGTCCGGCTGGCGGATGTTCGAGCCGGTGTACAGATTCCGGCCGTAGGAGGCAGCCCACACGCCGTTGCTGGAGATTACCAGCCCGCTTGCGCGCCGGGCCAACTGGTCTTCGACGTTCAGGCCGGTACTGCGCGGCGGTACGTTCCGCTCCAGCCCCACGGTCGCCAACTTGCGACCCAAGGCCGCATCCCAGACGATCAACTGGCCGTCGTCGCCAAACGTAATGATTTGCGAACCATCGGGTGTGACCACCACCTGCCGGACAACATCCGAATGCCCTCGCAGGGCGTTGTTGCCACCGTTGTGAGCGGCACGCCACAGATAATACCATGCGAAACTACAAAACTTTTGCCGGGCCTCATCATTGCGATAAGGCTCAAGCAACCGCAATACCTCGTTGGTATCGCCGCGATCCCAGGCTTGCTTCGCCAAGCGAATCTGCGTGACATACAACCTGCGCTGGCTCTCCTCCTGCCGGCCTCGATCCTGCTCCTGCATCAGCCGCTCGGCTTCCTGACGGCGGCGGAGTTCTTCTTGCGAAGCGAGATAGGCTTGTTCTTTGGTCTGGGCCAGACGTTGGTTCTGCGCGGCCTGCGCGGCGGCCAACTGGGCCTGATTGGTAGCCAACTGGGCCTCGCGTACTCGCTGAGCCGCCACGGTCTCGGCGTCCTTCACATTGCGTTGGGCAGTCGTCAGGCGGTCTTCAAACTGCTTGCTATCCCGCTGGGCCGATACCGCTATATCTTTGTGCGAGGAGAGATTAATCATCAGTGCCACGATGATCGCAATCGCCGCCACCAGGGCCGTCGATAGCCCGATCATGCTGGCCCGATGATGATCGTAGGAATGTAACCCGACGCCGTTATAGGCCGGACTTTCCTCGGCCAACGCTACTGGGTTCGCAGCCAAATAGGGCGAGGCATCCCTAGCCCGACGTGGCGCGGCCGTTTGCTGAGCTACCTGGCCCTGCCCAGCAGCCGTTTCGCGAGGCGCGACGGCACGGAAGTCACTATGCGGGTGATGGGCCGGCTCAGCGCGATAAGAACGCTGGGGCCGCGGCTCCCTGGAGGAACTGGCATCGTCGCTACGAGACGATGTCCTATCATCATGATCTGCGTCCTCATCATCATAGGATGCAAATTTGGATTGGTCCGCGGCACGGTCCCCGATCTGCTCGTCGCTTTGCTCATCGGTGCGACTATGGGGCCGGTCGTGCGCGTGGTGGGAATGTGGCTGCACGATAGCCGGGCGATCCGAAGTGTGGCGATGCGAAGTTTCCGTGCCATCGGACGACGATCGCTGGACGTCCTCGCGGGACTCCGTGTGCGAGGGATGTTCATACTCCCCTTGAGATTCAACCTCGGAGCGACAATCGTGGTCCCTCCGATGCTCGCGATCATGTCGATGCAACCGCCCCGACTCTTCGGGCTCGTCCTGCGACGGCTCTTCGTTTTGATCGTCTTGATTATTTTGGTCCGCTGGCTGGTTCGACTCGTCGTCGTCGGACTCGTGCCACTTTCTCCGATCCCTGGATCCACGCGACATGATTTTTCCCTCCTGGAAATCTATGTCCGCGTATTGTCACAAAAATCGGCAACTGTGAAAAGACCGATTTTATTGCCTTTTTAGGCTCTTCCGGTTCTGTGTGCGGAATGCGAATAATTGCAGGTCGGCGTATCGCCTCTCCCTCAGAAAAGCATGGCGCAAGAAGAAGCCCGCCTCTTGGGTGCGGGCTTCTTCGCTTTTTTGGGCTAGTCCAAAATCTTCGTCCCCGCGATCAGTTCGATGAACTGCTTGTTGGACTTGAACTTCGCCAAGCGACTGGTCAGTTGCTCAATGGCCTCGACAGGGTGCATCGTGGCCAAAGTGCGACGGAGCATGGTCACCGCATGCAGAACATCCGGAGGCAATAGCTTCTCTTCGCGCCGCGTGCCGGACTGGCTGATGTCGATCGCCGGCCAAATGCGACGGTCGGCCAATTTGCGATCCAACACCAACTCGAGGTTGCCGGTGCCCTTGAACTCCTGGAAAATCAGTTCGTCCATGCGGCTACCGGTGTCGATCAGGGCGGTGCCGATCACGGTTAAGGAACCGCCTTCCTCGAACAAGCGTGCGGTAGCAAAGAGTTTTTTGGGAATGTCCATCGCCTTGATGTCCACGCCGCCGCTCATCGTGCGGCCGGTGTTTCCGACCCACTTATTGAACGCCCGTGCTAAGCGGGTGATGGAGTCCAAGAGCAGGACCACGTCCTGGCCCATTTCGGCCAAGCGGCGGCAGCGTTCGACGGCCAACTGCGAGAGTCGGACATGACTTTCGACGTCGCGATCAAGGCTGCTGGCGAGAACCTCGCCCTTGACGGCCCTTCGCATGTCGGTCACTTCTTCCGGCCGCTCGTCGATCAGAAGCACAATCAGCTTCACGTCGGGATAATTCGTGGAAATACCGTGGCTGATGTGCTGTAGTAAAATCGTCTTGCCGGTGCGAGGTGGAGCGACGATCAATGCCCGCTGCCCTTTGCCTAGCGGCGTGAGCAGATCCATGACCCGGGTGGTCATGGGCTCTGGCCCGGTCTCCAGGCGGAGCCAGGACTCGGGATTGATCGGTGTGAGTTGATCGAAGGACTTGACTTCGCGGTATTGCTCGGGCGGCATGCCATCGACATCCGTTATTTCACGGAGTCGCGGTCCCTGCTGCCGCCGGCCAGGCTGGATCATGCCGTTGATCTGAAGACCCTCGCGAAGCCCAAACTTCTCGATCATGCTTCCTGGAACGAAGGGGTCGGTCAGCTCGCGGGTGTAGTTGGTTTTGGAATCGCGGAGGAACCCGTAGCCGTTGGGGTGCATTTCCAGCACGCCGCCGCCGGGTTCCAAAGGACCGACTTCGCCGTTTTCCTGCTGAGCATCGCCCATGCGTTGCGGATCCGCATCATAACTTTGGGATTGGGGACGCATGGGCGGCCGGTTGTGACCGCCACGATAACCACTTCCACTACGCGGTGCCGAGCCTTGCGTACCATGGCCGCGCAGCCGGCCTCGTTTCTTTTTTGCCATATAGTCCACCTAAGAGAAAACTCCTTGCTGAAGCGGTGAAAACGTCACCGCGAATTTCCGAGCGTGCTGCTCGCGCAGCGCAATCAAACAGAGGGATGCTCCACCGGACAGGCTAAGCACCAAAACCTCAAGGGTCAAAATTCAAATTGTGGCGAAACTCGCCATACCCTGAGGATGCCCAACAAAATCCGATTTGGACGCGCCGAAATCCGGCCGATCCCCGGTTTTATTAGATATCCTTCATAGACCGTGCAGGCAGCCCATATCTTGCAAAGCTAGCGACACCATCCCCCGCGATTAGGTCGGGGCCTCGTCGTTCTCAATCGCTTACAATATAAAGGCATTCAGGCCGAGAAGCGTCTCCCGCTCCCCCGTGAAAGAACCATCCCTTGTGCGGAGGGCGATTTTAGATGCCAGATTGCGGGAGAAACTCACCCGCCTGCCAAGCAGAACTCAATCTACTGCTATATTAACGTTAACGAAATAAATGTCAAGCTGAATTTACGATTCTTGGCGGCTACTTTATTATTTTTCGGCCACCCGCGTATTTTCTTGCATGTTTTCTCGAAATTACCCAAATTAACGCACATCTCGTTTTCACGCTTTTTTCACTAACTGATCCAGCCTCGCTTCCGATACTAGGGAGGGTCAACTTGCGGATTCCTGGCGAGGACAGTCAAAATGGGTAAGGCGAGACAGTTTCTGCCGGCGTTAATGCTGCTTTTCTTCGTACAGCGGATTGCAGCCGGTCAGCAACCCCTCCATTGGGAAGCCACCATTGATAGTGCTAAGGCAGCCGCCAGCCAGTCGAATCGACTTGTACTGGTGGTGTTCTCGGCACCTTGGTGTACGGCATGCCACCATCTGGAAAACGAAATTCGTAATCAACCCGGGGTTGCGGCGGCGTTGGAAGCCAATTTCGTTCCGGTGAAAATCAACTGTGATTACTACAAGAATACGGCGAAGCAATATGGCGTCACCCGGCTGCCAACCACCGTGATTCTCGCCCCCAGCGCGCAGGGTGAAGTCCTCGCGGTCATCGAATATTTGCCGGTGGATCAGTACTTGTCGAAACTCAACAAAGTTGCGGCCGATGCAAAGCGACGCGATGCCGGCGTTTTTGCTCAGATTCAGCCTAGCCCGCCGGTCGGAACTCCTGCCGCGATGGGTCAGCCGCCCGTGTCTTTACCGTCTCCCGTGATGGGGCAATCGCCGTCGATGGGGCAGCCGCCAGTCGCAGGGGCTACACCACCTGCCAATATCAAACCGGCCGCCAACCCACTTCTTGGCCTTGATGGTTTCTGTCCAGTTCAACTCATGGAGAACTCTCGTTGGCAGGCGGGCAAGAAAGCTTGGGGGGCCATCCACCGCGGTCGGACCTATCTATTTACCGGTGTGGAGGAGCGAGGCCGCTTCTTGGCAGACCCCGACCGCTATGCGCCGGTCAGTTCCGGCGGTGACGTGGTCCTTTTGCTGGAAGAGGGCCGTTCGGTGTCGGGCTTCCGCGAGCATGGTCTACAGTTCGACGGCCATATCTATCTGTTCGCGGATGAAGGCACGCTCGATAAATTTCGCTCCAACCCCCGTTATTATGCTGATCGAGCTTTGCAAACACTGCGGCCGGCGGCTCAAACGGCGGAGGTGCGATAGTGCGTGTTACGTCCCTTCCACCAACTTTGCCAGCCGGTTGGCTTGAACGCGAACGCCTTCAAGATCTGGATTGAGCTGTAGGGCACGGCGGAAGCTCTCCAGCGCAAAGACCGGATTGCCCAACTCGAGATAGGCCCGGCCCATGCCCACGGCGGCAATGAAGTGATAGGGGTTAATTTCCAATGCCTCGTGGCAGTCCCGGACGGACTGGTTATAGTGGCCTAGTGCGTGATGGGCGTAGGCCCGCTGATTCCATGCCTCGGCAAAGGCTGGCGTATGCTCGATCAAGTCGCTAGCCATGCGAACAACCTCTCCGAACTGCCGCGCAGCGTTCAGGCGGATGATCGTGTCGAGTTGCGTGCGGTCCTTGTCGCCGGCTGCCCGAGTCCATACCTGGCGGATGCCGTTCTCGGCAAGAGTGCGCACCGTGCGGTCCTTGTCGAGCAAGGCCGCGCCGAGCGTGGAGTTGGATTCATAATCGCCAAGATACCCCAAAGCCAGCACCGCCGCGCGGCGGATTTCGCACATCGAGTGACCGACCAGCCGCTGCAAAGTGCCTGCCATGTAGCAGTCACCCACTCGGCTGGAAAAGGCACTACCGTCCAGCCGATCCAAGTAGACCTGATAAAACGTCAATAGTCGTGGTTGCCGTAGGTCTTCGTTCACGCCCGTTGCTCCCGTGCAGTAGGTTCTCAACCCATTACCTTCATTGTAATCGCACTCTCGGGATTTTGCCAAATCAAACTTGGGCGCGGGTGAAAATTACTGAAAATGCCCCTCCACTTCGGCCCATTCGTAGGGCCTCAAGGGCACCGTGACGCGATCGCCTTCGAGGGTCAAATCGTGGGGCGGACAGTCGGTACCGCCGGACTTTTTGGCTGACTGAATCGTGCGGAACGACCGAAGGCCGAGCGAAACATGGCGCCCCTCCGTCTCCAGCAGTCGCGCGCGGAAACCGGCCACGGAACCTCTCTCGAGGATCGGTTCCCAGTGGGTGGCGATTACCGAGCGCGAGTCGAGATGGAAAAGCCAGGCGGAATCGTTCTTGGGCCGCGCCACGACCGGAATCCTCGGTGACGGTGCCGTGAAATCCAACGCCGCGGCCATTGGTTGCGCTAGGTCGATGCCAATGCCCAGGCGGAATCGCCGGGCCGTTTCGCCCCGCACGATCAACAGCGAATCAAGTTTTCGCATGCCGCGACGGTGATGATAGGGTAGGCCCGCAGTGAGGATTGTCGTGCGACCTGCCTCGCCGCGAATCTCGACGAAGTGCGGCGATTCCAGTTGTGCGACGTCGGTCGCAAGGGTTGCTTGATTCACGCTACGATAAAGCGTCGGCGCATCCTGACCCCATGCGAATCGAGCCGCATAATACGAATTCCACGGGTCGGCATCCGGTTGGCACTGGGGATCAAGCTGAATTTCCACCTCGATCACGCGACTCCCCCAAGTGATGCGGGTTGATTGCTGAAAACCGGCCAGAAGTTGGCCATTACGATCGACCAGTCGTCCGCGAACCAGTACCTCCCCCACCACCGGGCCGGTGGCCAGCAGACGGATCTCATCGGCCGCCATGATCGAGTAGGCGTTCTCTTCGTCGGTCGCACCCGGCAGACGCATGGCCACCTGTTGGGCCAATCGCGGTGCGCGGGAATGAAAGTCGAAGACCGAGCGGAGTGCGCCGGTATAGGGATCCATGACCAGTTCAAAGAACTCGTTCCGCAACACGGCACCACCGCGCGAGGCGATCAGTTCGGCCATCGGCGGCGGCTGGGGTGGAGACTTGCGAAACCGGCCGAAGCGTCGCGGGGCCGACTTTAGGGACATCTGGCTGCTTGCCGGAACGACACAGACATAGCCCAGCGGTGGAACCTCCACCACAATCGACTTCCGACCCGCCTCCTCGCCAGCACATAAGACTGCACCGCCCGTCTCGGGCAGAGAATCAAGGTCGGATAAATCCACGTGTATACGACGAGAAAAGCTAAGGGGATTCGTTACCACGAGGCCGGCGGGAACTTTTCCCACGTCTTGTACGACCTGTGCCCCAATCGCTTGCGCGAAGTCAGCCGTCGCCGTCTTACTGACTTCAGTCAATCGCTCCTCCCGCGAGGCATCGCCCGCAGGCGTCGTCAACGAGCCGTCCATGTCGTCCAAGAGGCCTTCGACGCAGACCGAAGGCTTCCCACCGGCCAAGGTGGCCAGTGCGGCAATCGATTGAGACGCCTCGGCCATGGTCCGCTGTACGTAATATCGCACCCAGCGCGAGATCGGATCAGGCTCGCCGGCAGCCACCGCTTGCTTTAAGTAGGGCGAACGATATTCGTCGGCCTTCGGCATCGTTTGATGCCCCGACGTGCCGGTCCGATCGAAATAATCGGACAGCGTGCGGAACGAGCCTAACACCGTCGTATAGCGACGTGCCCGATAAATGTCTTCATACCAGAGGCTTGTATTGCCGGGCCAATGGGCGAAGATTACCGTGGGCTGATGGTCCATGTCGCCGACGCCGGACAGGGAGTGCGGCATGCGCAGGAAACCTTCGGCACGCAAACCATCGATCGGCACGCGGAAAATCGCCTCAACGGTTGTGCCGTCGATACCCTCCCAGCGTTGGCGGCTGGAATTGCCCACGGGAAAGTGACCGTCGTCAAGCGTGGCATGCACCACCCCGGTAAATTGTAGGTGATCGAGAATCTGCGGTAATATCGGCGTCATGCCAAAACGCCGCCGCCCAAAGACGCTCGGCCGCGTGTCGAGGTGCTTGTGGTAAATCGACAAGCCTTTTTCAAGCTGCCCTCGAATGGCCTCGGGGGAGAGCAGCGGTAATTCCAGTTCGCAGAACTCGCCGCCGACGATGCTCGCGGTGCCTTGTTGTAAGGCATGACGCAAAGCATCCAGCGTAGCGGGTTCGCGGGCGGCCATCTCCTGGAGAACCTGAGCGGAAAGAAGCAGGTTGCACGGCGCATCGCCGGCAGGCCCGCTGCCGGTCAATTGTGCCCGCAACACGGCACCCAGGGTCGTCGAGGCGACGAGCGTCAGGTCCAGTAGGTGCGACTCACTGGGATAGTTGTATTCTCGCGCCGTATGCAAGAGGTCATAGGCTGCCTGAAGTCTTGCGCGGGCTTCGTCGTTATCGCCGCCACAGGCAGCCACCGCCGCGGCCAGCAACTCGCGTTCAAAGGCCGACTCATCGAGACTGTTCGCATAGCGGATGCTTACCGTGATGGTCTCGATCACGTAGTGAGAGTATCCCAAAGCGAGAAAATCGGCCGCCAAGTCGAGGTCGATCGGCGGTGGCGGGGAGTCGAGCATCGCCAGGGCTGCGGCGATCATCTCAGGCCTGCGGCTCTGTCCGCGGATAATTCGTGCCCCCAGGTGTTCGGCGTGGCTAAGCCAATCCTCAGGCAGCAGCGGTTCGGCCGTCGGCGGTAAGAGGATCAGGTGTCCGGCCGGATCGTCCGGCGGCGAGGCGGCGGCCAGCCATCGGGGCATGGATCCCGCCGCTGCCACCAGTGCGGGGTGCCAGAGGGCGGTCCAAGCCGCCAAGAGTTCTTCGGCCTGGGCAGCCGAACGCGGCTCGCTTAGGTCATCTCGCCCGCGGCACGGCAAAATAGGGGTAAGTTTATTTATCAACAAGGAGGGGGCCTATAATTATTTTGTACTTTCCGCCGGGTTTGTGGTGCGGGCGTCTCGCCTGCCTAGTTCAACCACAACATCTTGGGCAGGCGGGACGCCCGCACCACAGTTATCCGCAAACCCGGCGGAGAGCCACTATTTTGTACTCGGAGGCGCAATAAATTCGGAAATACCCCCCTTAGTATAGCGTTTGAACCCAGAATACCGAACCCTCCCCCAAATCTAGTGCGTACCTCGACGTTTTTTGGTTGACACCAGCCCTCCCTTTGCGATAAATTAGGGTTTAGAGGCAGATGGCTCTTTTTCGGTCCACTCTGGATTCGCCTTTTCGGGCTTGGGAGCCGTCAGGAACAGAGCAAGAGTGCGAAAACAGAGTCTATGCGAGTGTGCTGCGCAGCCGCGAGCCGTGCAGTCCAACCCGGGGCGTAAGGCAGCCCGGTGGTTGCCAGTCTTCTTTGGAGTATAAGCACATGGCCAAAACGAGCGCGGTTTGGGGAATTGACATAGGGCAGTGTGCCCTCAAGGCAATGCGCTGCAGTGGGCATGACGACTCCGACAAAATCACCGTCGAGGCTTTCGATTACATCGAATATCCGAAGATTCTCACGCAGCCCGATGCCAATCCCATCGAGCTTGTGGCCGACGCTCTCAAGCAGTTCCTTTCGCGGAACCAGGTCCACAACGACCGCGTGGCCGTTTCCGTCTCCGGCCAAAGCGGTTTGGCGCGGTTCATCAAGCTGCCACCGGTGGAGGCCAAGAAAATCCCCGACATCGTCCGCTACGAGGCACGTCAGCAGATTCCCTTCGATCTGAACGACGTGATCTGGGACTACCAACGGATGGGCGGCGGCAGCGAAGAATCGGGCTTTGTGCTGGAAACCGAAATTGGCCTGTTTGCCATGAAGCGAGACGCCGTATTCCGCGCGCTCGATCCGTTTGTGAAGGCGGGGATCGAAGTCGATATCGTGCAACTCGCCCCGCTGGCACTCTATAACTACGTCGTGTTTGACATGTTGCAAGACCTGCCCAGTCTGGAGACTTACGACCCCGACGATCCCCCGGAATCGATCGTTCTGGTGTCGCTGGGGACCGATTCCACGGACCTAGTGGTGACTAATGGTTTCAAGGTCTGGCAGCGTAGCGTACCACTCGGTGGAAGCCACTTCACCAAGGCCCTAACGAAGGAGATGAAACTCACCTTCGCCAAGGCCGAACACCTGAAGCGGAATGCCACCACGGCCCAGGACCCCAAGGCCGTGTTCCAGGCAATGCGGCCGGTGTTCAACGACTTGCAGACCGAGTTGCAGCGATCGCTGGGTTTTTTTACCAATCTGGACCGCACGGCGAAAATCGGCCGTGTGGTGGCCATGGGCAATGCCTTCAAACTGCCTGGGCTGCGTCGCTACCTGGCCCAGAGCTTGGGTTTTGAGATCGAGCGCGTGGAGACCTTCCGTGGTATGGTCGGTCCCGAGGTCTTGGCCACGCCTGCCTTCAAAGACAACCTCCTTTCTTTCGGCGTCTGCTACGGTTTGTGTTTGCAAGCCCTGGGCAGTGGCGGGCTGCGGACGAATCTGCTGCCGAAGGAAATCACCATGGACCGGCTCATCCGCCGCAAAAAGCCTTGGGCCGTGTTGGCGGCGGCCCTGGTCATGCTCGCCTGCTCGATCAGCTACTTGGCCTACTCGAATCAGTTCAGCTCCGTGAAGGAAAGGAATTGGAAGCCGCTTGAAAGTAAAGTGAGCGACGTCGACCGGGAGTCCAAACGATTGATCGCCGACGAAGAGGCGGCACTGAAAAAATTCAAGGAAACCAAGGAACATGGCGACCATCTCGTCAATAATCTCGAGGGGCGGAAACACTGGCTCGATCTTCTCTCGGCGGTCGATGAGTGCCTACCCAAGGACGACAAGCCGATGCCCTCGACAACCGATCCCGTCGAATTGCGCAAGATCATCATGCAACGTAAACAGATGCTTGTTACCAACCTTGACTCGCAGCGGGTGGAAGACGTTGGTAGATGGTTCACGCTGGTGAAGCCTTGGTATATCTCGGTCCTCGACTCGCCCGGATCCCCCCCCTTGGGCGATCCGTCGTCGGGCGCAGTGTCCGGTAGTACGGCGACTCCTGGGGGTAATGCCGGGGCCGTGAGTAGCGTCGGCCCCTCGGGGCCGGGGCTGATCGTGCAACTTTACGGTCGTCATTATCATAACGCGGACGACGACAAAGAAGGCGAAGGCGCCCAGTATGTTCGCAATACGCTCATCAAGGCACTGGCCAGCAAAAAAATGCATGACCTGGGTGTTTCCTATCCGGTTCTTATCAAACCCGAACCGATCAGCCCAGAAGAAATCTTCATTCCCGGCCCGAAGCGCAAGGGCGGTGACGCCGGTGGTGCCGATGTTTCGGCGGGGACTGAGAAGAAAGTGAATGTCAAACGATTTCGATTCCGTGTCCAATTCGTTTGGCAGCCGAAGTCGCTGACCGATCAGGTGCCCCCACCCGCCGGTGCCGCAACCGCAGTTTCTGAAACTCCCACGACGGCAACGCCGCCAGCAGCAGCCCCCAAGAAACCCTGACCTTTGGCAAGGAGCAGACCATCATGGAAAAATTTCGAGCCTTTCTCGAAGTGTTGAAGAAGTTTCACTTTTGGGTTCTCTGCGGCCTGATTTTGTTGGTATCCTTCGTCAGTTGGTTTTTGGCGACGGGCGAACTGGCGAAGCAATTTGTGACACGCAAGGGGCAGATCGAAAACCAACGCGGCGTGGCGGTCAGAATTGTCATGAATTCCGAGCATCCCAGCGCGAAGTATATTCAGCAGATCCGCGATCTGGAAAGCGGCCCGCTGACCAAGCAGGTGGTGGATGCGTCCACCCGCCTTTATCGCGAGCAGCTCAACCACAATGTCTTGCCCAAACTCTTTGCCAACGACAAGGAACAGGAGGAATTTAAGAAGGCATTTGAAGAAATCAGGGCACCCATGGAGGACATTGAGAAACTCCCTCCAAGCCAACAGTTGGTCGACTTCTACCGCAGTCGCTATCGGAATCACATCGTGGAGGACTTTCCCAAACACTTTGACCTGATCGAACGGCGAACGGTTGTCGAGGACAAGGACGTTCCGGCCGCCAACGGTCAACCAACCCAAAAAACCATCGGCATCGTCGATTGGGTCAATGCCGATCAAAAGCTCAAGTCGGTCGTCGCTCGCTTGCCTAATAACCCAACCACCTTGGACATCATGATAGCCCAGGAAGATCTCTGGGTCTACCAGACCCTGCTGAAGGTCATTCGGAATACCAACAACGTGGGATCCGACCAGGATCACTACCAGAAACCCGCTAACCACAAAGTGGCTCGTATCAAGCAAATTTTGGCGATGGACATTGGCAAGGACGCGGTTCAGAGTTGGACCCAATGCGAGAGGGTTCTGTTCAATCTACCCGCCGAGGCCGGTGGCACCGGGGCCGAATCCCATGGCGCGTCACCGACGCCTACGTCTGGAGCCCCCAGTGATCGCAACTCCCCCTTGGTTGGCCGTTACGTCGATGACAAAGGCAAGCCCTTATCGGACCCCTCGCGGCAACCCTACGGCGAATTTCGCATGATGCCGATCAATCTGAAGGTTATCATCGAACAGAAGGAAATACCCCGACTACTGGCTGAATGCGCCAATTCCGCCATGCGTATCGACGTCCGTGCCGTGCGAATTCTCGTGGAGGAACCATCCCCCGTGGACTTGATCGCCCCCGATTCCTCCTCCGCCGGTGGCGAAACAGGCACAACGGTGACGAATCCGGCCATGCACATCGGCATGGGGGGCGGTGATCCCGGAGGAGGCAAGGAATTCGTTTACAAAGAAGAATCGTTCGACCCGGTCTACCAGCCGGTGCCCGTGGAAGTACAGGGCGTCATTTACATCTATAACCCCCCCCACGTTCAAAATCCGGGCGAGACGGCCGGTGACAAGGGAGGTCAAGCCGCGCCGGCGACGCCCAAGGTTGGCACGCCGACCGCGCCAACCGCTCCTGCCACGAGTAGTCCGCCAACCAGCACGCAATCCAGTGGAGGACGTTCATGAAATCCAAAACGAAATTCGATCCCAAGGTGATTCAGCAGTTCTTCATTGACCACACGGAGAAAATCGTGGTTGGGCTGGTCGCCGCTTTGTTTCTTTTTTTCGCCTATCAGTCCGTCATGCTCACTGGATATGCGGGGAAGCCGGAAGAACTCAAACAAAAGACCGACGACGCCTTGGCCAAGATCGCCAAGGGGCCCAATACCAAGACGGTCGGGGACAAGAAGCCCACGGACGTGGCGAATTACCTAAACTACGCGGATATTATTGATGGTGCCAAGAAAATCATCGATCCAGTCGCGTATCCGATGCCTCCCCGATTGAGCTGGAAACCAATCGCGCCGCGCCGTGTCCGCGATGCCCCGGAAGTTTTTGCCGTGGAGCAGTTGCGGGCCATTCCTGGGCGGGGAGCCCTTCCCGCAGTGGAAGGCAAGGTTGGCACCATCGGCAAGCACTGGATTGTCGTTACGGGACTTGTTCCCTACAAAAAACAATTGGCCGAGTATCGAGCCAAGTTTGAAGGGGCCGCCTGGAATGACCCCCACGAAGACAAGCCGAACTACGTAGGCTATTTTGTCCAACGGGCCGAATTGGTTCCCGCCGCGACAGGCGAACCCAAGTGGTCAAAGTTCATGGTTTTCCCACTGGGTGCAAATGAAGCCGCCAAGATAGGCGGCCGAACGGAGGCTGAGATTGCGGATCCCCGTTTTGTTCTTCCTTCTCTTACCGCACCCTTGCCTCTGCTCAAGGATGCGACTTGGGGTAACGAGGTAGTTTTCCCCCCACAAATTCCCATGGTCGAGCGTGGGGCCGACAAAGACGAGGGAACGGTGACTGCGGGAGAGCCGACTCATCGACCTGGCCCGGGTGTACCTGTCGCCCCCGGGCCCGTCGGACCGGGACACAGACAGCCTGGCACTGGCCACAACGTGCCTCCTGCCGGCGTACCCGGCATCAATGCGGGTGGGGAAGGGCTTCTCGGCGAAACCGACGTCCCAAAACCTAAGACCGAACAAGCCGCTCCCAAGGATGAAGAGGCACAAATACCGGACTACCTGCTGCTGCGTTTCTTCGACCTCGACGTCAATCCGAATAAACAGTATCAGTATCGGATATTTCTGGTACTCAGAAATCCAAATTACAGATTGGATGCCATGTGGCTTGAGGAACAGGAGTTGGCAATATCCAAATGGATTGGTGTGAAAGACACAAAACTGATCAAAGACAAAGGTGGTGAAATCATCAATCCTACGGATCCCCGTTATGCCAAATGGTCGTCGTCATGCACCTCGGGCCGCATGTCGAGCGATATGCGGCTGTTGGGCGGGCCGGTTGTCGCCGCCAAGGGCACACAAGAAATCAGCGCGGAGGTTCGCGTTCTGATCTGGCAGGAGGATTCTGGACTGAACGGCAGTTTCCACAAGTCGGGTCTGATTCGCGGTACTGTTCTCAATTTCCCGGGGGCAGCGGTCAAAGCCCCAGGCGTAACCAGAGCCACGCAGGTCGATCTTACCCCCAACTGTATCTTGGTCGATCTCCAGGGCGGTGATCCGCTGCCGGCTCCCAGGGACAGGCCTATCGTCAGCCCTGGCGTGATCCTCGTGATGGACGAATCCGGCAACCTCGTTATGCACGACGAAGTAGCCGAGACCCAGGAATGGGACAAGGCAGTCAAAGAGCCGGAAAGACAGCCCCCGCCTGATACCAGGCCAAAACCAAGAAAGCAAGGCGAGATGAAAACCCCGGACGACCCAGATGAAACCAAGGTGGAGGGTCTCGAAACCGGCCACACCCGGCCGCCGGGGAGGCGCGGCGTCAACCCCTAGTAGGGTGCGTGGAGCGAACTGCCCGGCAAATGGTGGGTTGCACACGAAGTCGAGACGCTGACAACACTTACCGCTGTTCCAGATCAGTTCGCGTAACGCACCGTTCGATGACAGCAGTT
>JBAWVO010000085.1:0-22431 GCA_037147235.1 Planctomycetota bacterium | reverse complement strand
CAAAGACCAACACGACCCCATCCAGCAAGCTGGATGGGGTCGCTCAAGGACTTGTGTGTAACAACGATCGCACCACCCCGGCCGATACCCCACGGTTTCTATTCTGGACGGGGAATCGGCGTATCAACTGGTAGGTTGTGAGTCGTTTTGGTAGGATGAGAAGACTGCTGCCACTCGGAATCTATCTGGGCGGAGCCTATCTGGGAGATCCCGAATAAGAGGGAAACACATCATGCGTTGCATCTTGCTGCTGTTGGCACTCTCGTCGTTGTGTCGCGTCATTGTTGCCGACGAGTTGGAGAAGAGTTTCGCCTCGCCGTCCGAGGGGACGCGGCCGCGATGCTACTGGTATTGGATGGACGGCCACATCACGAAGGAAGGCATCACGCAAGATCTCGAGGCGATGCGGCGAGTGGGGATCGGCGAGGGGTACATCGGCGTTATCAGTGGCATGAGCGGCAAACCCGCCGCCGGCGGGTCGAAGGCCCTGACGGACTCGTGGTGGGGCTTCATCGAGCACGCAGTGCGTGAAGGCGGCCGCCTGGGGGTGGACATCGGAATGTTCAACTCGCCCGGTTGGAGCCAATCCGGCGGTCCGTGGGTGAAACCCGATCAGGCGATGCGCTATGTCGTGCTACCGGAGTTGCGGCTGAACGGACCGCAGCACTTCAAGGGCAAACTGCCCTCGCCACCGGGCAACTTTCAGGATATCGCCGTGCTTGCATTTCCGACACCGGCAGGGGACGGCGAGTGCGCGAAGGAAACATCGCGCACGCCCACGTCCGTCACGTTCGTGATGCCCTCATCCTTTACGGCGCGGAGCCTGAGCGTGCAGCCGCTCCAGGCCATGAACGTCACGGCCGAGTTGCAGGCGTCGGACGACGGCAAGCAATACCGGAGGGTGAAGGCGTTCAAGATCGACCGGCACAACCTCACACTCAACGTCGGCCCCGTGCCTTTGGCACCCGTGGTGGTCGCATTTCCGGCCACCACGGCAAAGGTTTTCCAGTTAAAATTCTCGGGCGGCTGCAAACTCGGCGAGGTCCGGCTTTCGTCTGCGGCACGCACCGAGGCATTCGCCGAGAAGTCGCTGTTGAAAGTCTTCCAGGATCCGGTTCCGCCGTTTGATTTCTACACGTGGCCGGTGCAGGCGGAACCGGAGACCGCGGACTTGACGATCAAACCGCAGACGGTGCGCGATCTGAGCAAGTTGATGGCGGCGGACGGCACGCTTGAGTGGAATGTCCCGGCGGGCGAATGGATCGTGCTGCGCACGGCCATGACGCCCACCGGCACGAAGAACAGCCCGGCACCGCCGGAAGCGACCGGGTTGGAAGTGGACAAGATGAACCGCGTCGCGCTGAAATCGCACTTCGACGCCTATATCGGCGACCTGTTGAATCGGATACCGGCCGCGGAACGAAAGGCTTGGAAACATGTCGTGGCCGATAGCTACGAGATGGGGCCGCAGAACTGGACCGACGGCTTTGCGGCGTTGTTCCGCGAGCACTATGCCTACGACCCGTTGCCCTTCATGCCGGTGCTGACCGGCCGCGTGGTTGGCAGCGCCGACCAGTCGGACCGGTTCCTGTGGGATCTGCGCCGGCTGGTGGCTGATCGCGTGGCCGAGGATTATGTCGGCGGGCTGCGCGACCTGTGCCGCGAGCATGGTTTGAAGATGTGGCTCGAAAACTATGGGCATTGGGGTTTCCCGAGCGAGTTTTTGAAATATGGCGGCTCGTGCGACGAGATCGGGGGCGAGTTCTGGGTCAACGGCGACCTTAGCGGCGTCGAACTGCGCGACGCGGCGTCGGCAGCGCACATTTACGGAATGCCTGTGGTGTGGGCTGAGGCATTCACTGGCGGCCCGGCGTTTGTGAACACGCCCCGCGATTTGAAGGCGCGTGGCGACTGGGCGTTCTGCGAGGGGATCAACCAATTCGTGCTGCATGTCTACATCCACCAGCCGCGCTCCGACCAGAAGCCGGGCATCAACGCCTGGTTCGGCACGGAGTTCAATCGCAACAACACGTGGTTTGAGTACTCCAAGGCGTGGATTGATTACTTGCGCCGATGCAGTGTGATGCTGCAATCCGGCAGGCATGTGGCCGACGTGGCATACTTCATTACCGAAGACGCGCCGAAGATGGCCGGCATCCGCAAACCGGAGCTGCCCGCGGGTTATGACTACGATTACATCAATGCGGACGTCATCGAGAACCGGATGACCGTAGAGAACGGCCGCTTCGTGCTGCCAAGCGGGATGAGCTACAAGTTGCTGGTACTGCCGGAGTCGGCGACGATGCGGCCGGCACTGCTGAAGAAGATCGGGCAACTGGTGGCCGCCGGTGGTACGGTGCTTGGCCCGGCACCGCAGCGTTCGCCCAGCCTGCAAAACTTCCCGGCCTGCGACACCGAGGTAAAAAACCTTGCCGCCGGGATCTGGAACGGGCCGCGCGTGATGACGGGCATCGATCTCAGGGAGGCGTTCCGTCGCTTGCAGGTGCCGGTGGATGTGGTTGGTCCCGTGGACATTCTCTGGAAACACCGTCAGGACGGCGAAACGGACATCTATTTCCTCTCGAACCAGCGGGCCCAGCAGCGCGACGAGGCGATATCGTTTCGCGTAACCGGCCGCGAGCCCGAGTTGTGGTGGCCGGATACGGGAAAGATCGAGGCGGCACCGTACACCGTGAAAGATGGGCGGACGATCGTGCCTTTGCACTTCGATCCCGCCGGCTCCGTGTTTGTCGTTTTCCGAAAGAGCAAGTCGGACCTAGCAAGCCGGAAGCTGGAACTGGGCGAGGCGATCGAGATGACTGGGCCGTGGCAGATCACGTTCCCAGGGAAAACCGTGACGTTCGGCAAGCTGACCTCCTGGTCCGAGCATCCCGATCCGGCGATCAAGTACTTTTCCGGCGCGGCAACCTACCGCGCCGAGTTCCAAGTATCCGACCTAAAAGCAGCCACCGTTCTCGATCTGGGAACGGTTCACGCCATCGCCAAGGTGCGCGTCAACGGTCACGAGGTGGCAACCGTTTGGAAGCAGCCTTACACCGTGGACATCAGTGCCGTGGTGAAGTCGGGCGGAAACACGTTGGAAGTCGAAGTGGTCAACGCGTGGTTGAACCGGCTTATTGGCGACGAGCAACGCGGTGCCAACCGTACGACGTATACGACCCTGAAGAATTGGAACGGGCGAACCCGGCTACAGCCGGCAGGTCTGCTCGGCCCGGTGACCGTGCGCACGGGTGCCTGGGTGGAAGTGAAGTCCCCTCGGTAGACGGCACAAGGTTCAGTCGCGTAGGAAAATCGGATCTGAGAGACTATCCGAAAACTCCCTTCTCCCTTCGGGAGAGTGGCAGGGGGTGAGGGCTTTTCGGTAGCCTCTGGCACGCGAACGCGAGATAGGTACTGGTGAGGCAGCCTTCCCGCGGAGCGATGCTACCAGCCGGCATCATTCTTCTTCGGCGCTCGGTAATGCACGCCCTGGACCTTCAGCCGTTCAAGCTGTGTCTGGATACGGCGTTTGAAATCGTCCCAGTTCTTCTGCTTGGGATCAGTCCACGTCAGCTCGGCAATGGCACATGCCCGCGGGTAGGCCATATACTGCACCTGCGCGTAGTTCGGGAAGAACTCGCTCCACAGGTTGCCACCGGCCCCGAGGATGTGCTTGGCCTTCTCGGCCGGTAGTCCCGACGGCAGTGGGTCGTAGCGGTAAACCTGTGCCAGCGGTAAAAATCCGCCAATGGCGCGGGGTTCGCCGTACTTTGCCTGATTGTAGTCGAGGTAGCAATGGCTAGTGGGCGTCATGATGACGTCGTGGCCGGCTTTGGCCGCGATCACTCCGCCCTCAATGCCGCGCCAGCTCATCACCGTGGCTTTGGGTGCCAAGCCGCCTTCGAGGATCTCGTCCCAGCCGATCATCGTGCGCCCCTGAGCATTGATGAACCGTTCCATCCGCTTGACAAAATAGCTTTGCAGCTCGTGTTCATTCTTGAGGCCCTCCTGCTTGATGCGGGCCTTGCATTTCGGGCACCGCGTCCAGTTGCCCTTGTCAACTTCGTCGGCCCCGATGTGAATGTATTTGCCCGGGAAGAGGCCGATCACTTCACTCAGCACGTTTTGCAGGAAGGTGAAGGCCGCATCGTTTCCAGGGCAATAAATGCCCATTGGCCCGGAATCGCGGTTGTAGGATCCGCCGAAACAACTATACTCGGGATACGCCGACAGTGCTGCTCCTGAGTGCCCTGGCATCTCGATCTCCGGCACGATGGTCACATAGCGGGCCTTCGCGTAAGCGACGAGTTCCCGGATGTCGTCCTGTGTGTAGAAGCCTCCGTAGCGGCCGTCTTTCCCGTAGGCGTTACCGTCCTTCGCCGCGAATCCGAAGCCAATCGATTTCCGCCACCCACCGACCTCGGCCAGTTTGGGATACCGCTTGATCTCCACCCGCCAGCCCTGATCGTCCGTGAAGTGGATTTGCAGGGTATTCAACTTGTGCTGCGCCATGAGGTCGATGAAGTCCTTGAGTTCCTCCTTGCTAAAGAAGTGCCTCGCCACGTCGAGCAACAACCCGCGCCAAACAAACCGCGGCTGGTCGTTGATCCGTACGGAGGGGATTTCCCAGGCGACCGGCTCTTGGACCTTTGTTGTGCTGAACACCTGCGGCGGCAGTAGTTGGAGCAGGGTCTGCGTACCGTAGAACATCCCCGCCGCACCGCCCCCGGTGATGAGGGCGCCATCCGGCGCAACATCGAGTTGGTAGCCCTCATGACCGAGTGCGGCGTTAGCGCCGCCCGTTGTGAGGCGGATCGAGCCTGGTTTCTTACCTAGACTGTCGGACGCCAATACCTTGAGATCCATACCGGTACTGGCCCGAATCCGTTGGGCCAACAGCTTGGCGATGCTCGTCGCGTCCGGCGAGTCTTTGTCCACGAGGATGGCCGTATCTTGCTGGATTACGAATTGGCCAGGCCTACTCTGCACTTCCCGCGGCTGCGGCACGAGGGCGATTGCGGCAACCGTTTCGGCGGCTGGGACCATTCTGCCCAGGACGAAGAACAGCATCCAATGCACGGTCAGTAAACGGGTAACCAGTTTCTTCACGGGTTCACCTCTCTCGGGAAATGGGTTAAGGAGGTTGATCGCGGTATTAGCCATGGACAAATTTTGGTTCATATTCTAATTCCAATGGAGCTTTCCGTCTCCGTGAATGTGAGCCCTACTGTGGCGCGGCCAGGGTGGCTTCAAAGGTCATCGTCGAGTTCTTCCGGCGGACCTTGATTTTCACCCGGTCGGCGGCGGCATACTTCTGCAAGGCGTCGTCAAAATCATCCCCGATGCCGATGTAATGCTTGCCGAACTTCACGATCACGTCACCACCCCGCAAGCCGCACCGCTCGGCAGGACTGCCGGCGATCACGGCGCCGATCGGATAGCCCGCTTCCTCACGGGTAAAATCGGGGATACAGCCGAAGAATGGCTGCGGCATGTCGCCAGCCCGCCGCTGCATCGGCACGGCCACGAAGTCGGGCCGTTGCGGTGCGTCGGCCAGAGCCACCGTCATGTCGAGTACGTAATTGGCAATCCGCCACATTCCAGAAATATTCACGCCGGAGAAGGTGTCGGTGGGACGGTGATAGTCGGGATGCTTTCCCGTAAAGAAGTGGAGGTTTGGGATCCGCTTCGCGTAGAACGACGCCTGGTCGCTGCGTCCGGAAGCTCCCGCAACCTTCGTGAGATGGAAGCCATACAGACGATTAGCCTGGTCCAAAAGCCCGCTGAAGCCCGTGCCGGTGCCTACGCTGTTGACCGTCAGGGCATCCTCGCGGAGCCGGCCAACCATGTCGAGGTTGATCATGGCGACGGTCTCGCTCATGGGCACGACGGGATCGTTCACATAGTGGCTGCTGCCCCAAAAGCCCCATTCCTCGCCCGTGAAAAGGATAAATACTACCGTGCGGCGAAGCTTCCGCGGCCGTTGAGCCAAAGCCCGGGCAACCTCAAGCACCACGGCCACGCCCGAGGCGTT
The DNA here is from genome assembly GCA_037147235.1 of Planctomycetota bacterium. Taxonomy (GTDB): domain Bacteria; phylum Planctomycetota; class Planctomycetia; order Pirellulales; family Thermoguttaceae; genus JANXQG01. The sequence continues at coordinate 16,397 of JBAWVO010000085.1, read as the reverse complement.
GTCGTCGGCCCCAGGGTAGATTGCCCCGCGCTTGGAAGGGAGCGTGCTGCGGGAACCGTAACCCAGGTGATCGTAGTGGGCACCCAACACGATCACTTCATTGGCCAGCGGTCCTTCGCCGGGAAGGACGGCCGCGACATTCTTCACTTCACAGGGAACGTGCCGCACGTCGGTCTCGCCCTGAATCCGCCAGCCCTTCAATTCGCGGCTGGCCGGCTTGAGCGTGCGATCGATCTCCTCTTCGATCTTACCCAGTGCCGGTTCGTTCAGATCGCGGAGCATGTTGTCGATTACGGCCTGACGAAAATTGATCACCGCTACGTCCGGGCGAGTGAACGTGGTGCCTGCGACGTGGAACGACAGCAGCGCGTCGTCTTTGCCGCGTCGGCGGCGGACTTCGGCCTGATCGCTGCAAAAAATCACTGCGGCCGCGCCGTGCTCGCAAGCGTTGGACACCTTGTGGCGGAAAGACGTACAGGCGGTTTCTTTGATGGGTGCCGATTCCTTGTCGTCCACCGCATCACGCGGTTGGTGGCGGAGCATGATGGTGGCCTTGCCGGCGACGTCTACCTCGGCAAAGTCGTCGTAGTTGGCCTTGCTGCGGACCGTGATTCCGTAGCCGGCGAAGGCCAAGGGCAGGTCGAATTTACCGTTCCCGCTGATTGCCAAGGGCGTGTAATCTTTGCCCAGAACCAGTTCGATCCTCCGCGGCTTACCGTTCTTGCCCATGGGGGGACCGACCAGGGCCATGGAATTGTTCGGGCCCAAATCGGCGTCGATGGCGACCTTGAATTTCTGAAAAGGGCTGCCGCTCCAAAGATCGGTCTTCATGCCGTAGCGATTGAGCTGGCGGAGCTGATCGGCAATGTAATCGGCTGCCAAGTCAATTCCCTTGGTTCCGAATCCTCGACCTTCCAACTTGTCCGAAGAGAGGTAGAAGGTAGTTGCGGCCAATCGCTGCTCGCCGGCCGCGACCTCCTCACCACCACCAAAGACCAGACGCAACCCGACTGCGCCTAGGAAGATCGGTGCTAGGGAGGCCAAGAAGATAAAGCGACCCTTCCCGCGTAAAACTGAATACCCGGAAGCATACAGCATGGCCATGGTAATCCGCTTGCAGATTTCCAGACGGCCTGGGAAGGCCGTCCTACGACCTTAACTATTTCGCTTTCATGAACGTGTGATTAAAAACACGTTCTACCTGTTCAAATTTCGCAGATCGGCTGCCTGACGGCGAAACTTATCGACATGGCGAAGATAGTTGGCCTTCCGCGGCTTACTGCTGATCGTGCTGGCCAGATTCTCGTACTTGTCGGCCAATGCCAGTTTTACCTGGGCCAAATTTTCGCGATCTTGCTTCAGAGTCATGAGGTTCCTCATCCAATTTTGTGACAAACCGTCGATTCTACAATAAATCCTATCGGTTGGCAAGAAGGCCTGCCTCAAGTGCCTGTCTCAAAAACCACTCGATATAGTGGCCATGCAATAGCCGTCAGGATCATTTTTCTCGTAAAATGGAATTCATTCCGTTCGGCGAGGGTCGAGCTAAGGATCGGCGCATAAATAACTTTCGTGTTTTGCCCACTCGCCGAGCGGGGGCGGACGGCACACGGAGTGTGCCTGCTACTTTTCTTGAGACACTTATTGATGCGCCGATCCTAACCGTGGTAAAAGAGCCGATTCCGTACCGAAAACCCTCACCCCCTGCCCCTCTCCCAAAGGGAGAGGGGAGTTTTCGGATAGCCTCTTACCGCTGTTCCAGATCCGTTCGCGTAATGCACCATTCGATGCTTGTCCCACCCTACGGCTCCACCAGAAAATATCGGGCCAGACTCGCGCTGGAGGTATCGATAATTCGCAGACCACGCCCGGAAATGCGCCGTACCACGTCGCCCGGTAACTTGCCCGAATAGTCCGCCTGAGACAAATCGACCGGCCGCGTGCTGACCAAGACGATCTCGGTGCCAGGCTCGATCTGGCTGACGGCTTGATGCAACAACTCCGGCACTTGGTCGCATGATTGGGCATCGACCAAGGCCAGCCGCTCCATCAGGTCTTGAAGCAAGGCACTGGAGCCGTGGCCGCCGGTAACTCGCGGCTCGGGATCGGCAGCCACCAGAAACACGTCGCTGCTTCCCCTGCGGCAAAGCTCGGCGGCCAACGTGGCGGCAAAACTCACGGCCAACTCGACGTTCTCCGCGTGGGTCGCGTCCGGAACCTTCGGCTGCCAGAGATCCAGCACGATCACGGCGTCGCGGCTGTGCGGCTGCTCGAACTGACGGACCATGACCCCGCCGGCCCGGGCGGAAGTCCGCCAATGGATCCAGCGGCGGCTGTCGCCTCGCTGCCAGGGCCGAAGCCCGTAGAAATCGCCGTCAATGCCCGGACGATGTTCGCGGCGCTCGTTGCCGGCAAACGACTCGTGACGCAGCGCATTCCAACTCTGGGTCAGTCGCCCCAGCCGCGGCAACACCGTCAATTGGGCCGATGTGCTGCAATTCATCGAGTAGCGGAACAAACCGAAGGGAAATCGCGTCGATAGCCGCATCGGACCGAGGCGGTATCGGCCGCGTTGCGTCAACCGCCCGCGATAATCGCCTTTGCTGGTCTGCCGGGCAGGGACATACGGAAAGAGCACGCTGGCCTCGCTGACGAGTCCATTGCGTTTGGCTTCCCGCCCACCCGTTAGGAGACGAATGGGTTCTTCGAGAACCAGAATCCAACTCCCCACTCTCCGCCGAGTATTCGATATCGCCAGTTGGACGATGAGCAAATCGCCCGCACAGATAGCTCGCGGCAGACGTCTCTGCACGACGAGGCCGCGAAGCGTGAATAGGGCCAAATGGCGGCTCAGCAGCAGCGGGCCGGCAAGCATGCTGCTAAGAATCAGCAGCAAATTCACGTCGTTGACCAGGGCACCGCCGAAGATCAAGGCAAAGATGATGAGGTATTGCCACCCCTCGCGTGTGATCGCAGTCCAACGACGCGTTTTCATGGCACGAACCCTACGAAGGCACCGGCACTTCCTCAACCAGACGCTCGATGAGCGACTCCACCGCCTGACGTTGGCCGCCGTGTAGATACCCCTTGGGGATCACACGATGGGCAAGCACCGGCACGGCCAGATTTTTGATGTCGTCGGGCACGACGTAGTTGCGCCCCGCGATCAAGGCCGCCGATTGGGCCCCGCGGTACAGGGCCAGAGCACCCCGAGTGCTTGCCCCCACATGGAGTTCCTCGCACTTCCGCGTGGTCAAGACGATGTCCAATAAGTAGCTGTTCAACGCCGCATCGACCTCGACGCGGCGAACCGCCTCCTGAAGCTCAACCACTTGCCGGCCATCGAGTGCTGCTTGCAGGGAATCGACCGGTTCCCCTTCCCGATGGCTCGTCAGAACCTGCAATTCGACTTCCCGCGACGGATAGCCCATGGGAATCCGCAAAAGAAAGCGGTCGAGCTGGCTTTCCGGCAACGGGTAGGTGCCTTCAAACTCGACGGGATTCTGCGTGGCGATGACCATGAACGGCCGGGGGAGTGGGTGGGTTTGCCCGTCAACCGACACCTGCCGCTCGCTCATCGCCTCCAGCAATGCGCTTTGCGTCCGAGGCGTCGCACGGTTGATTTCGTCAGCCAGGATGATGTTGGCGAAAATCGGCCCTGGACTGAAGGCAAACTGCCGCGACTCGGTGCTGTAAATGCTACTGCCCGTGATATCGCCCGGCAGCAAGTCGGGCGTGAACTGAATGCGGCGGAATTCGCTCGCCAAGCTGCGGGCAACGGCCTTCCCCACCAGCGTTTTTCCCACGCCGGGAACGTCCTCCAGGAGGACATGCTCACCCGCCAAAAGGGCTACTGTCGTCAGCCGGACGACCTCGCTTTGGCCTAAAACCACGCGGCTGATGTTCTCGCGCAGTTTAGCAATGAGCGGTTGGATTGAATTCATGGATAACGGTTCCGATGGTTTCATGACATTCTAATGGCTGGCCCAGATCATGGCGAGTAGCCCAGTTTCGTAGTGCGGGATTTAGGATCAGCGCATCAATAAGTGTCGCAAGAAAAGTAGCAGGCACACTCCGTGTGCCGTCCGCCCCCGCTCGGCGAGGGGGCAAAACACGACAGTTATTGATGCGACGATCCTTAGCGGTCACTCTAGCACCACCTTATGTTCCGCCCCCGGCGTGTCACGAACATAGCGCGGCACGGCGTAGCCCGGCAGCCGGGCGCGAAGTTGGAAAATCAATTCGCGGCCGCGCTCTTCGGGCACGACGAAATGCGCGGCCCCGGCCACGCGGTCGAGTTGGTGTAGGTAATAAGGCATCACCCGCAGATCGACCAACCGGCCGAAAAGCTCAGTCAGTACCTCGGCATCATCGTTGATCCCACGCATCAACACGGCCTGATTCAGAACCGGCACGCCGGCATCCACCAGCCGACCAAAAGCCGCAGCCACGTCCGCGTCGATCTCGGCGGGGTGGTTGCAGTGGACAACCACGAAGGTTGCCAGCCGCGTACCGCGTAGCCAGGCCAGAAGTTCATCGTTCACCCGCTGTGGAATCACAATCGGCAGGCGCGTGTGGATCCTCAGCCGGCGAAGGTGGGGGATTTCTGAAAGCTGCTGGGCGATTTCTGCCAAGCGGCAATCGTGGGTCGTCAGGGGGTCGCCACCGCTGAGAATGACCTCCTCGATCGACGTTTCTGCAGCGATTTGCTTAAAAACCCCATGCCAGGTGCGCCCTGACAGTGTCTGAACGTAGGGAAAATGCCGCCGAAAACAAAAACGGCAGTGGACGGCACAAGCCCCACTTGCTACGATTAAGAGCCTGCCCTTATACTTTCCCAGTAGCCCAGGCGTGCGAACAATTCCTGCCTCGTGCAGCGGATCGTGTACAAATTGGGGCGCATTGGCCATTTCCGCCTTTCGGGGTAGGACTTGGGCCAACAACGGATCGTTAGGGTCGCCAGGACGAATCCGGGCTAGGTAGGGCTGCGGTACCAGCACGCGAAAGGCGGTCGTGGATCGAGCAGCCTCGGCCGCCAATTCCTCCGGCAGCCCGAGCCGGCGACAGAGTTCAACCGGATCGCGGATTGCCTGGGCGAGGAGGGTTCGCCAGTCCTCGCCCGCCGCTACGGCGTCCGTGGAGTGGCCTGTTTCGAGTGTAATAGCAGAAGTTCCCATAGAGGCCAATCGTAGCATACCCAGGGCATCCCAGAAAGTGAAACGTGTTATTTCGCAGGCGGGACGCCTACAGCCAATCGTAACCTACCAATCATATCTCAGGAAGTGAAACGGAAAATCTGACGTGGGCAGCATCAACACGAGCGATTTCAAAAAGGGCCTAAAGGTCCAACTCGACGGCGACCCCTACTTGATGGTCGAGTGCAATTTTGTGAAACCGGGTAAAGGGCAGGCATTGTACAAGTGCCGCTTGAAGCACCTGATCCGCGGCACGACCATCGACCGCACCTGGAAGAGCGGCGATTCCATTGAGTCGGCCGATGTCGAAGAAATCAATGCGCAGTATCTCTACCGCCAAGGCGACAAGTTCGTCTTCATGGACAACGAAAGCTACGAGCAGTACGAGTTGACTGCCGACCAGGTGGGCGACACATGGAGGTATGTCAAAGAGTCCATGGTCTGCAGCATGGTGCTCTATAACGGCAATCCGATTACCGTCACCCCCCCGAACCACGTGGTTTTGAAGATCGAGTATTGCGAGCCTGCCGCCCGCGGTAACACGACCAACAACGTGACCAAGCCTTGCAAGGTGGAGACTGGTGCCGAATTCCAGTGCCCGGTGTTCGTCAATATCGGCGACCTGATCAAGATCGACACCCGCACCGGCGAGTATCTGGAACGGGCGAAGGAGTAGCAGTACGACTCAGCCCGACTTCCTTCCCACCGCTTCCTGGCAGAACATCCGCCTCAGGGCCGGCCTGCTGCGGCAGCTTCGCGAGTTCTTTCACGGCCGCGGTTTTCTCGAGGTGGAAACGCCGATCCTCTCGACCGATACGGTCGTGGATCGGCACCTCGATCCGTTTTCGCTCCATGTCGGCTCAACGAGCGGGATGCCGCAAACCTTTTGGCTGCAAACCTCACCGGAATTCGCCATGAAGCGGCTCCTGGCAGCCGGGGCCGAGGCTATCTATCAGGTCAGCCGCGTCTTTCGCCAGGAGGAGCAAGGTTCGCTGCACAACCCGGAGTTCACGCTGGTCGAGTGGTATCGCACGGGCGATGATTTCCGCGCTGGCATGCAATTAACGAGCGACCTATGCGAGACGCTCCTCGGGCGCGGACCGGCCGAGTTGCTGAGCTATGCCGAGGCATTTCAGCACTACGTCAGCTTGGACCCACATACTGCGAGCTTGGAAACATTGATTGCCGCCGCACGACAGTGCGACTCGCCACCTCCGGAAAGCATGGCGAAGGGGGACCGCGACGGTTGGCTCGATTGGCTCTTGACCGAGCGGGTGCAGGTTCATCTGGGCGTTGAGCGGCCGGTGCTGCTTTACGATTTTCCTGCCAGCCAGGCGGCCTTGGCCCAGATACGTCCCGGCGAGCCGCCGCTGGCCGAGCGGTTTGAGCTTTACGCTTCCGGCTGGGAGTTGGCCAACGGCTATCACGAACTGTTGGACGCCGGCGAACTGCGTCGTCGCAACGCCTTGGCGAACATCCTCCGCCGCGGTGATGGCAAAGCCGTCCTGCCCGAGGAAAGCCGCCTGCTCGCGGCGATGGAGCGCGGCCTACCGCCGGCGGTGGGCTGTGCCTTGGGGTTTGACCGGCTGGTGATGCTGGCCGCCGGGGCCAAGTCGATCGATGAGGTGATCGCCTTCCCCTGGGATCGGGCCTGATTGCGAACCGTTCGAGATCGCATGTATAATTCTGGGTAGCAGGCACACATTCCCAGCACCAACGGTGCGCCCCATGCCAGCCCAGGCCAACGGCCTCGTTGTTCCACACAAGGCGGCATGGATTTCCCCGTCCCGAGGGACGAATGAGAATAGCCCAGCACGCCAATCCCAACTTTGCATCGCCCTGGGCCTCACCCGCGCGAGGCACGATTCACTAAATACTCTGTCAAGGCCCGATCAAACTGCATGCTGGTGTCCAGCGGCACGTAGTCGATTCGGGCCTGCGAACACTCGCGACGATAGAGGGTACGAAAGGACTCGATCTCGGCGAGATAATCCTGCAGAAAGGCGTCGGCATCCAACGACAGCCGGCGATGGTTTTCGGGATCTTCCAGCTCGACCATGCCGCGAAAAGGAAACTGCACCTCGGCCTCGTCCAGCACGTGGAAAAGGATCACGTCGTGCCCGCCATGCCGCAAGCGATACAAGGCTTCAAGCACCGCCGTCGGCTCGGTCAATAGGTCGGAGAAAATCATGATCAGGCTGGCATGACGGAGCATGGCCGCCACTTGCACAATGCTCTGGGCGATGTCGGTCTCGCCTTCCGGCTTGAGGTTGGCCAGCAGCGAAAGTATGTCGCCTAAGTGGCTGCGGCGAGTCTTGGGCTTCAGGCAACTGCGGATTTTCGTGTCGAAAGTGATCAGTCCCACCGGATCCTGCTGATGGATCATCAAATAACAGAGCGCGGCCGCTAAACAGATCGAGTAGTCAAACTTGGTCATCTCCTGCTGGTAGGTATAGCCCATCGAGCGGCTAAGATCCATCATCATGTAGCCGGTGATGTTGGTCTCAGCCTCGAACTTTTTGACGTAATACTTGTCGGTCTTGGCATAGATCAGCCAGTCGATATCCTTGGGATCGTCGCCCGGTGTGTATTTCCGGTGCTCGCTGAACTCGACGGAAAAGCCATGGAAAGGGCTGGCGTGCAGGCCGTGTAGGAACCCCTTCACGATGAACTGCGCGCGAAGATCCAGCCGCTTAATCTGGCGGACGATTTCAGGCTTCAGGTATTGCTCGGCGGAAGGCATGGGGGGGAAGGGAGGAGCTAGGAGTTAGGAGTTAGGAGTTAGGAGTTAGGAGTTAGGAGTTAGGAGCTGGGAGCTGGGAGCTGGGAGCTGGGAGCTGGGAGCTGGGAGCTAGGAGCTGGGAGCTGGGAGCTGGGAGGGAAGGCGTTGAAGAAAAGATGGCAGTAAAGAGAATTGTGGAAGGGAATGTTTCTTTCCTCATTCTAACTTCTAACTTCTAACTTCTAACTCCTAACTCCTAACTCCTAACTCCTAACTCCTATTTCTCATACTTCGGAATCACTGGCGGCGGCGTCTCGCGCACGAGTCGGGCAATTAAGTCCTCGGTGTTCATTCCTTCGGCCTGGGCCTGAAAGTTCGTGGCGATGCGATGTCGCAAAACGGGTACGGCGATCTTCTGCACGTCTTCGATGGCGACGGAAAACCGGCCTTCCATGGCGGCGAGTGCCTTGCCGCCCTGAATCAGGAATTGCCCGGCACGAGGGCCTGCGCCCCAGTCAACCAGGTTCTGAACAAACTTCGGCGCCGAGGCGTCCTTCGGCCGTGTGGATCGAACCAGCCGGGCCACGTATTGCACGATGTACTCGCTCACCGCCACCTTGCCTACCAAGCCTTGCAGGTTCACGATTGCTTTGCCCGAGAGAATTTTGCGGACCTCGACCTTCTCGCCGCGGGTTGTCTGGGCAAGGATTCGCTCTTCCTCCTCTGCGGTGGGGTAGTCCACCTTGATGTTGAACATGAAGCGGTCCAGTTGGGCCTCGGGAAGCGGATAGGTGCCTTCCTGTTCGATCGGGTTCTGCGTGGCGATGGTGAAAAACGGCTCGGGCAAGGAGTACGTCGTCTGGCCTACGGTGACCTCGCGCTCCTGCATGGCCTGGAGCAGGGCCGCCTGGGTTTTGGGCGGTGTGCGGTTGATTTCGTCCGCCAGCAAGATGCTGGTGAAGATTGGCCCCTCGACAAAACGGAACTCCCGCCGGCCCTTGTCGTCTTCCTCCAGAACATTCGTGCCGGTAATGTCCGACGGCATAAGGTCGGGGGTAAACTGAATCCGCTTGAAAGGAATGTCCAGAATCCGTGCCAGAGTACTCACCATCAAGGTCTTGGCCAGACCCGGCACGCCGACCAGCAGGCAGTGGCCGCGAGTGAAAATGGCCGCGAAGATCTGCTCGATCACCTCGTCCTGGCCGACAATCACCTTCTGCAATTCTTCCTGCATCAGCTTGCGGTACTGACTGAACTCCTGGAGAACATCGCCCAAACTGCGAGTCTTGGCCGCAGGTGCGGACGCAGTCTGGGGAGCAGGCGAGGGTGTGGCGGGGGTTGGTGTGGAAGTTGCCAATGAAAATCCTTTATAATGTATTTCTGAATTGTAGCCCATTCTACTATACTTGGGATCTACTCGTGACCCACTTTTCCGCTGCCGAGACAAAAAATGAAAACTCCCATTCTCACCCTCCTGATCTTCGGGCTGCTGTTGGCATCAACTGTAACGGTTGTCGGGGCTGATTTGTCGCCGGACGATGTTCGCAACGCCATGAACCTTGGCATCCGGTATCTTAAAACGTCTCAAAATCCCAACGGGACCTGGTCGGAATATAGCGGGCAGACGGGGGGAATCACCGCCCTTTGCACGCTGGCCCTGCTTAACGCTGGCGAAGGTCCGCAGGAACCGCAGGTCAAAAAGGCACTCGATTACCTCCGCAAACTGCGTCCCACAACAACCTATGTCGTCTCTCTGCAAACCATGGTCCTTTGCCGCGGAACCCCTGTCGATGACCAACTCGTCATCGGCCGCAACGTCCAGTGGCTCGAAGATGCCCAGCTCAAAAGTGGTCCAGCCGACCGCAAAGGCGGCTGGTCGTACGGTATGGTGCCCACCGAGCGGTCGGTGCCGGGCGACGCTTCCAATAGCCAGTTTGCCCTCTTGGCCCTCTATGAGGCCGCTCGCGTGGCCGAAACCGGCCAGATCAGCCTCACCATCCGCCGTGAGACCTGGGAACGCGTCCGCACCTATTGGATCAACAACCAGATTGAGAATTCGTCAAATGGGGATAACATCGGCTCTTGGGGCTACTACAAACCGATGAACGGGACCGGCAGCATGACTTGTGCAGGTATTGTCTCGCTGGTGATTGCCGGCGACGTACTCCACGAGCCGGACGCCCGAGTGACCGGTAACCAGATTGACGGTTGCTATCGGGCACCTTCGGAAGACCAGGACCGGATCGACAAAGGGATCGACTGGCTACGACGGCACTTCACCGTCCAGGCCAATCCGCCAACCACGACCACCACGACCTTCGGCAGTCGCCTCTGGCATTATTATTACCTCTACGGGCTGGAACGTGCCGGCCGACTCACCGCGCGGCGCAAAATCGGCGAATACGATTGGTATCGCGAGGGGGCCAGATATCTGGTCCAAACCATCGGCACCGTCGTCTCGCGAAGTTCATGGAAAGGGAGCGGCCACGCCGAAGACAACGAAGACATCGCCACCAGCTTGGCCTTGCTCTTCCTCTCCAAGGGACGTTGGCCCGTGCTCATGGCCAAGGTGCAATATCGCTCGCAAGCCCAACCACAGGGTCGGGACATCGGTTGGAATCGCCACCGCAGCGACGTCGGCAACCTGACGATCTACGTCGAGTCGCAATGGCGGCGGGAACTGACCTGGCAGGTAATCGATCTGAGTAGGGCCTCGGTTGACGACCTCTTGCAGGTCCCCGTATTGTTCTTCTCCGGCGGCGGCAATCCGTTGCCGGAGAGTGAAGAAGGCCGCGAGAAGTTGGCCGCCAACCTTCGCGACTACATCGACCGCGGCGGTTTCATTTTCGCCGACGGCGATAGTTGCTCCAGCGAGTTCGACAAGCCCTTTCGCCAACTCATGGAGCTGGTTTTCCAAAAGCCCGAGTATCGATTCAAGCCGCTCGACGCCTCGCATCCGATCTGGATCGCCGACCAGAAGATCCCGCCCGACCAGGCCCGCTTGCTGCTGGGCATCGACTACGGCTGCCGGACGAGCGTGGTCTATGCTCCCAGCAATCCGCCCGGCGATCCGAAGCCGTCGCTGGCGTGCCTTTGGGAATTGTCGCGCGGCGGGCAGCGGGCTAGCTATAGCCCGGCCGTGCAGGAGAAGATCCAGGGCGGCCTGGCGATCGGCATCAACGTGCTGGCTTATGCCACCAACCGCGAGTTCAAAGAGAAGGATCTCATTCCCGAGACGGTCGTTATCAAAGGGCCTACCGACAAGGTTCAGCGCGGTAAATTTGCCGTCGCCAAGCTCCAGCACCCCGGCGGTTGCGATGCCGCGCCCCGTGCCTTGGCGAACCTGATGGAGCAGGCCAGCCATGACCTGAACATTCGCGTCGAGGCGCATCCCAAGCTCATCGCCATGCAGGATCCGGCCTTGTTCGATTATCCGGTCGTCTTCATGCACGGCCGAAATGTCTTCCGCCTGACCGACGGCGAGCGGCAGGCCCTGCGAGAGTATGTCGAGCGAGGAGGGCTGTTGTTTGCCGACGCGATCTGCGGCAACGAGGCTTTTGCCGAATCGTTCCGCCGTGAGATGGGCCTAATCTTCCCTAAGAACCGATTGGAAAACATCTCACCCCGCGACCCGATCTGGACGAACAAGTATGGCGGTTCCGATCTCACGAGCGTCATGCGTCGCGACCCACAGCCGGACCGGCCGGGCGAGCCGTTGAAGTCCACTCTGCGGCGCGTTCCGCTCGAGCTGAAAGGCGTTCGTTTTGGTGACCGTTATGGGGTGATTTTCTCGGAATTTGATTTGAGCTGTGCCCTAGAGAAGCACGATTCGATGGAATGTCGCGGCTACACTCGCACGGATGCCGCTAGAATCGGCCTGAATGTGCTTCGCTACGGGATGCAGCAATGAATCTCACGAATCAACTCCGCGGCACCCTGCTCCAACAGCACATTCGCCACGCTGCGGCCAAGCGATTCGGCTTCATCCGCCGTGCCCGATTGCGTGACTTCCAGCTTGCGCGTGCCGGCCGAGTTGAGCACGCGGCCGGTGAGGATAAGCTGCTCGCCTTCAATCCGCGCCCAACTGGCGATGGGTGCCATGCAGCCGCCATGCAGAACGGCGAGCATTGCCCGCTCGGCCTTCACGGCGCAATGCGTGGGCGGGTGATCCAAGCAGGCCAGAGCATCGCGGGTAGCCGTGTCATCGGAGCGGGCTTCGATTCCCAACGCACCCTGGCCCACCGCGGGAAGCATCAGCCCCAGCGGCAGGATTTGGGTAATGTGCTTCGTCAGCCCCAAGCGATCGAGGCCAGCCTGGGCCAGGATGATGGCCTGGTAATGCCCTTCTCGCAACTTCCGTAAGCGCGTGTCAACATTACCGCGAATGTCTCGCATTTCCAGATCGTGACGATGGTTGAGCAACTGGGCGCGACGGCGGAGGCTGCCGGTACCTACCAGAGCGCCGAGCGGCAAATGATCCAGAGAGTCGAAGCGATCCGAGAGGAGCACATCGGCCACCGGGGCGCGCTCCGGCACGGCCGTTAAGATCAGCCCCGGCACGATTTCCGTCGGCAGATCCTTCAGACTGTGGACCGCAAGATCAATCCGCCCTTCGACTAATTCACGTTGGATCTCCTTCGTGAAAATGCCCGTGCCTACCATCGGACCGGCGGTGGCCTGCTGTTGATCGCCACGGGTTGTGATCTGGATCAGTTCGATTTCCAGGCCGCATTGGCGAAGTTGTGCCGTCACCCAGTTGGCTTGCCACTGGGCCAACAGGCTCGCGCGAGTACCTAAACGAAGTTGCATGGTGTTGGTCATTCTTCTTGCACAGGTGGTGCCGCTTCGATTACCGGAATGTTCTCGGTTGCCTTCAGCCGCTGCAAGTCCTTCTGTGGCATCACGAGCCCGCAGCTTACCAAGTATTGAATCGCTTCTTCAATCGTGATATCCAGGTCAACGGCCTCGCGTTTCAGGACCGTCAACGCATAGCCCGACATCGGCATGGGCGACGACGGTATGAATACTCCCAAAACCGCATCGTTGGCGGCGGCACGAATATCGCTCAAGCCTTCGCTGGTCACAAAGGCGATGCTCCACATGCCGGGCCGAGGGAATTCCACGGCCACGACCCGCGTGAACTGGATTTGCTTTTCGCTAAGAAAGAAATCGCATACCTGTTTGACGGCCTTGTAAACGCTGCGAACCAAGGGGAGTCGCTGGATGGCCAACTCGAAGCGATCGCCCAAGAAGCCTCCGATGCCAGCCGCCATGAGCTTGCCGAGGAGGTAAACCAACAAGATAAAAATGGCCAGGAAACAGGGGATGGCGTAATGCGGCTGTAGGTAGGTAAGTTCGACATAACGGAGATAAATCCCCTTGGCCGTGTGGGGAATTGGCTCGCTATCCGCGTGGTTCTGCACCCTTTCATAGACCGACAAAGGCACGAAGCGGCCGTCGGGTAGTCCCTGGTAGGGAATGCCGTTCACGATGCCAATCTGTCGGGTTTCATCGGTGATCGTCAAGCCTTCGCGGATCTGGCCGCTAAGGCACCAGGCAATTGCCTCGCGAACGCCCGTATTGACCGGCTCCAGCAAATATATTCGCGTGGTATTGATGACCCAGAGCAGGATTACAACCGTTAAAAGCGGCGGGATCAGCACCCCCAGACCGCGGATCACGGCGGAACGGAAGGGATGAGCCTTTTTCACGTCAATCACTTGAGAGTCAGGATGTGGCATCCGAGTCTAGCTTTCGCCAACCAATTTATGAGCCATCGGCACGGGCGACAACCGCTACCGCTACGGCCGCAGCACCCGCTTGCTTCAGCAACCTCGCAACTTCGCTGCACGTTGCGCCTGTGGTAAGAATATCATCCACCAGCAATAAACGCGAGTCCTGCCATCGTTTTTGGTCCGACCGGCGGAGGCGGAAAGCGCCTCGGACGTTGCGGAATCGCTCGCGCGGCAGCAGATTCTTCTGAGGACCAGTATAACGGCAACGGACCAAAGTGCGAACCACCGGTACCCCTAATTTTTTTGCCAGGCAACCGGCCAGAAGTTCCGGACTGTTGACGCCGCGGAGGAATCTTTTGGCCCAATGCATCGGGATTGGCAGCACGGCATCGGCACGAAATTGGGCCAGTTTTTCACCTAAACGCTCGGCCAGCAGCCGGCCAACGGTCAGCGAAACGGCTTCCGAAGAGAGACGTTTCGTCTTCAGCACCAATTCTCGCAAGGCACCTTCGTAGTGACCCAACGGATAAACGGCGTCAAATTTCAGTGAAAAATCCTTGCAGGCTGGGCAGCTCTCGGCCGAAAGGACTCCTTCCGGCAGGATTGCTCCACAACGATCGCAGCACTCCCCCAGTTCAGGCGCGATGGCCTGGGTACATTTCAAGCAGAGGGAAATTACGGCTTCGTGGGGAAGATCATCATCACAACGCAGACATCGTGGCGGCAGGGCCAAGTTGAGCAGGCCACGGCCAAATTTCTGTAAGTTTGGCCAAATTCGTAAAACGGAATACATTCTGATACCTGCTTCCGCAAGGGGGCAACCACGAAATAGACGAAAAACACGAAAAGGGATGGGCCTTCTACCTCGATCGTTCCGTGGTTGCAATGGCATACATCTTTCAGGCCTCATTCAGCAAGGCCCTTTGCCTCAATCCGCTTGATGCTTGGGTTGTCCGTCAGCAGTTTCATTTGATGGATAGCGATCTGGTTCAACTTGCGAAGCCGTTCCACCTGCGGTGCAAGCTCCTGGATGAACAGAGCATTCAGATTTTCTAGGTTGGATAGGCACACGAGCTGCGACACATCCGCATCGTCCCGGATATTACCTTTCCTGCCCGGATTCTTGTCGCGCCAATCCTTCGCCGTCATGCCGAAGAGTGCCATGTTTAGCACGTCCGCCTCCGTGGCATAAACTAGGTTCACCTGTTTCGGCGTGAGTTCCGGCGGCACAAGGTTCTCCTTGATCGCGTCGGTGTGGATCCGGTAGTTGATTTTGGCCAGATTGCGCCGGATATCCCATCCAAGTTGCTTGAGTTCCTCGTTCTTGAGCCGCTGAAATTCCTTGATGAGATAGAGTTTGAATTCGACTGAAACCCAGGAAGCGAACTCGAAGGCGATGTCCTTGTGGGCGTAGGTGCCGCCGTAGCGCCCTGCCCTGGAAATCAATCCAATGGCGTTGGTTGATTCGATCCAGCGTTTGGCGGTCAGAATGAAACTGTTGAGTCCGGCACTATTTTTAATCCCATCGAATTCGATGGGATTAAAACCGGGATTGTTCAGCCGCTCCCAGATACCCAGGAACTCGATCGTGTTGCGGTTCCGCAACCAGTTTTGGATAATATAATCGGTGCGCTCCACGTCTCTGTAACGGGCAATATCGGTGAGACTGATGTAGTCCTCTTCGTGCTGCCTCTGAATCGTGATTTCTTTGCTCAGAACCCTGATCTTCGCCATTGTTCTTTCCTCCTGCTTCCATTATCCTCGTTTTTTGCGGTTAATTAGGTTTGCGCTCTATCCGTGGTTGCAATGGCATTCATCTTCCAGGCATTATTCAGCAAGGCCGTGGAGATCATCTTTGTGCAGCATCCTCCACCCGCTTCCGCTCGGTGATGTCCTCGACCATGCAGAGATGATACGGATGTGCTTGATCTTCAGTTTTCACGGGAGCAATCGTCATGTTGACCCAGACAATCGTCCCATCCGGACGAAGATAGCGTTTCTCCATCTGAAATCCGCTGGTTTTCCTGGCATTCATCATCGCCATATTATCGAGATCTTCCTGGACATCCTCCGGATGCGTGATGCTCATCCAGTCGATGCGAAGCATTTCTTCCCTGGTTCTGCCCACGATTTTGGCATACATTGGATTCACATCCTTAATATGCCCAGTCCGTGAATCAATCAGAGCAATACCCAAGGGCGATTCCTCGAACAGGTTCTCGAACCGACCCACGCTGTCCCGCAGCGCCTCCGCCGTCCGCACCATCTCCGTGATGTCTGTAAAAGTCATCACCACGCCCTCGATCACGTTTTCGAGCGTGCGATAAGGTTGGATGCGCATCGCAAACCGCTTGCCATCCACCGTCTGCACGTTCACCTCTTTGGGAAGCAGCGTGTCCAGCACGCCCTGAGTGTCCGCTATCAGGTGATCGTAGCCGACCAGATTGGAGACGATGTGGGCAATCGGCCGCCCGACGTCGCTTGGGATCAGGTTGACGATCTTGGCGGCGGGAGGGGTGAATCGCAGGATTCGCAGTTTGTAACCGACAAAGATCGTTCCGATGCCGGTGCCGGCCAGCAGATTGTTCATGTCGTTGTTGGCCCGCGATAGGTCGCCTACCTTGGTTTGCAGCTCGGCGTTGACCGTGGCCAGTTCCTCATTGACCGACTGCAATTCCTCCTTGGAGGTTTCTATACTGCCCGTGCTTGGGTTTGTCCTTTTGGATTGAACGAAGTTACCGCCGG
>JBAWVO010000084.1:0-22438 GCA_037147235.1 Planctomycetota bacterium | reverse complement strand
ATCTCTCTCCTGGAATTGGTTGAATGTAACTCCAATGAGAATCAGTATGTCCGCTCTTTTCAACCCCCCGCGCATTCTTGAGACCGTACTTTCCGCGTTATTGAGGATCGATTTCTTTGAATATCCCTCAGCGGTTGAGGCAGCGCACCGAGGCGAGGAGGCGCAGTGGTTGACATGATCAGCGTGGTAGCGGAGAGCGCAATCCAATGTCGCTCTGACGCAGCCAAGCAGATCGTCTCGTCTCGCATGTGATATTTTTCGGCAGTTGTCTCGTTTCGGCAAGTGTCCACTAAGCGTCGCCACTCCGCGTCACTTCCACTTACGTCGACAACACCTCACCCCCCGCGCGCGCCTTTTCCGAAAACACACGCCTTTTCTTTTTCGGCAGCGAGAAAGTACAGGAATGTCGTGCCGTGTCGCCGGCCAAACAAGGGCTTAACCTCGTCCCCCTCGACTGTAGGCTTAGGATCGATCGTCGTAAGTCGATTCTGCTTTTTTCGTCGATTGACATTTTGTCTTTGTTGGACATTTACTTAATCAATGTGTGGCTCGTCGGCGCATCTTCGCACGAGCGTGCGAACGCCGACCAGCTTTCGGACCATTGCTTAAGGAGCCTTCCATGGCTAAACGAAAGAAGTCCTCACGTTCCCGTACCGTCCCGGCGACTCCGGGAAGCATCGCCCGCTCTGCCTGCGGCACCCTGTGTTCCTACACCCTGGGTGCCGTCCCGATCATCGACCGCATTCTCCAGCGAATGAAACTCGAAGAATTTCTCCAAGCCTATTTGCCGCGGGAACATCGCCGCAGCAAACTGGCCACCGCTCGCGGCCTGACCGTGCTGGTCAAAAACTTCCTCCTCGCGCGGGAGCCGATCTACGGTATGGGCGAATGGGCCGCCGCCTACGCGCCTGATGCGTTAGGCCTTTCCCCCGATGAGGTTCTTCTGCTGAACGACGATCGTGCGGGCCGCTGGATGACCCGACTCTTTCGCAGCGACCGCCCTTCGCTTCTGCTGGCCTTGGTCGGTCACATCGTGCGGGAGTTCACCTTGGGCCTCGACGAGCTGCACAACGACTCCACCACAGTCACCTTCACCGGGACTCACAAGGACGCCGCCGAAGAACAGCGGCGTGGAGGGCAGAAGACCCTGGCAATCACCTGGGGCTACAACAAGGACCACCGCCCTGACCTGAAACAACTCTTGTACATTCTTACCATTACCAGTGATGGCGGCGTACCAGTCCATTTCCGCGCTGCCAGCGGGAACGTCACCGACGACACTACCCACTGCGACACCTGGGAGTTGCTCCGCCAATTGGCCGGCCGCAAGGATTTCCTCTATGTCGCCGATAGCAAGTTGGCCACGATCGAGAACATGAACTACATTGCCGACAAGCAGGGTCGCTTCGTGAGCGTACTGCCTCGCACCCGCAGCGAGGATGCCGCCTTCCGCCAGCGAGTGTGCAACGCCGAGGTCGTCTGGCAGCACCTATGGGACAAGACCAACGACGAGGGGCAAATCCTCGACCAATTCTCCATCTGCGACGCACCGGTAGTGACCCCCGAGGGTTACCAACTGTGGTGGTTCAAAAGCACTCGCAAAGCGCAACTGGACCTCGCCGCCCGCGACCACAGGCTCAAGCGGGCCGAACAGCAATTGTGCGAGTGGCAGCAGAAACTCCGCTCGCCGCGTTCCCGACATCGCGAAGCGAGCAAGGTGCAAGATGCCCTCACCGAGATCCTCAAGAATTACAACGTGACCGGCTTGATCCAAGTCCGAATCGAGGAATGTTTGCAGGAAACCTACCACCAACAGCGACCGGGAAGGCCGAACAAGGACACGGCTTACGTCAAGAACACGACGATGCGACTTGACCTGCACTACACCGTGGACGCGGAGGCGGTCGGCCGTGAGCGACTGACCGACGGCATTTTTCCCCTGGTGACCAACGACGGCAAGCTTTCCGCCCTGGATGTGCTACATGCCTACAAACGTCAGCCGCAGATCGAAAGGCGTTTCGAGCAACTGAAAACAGACTTCTCGGTGGCCCCAGTGTTCCTCAAGGACGTCGGCCGCATCGAGGCTTTCCTTTGCTTGTACTTCTTCGCTTTGCTTGCCGAGTCCCTCTTGGAGCGGGAACTCCGTCGGGCGATGCAACGGGAAAAGCTGGAATCATTGCCCCTATACCCAGAAGGGCGTGACTGCCGCCGGCCGACGACGCGGCGCATAATCGACGTCTTCTCGCCGATCCAGCGTCACGTTTTTAGTCGCCGCGGCACAGAGTCCGTCGTCCTGCTAACGGAATTGGCTCCTCTGCATCGCAAAATCCTCCAACTCCTGGGGATACCCATGACGATCTACCGCTAACCTTCCGCCCTCCAGGAAATTCAGAGATAATAGAATGCGGATGTGCGGAAAGAACGCTCAAGCACATTCAAGTGCAAAATTGATACTTGAATCGCCCTTCAGGCATGAATCTCTCCTATTGGGTACGCTCCCACACCGTCAATTCTGCGACGGTATGCTGGAATTTCCGTCGAGTTTCGCGAATGACGAATTCCATGTTCTTGGGTGCGTCCAGCATGACGAAATGTGGACCCAGCAGATCGCGGAGGGCATCCAAGGTCTGATAGGGCTCACCGCCTTTACGGAGACCGCCCAGCCAGTTCTCTTTCTTCGTGAATTCCTCCAGCCAAGTGTAAGGCGAGGCAATGACTAAAATACCCCCGAGTTTCAGCCGCTCGTGAATGGTTTCCAGAAATCTCTTGGGGTCGGAGAGTCGATCGATCAGATTGGCGGCCAGGACCAGATCGTAACCTGTGAATTGCGGTTTGAGGTTCGTCGCGTCGCCCTGGAAGAACTCCACGCGGTCCGCCACGCGGTCCGCCACGCGGTCCAGTCCGATTTCGGACAAGCGGGCTTCGTGGTAAGAAACGACATCGCCTTCTTCGGTAAGTTCAAAATGAACATTCCCCTTCTCTTTAAGTTGCAACGCCACGCGGATGAATCGGGCCGAAAAATCGATACCCGTTACGAGATCGAACTCCTTGGCCAACTCGAACGATGCCCTCCCCGCGGCGCAACCTAGGTCCAGGGCTTTGCGTCGAGGGTGCCCTTGCGTGTATTGAAAACAAGCTTCCACGCATTGTGCTGGGTAATTGGGAACATCGAAATAGGTCTTGCCGTAATGGGCTTCACAGTACTGCGAAACGGCCGAATCTGTCTCGTACATCGCGTCAGGCATCGCGAGTGGTTGCTCAGACTGCACATAACGGAAGCCCGCATGTTGAAAAAAATGGCGTCGAAACGCATAACGGCAGTCGCGGGTTGCCTCGTTGCCGGTCGATATCCACGATCCGCCTTTGATCAGGTTGTGCTGCGTATCAAAAGTCGGGGTCGAAAAATCATCGTAGTACGGATGGACCTGGAATCCGTCAAAGCCTGTTATTGGCGTTTCCGTCCACTGCCAAACATTACCGATGATGTCGAAGAATTTCCCGAATGGGAATCGGTTCACCGGACAAGACGAAGCCCAATGTTCCAGGTTGATATTCCCAGGGGCCTTTTGCCAATAGGGCTGGTCCAGAATGTCCTGTAGATCCCGCAGTCGATACCACTCAGCCTCGGTCGGCAGGCGTAGGGGCTTTCCGGTCTTGCGTGCCAGCCAGTTGCAGAATGCCTTGGCCTCAAGGTAATTCACCTCGACCGGCCAATCCCACGGCATGTCGATAATCTCGGCCATGGTCCGAAACTGGTAGCCGCCAGGCGACTTGTTCCAGAATAGGGGGTGCGTGGCTTTACTGTAGCTGACCCATTTCCAGCCCTCGTGCGTCCAGTAATCCTCTTGTTCGTAGCCTCGGTCCTCGACGAAGCCGAGGTATTCCTGATTTGATACGAGGCAACGGCTGGCCGAGAAGTCCCACACTTCGTTTTCCTGGCGGCCGAATTCGTTGTCCCATCCATAGAGTGGGTGGTCTTTGGGCTTGCCCAGAACGACGCGCCCACCCGCGACCGGGATCAGTTCGTTCTGCGGCGCCTCGCCCGTTTCGGGACAGATGCTCCACTGCGGCAGTTGCCGGACCATCTCGATCGGAAGCCGGCGAATGATGACCGAGGAGGTTTCCAGGTGAATCCTTTGGTGTTCAATACCCATCAGGATTACCCAGAACGGATGGTCCCAATGGATGGGCATCGTCAGTGGCATGGTCCTGATGGTCTCATCCACAACACCACGCACGGTGGTGCGATATGCCTTCACCTCGTCAAGCGTCGGCCAATCGTAATGCGCAGCGTTCAGGTCATCCCAGGACATCTCATCAACACCGACTGCAAACATGGATTCAAAGCGGGGGTTGATCCTTTGGTTCGTAATCTTGGCCACGATGAGTTTGTTGATGTAGAAAGTTGCCGTATGCCCGAGATAGAATATCAGAGGGTGCCGCAGCGGTTCAGGCCGCAGGTAGAATGCCTTCTCCGTGGCCAGAGTCTCGTAAAGCTGCTCGTCCAGGCTATAAGTGGCGTGGAAATACTGCCTGATTTCCTCTCGCTTTGCGCTGGCGTCACCCTGATTGAGGATCGTGGTTTTCGTGTTTCTTAGGTTCATGGGTTGGGTTCTCATAACCGTGAATTATCTCTAAGGATATCCGATTCATTCCCTGCCCAGGCAGACGACACAGAGGTCGTCGCGCTGCTCGGCACCACCGATGAACTGCCGCACATCGGCCACGAGTCGCTCGCCAATTTCTACTGAGCTGCCATGGACGGCCGCGACCTGGGAGCGTATCCGCTCATGGCCGTAGACCTGACCCGACGGGGACGTCGCTTGCCCCATGCCGTCGGTGTAGAGGATCAGGGTTCCGTCGCAGGGAAGCACACAGGGAATTTCCGTGTAGTCAGCATCATCGGCGACTCCCAGGGGCAGTCCAGCTTGGTCGCCGCCGAGTTGGCGGACCTTGCCGTCCTGGCTGTGGAGCAGCGGTTGCTGGTGGCCGGCGTTTACCAAGGTTGCCTCGCCGGTCGCGGGGACAAGTTCCACAACCACCATTTTGATAAAGTGATCTTGCGGCAGGTAGCGGAACAGGGCATGGTTCAAGTTCCGCATCATGTCGCTGGGTGTCGAAGAAATCAGCAGGCTAGAGCGAATCTCCAGGGCAAGCCTCGCGATCAGCATGGCTGCCGTCGCCCCGTGGCCGGTGATATCGGCCATGAAGACCATGAGCCGACCGTCGTACATGAGCACATAATCGTAGAAGTCGCCGCCCGTGTGGGCGGCGGGACAGTAGTATTGATAGAACCGATAGCCGGGCAGTTCCGGGGCATGCGACGGCAGGATTCCTTGTTGCAGGCGATCGGCAAATTCGCGTTCGTTCTCGATACCCTGCTGCCGCAACGGCACCTTGAGTTCGGCATGGAGGCTGGTCGAGGACTGCTTCTCGTTTTCCTCTCTCTCCAGAAGAGGACTAGGGTGAGGGCACACCTCGCACTGCGAGACGACGGCGAGCTTCTCGTCACCCGTTTCGTCGTGAACCGAAATCTTCGGTGGAGCCGGCCTTGCAGCGGGCGGTGCCTGAAGCGAAACATCGTGGTGAAACTCAAAGGTGATATCGCTGATGCGGATTCGGTCGCCGTTAGCGATCTTCTGTCGGTTGTGAATCGGCTGGTCGTTCAGGAAGGTGCCGTTGGTGCTGTGTAAATCCTCCAGGAAGAAATCGTCCTGAATATGGAGAATCTGCGCATGACGACGGCTGATACCAAAATCTTCGATGGAAATGTCGCAGTCGGAGTTCCGGCCCAAAACCAGTTCCGGTTTGTTCATTTCCTGGATCGTTCCGGTTCCGGCGTCGTTGACTACCTGTAGGTAAGCGGTAACTTCCATTCCTATTTACCCATTTGACTTCCAAATCAATCCCCGGACAATTCAGGGGGTCTTTGCGTCGGAAAAAACGATCTCGGAACTGATGAGGAGATCGCGGTCGTCCTTGGCGTTGACGTTATATGCCGTTGCGCCTTCGGGAAGAGGCTTCCGGCTGATCACTTCACCATCGCGCACCTCGCACGGTATGTTGCACCAGTATTTTCCCTTCCACCGGCTGCTGCCATCCGCCGTGTAATAGAGCGAAGCACCGACGAGCTTGCCCGTGGTCTTGGTATGCACCATGCGGGTCTTGGGATCCATCTCCGGCCGCGAAAGACCTGGCAGGGGGCGAGTTCCTTTGACTACGCTATCGGCGAAGACATAAAGCTCGGGCTTTTTCCACCCGGCCCCATGTCCATGCAACATGTGACCACGGTAGCACCGGGCGCTTGGTCCGCTGGCAAGACAGGCCGACCGCTCAAAGATATTGATCGGAAAAACAGGGTCATCGAAGCCGGTCATCCAGAGCATCGGCATTTTTGCGTAAGGCAAGTGAATCGATGGGTCCCACTTCGTCAGATAATTTTGTAAATCATCGCCGGTCATCCCGCCGCCGTAGTCCTGAACAAAGCCGCAGCCATAGACAGGCACAACAAAAGCGAATCGCGAATCGATTCCCGCCACCGAACTGACGATCGTTCCACCCCAGGAAATGCCCGTCAGGCCGATCTTGTTGGGGTTGATCTCGGGAAACGAGCGCAGCAATGAATTGGCGCGAATTACGTCAGCCACCGCCTGATAGAACCATTGTTCTTTATCAGGGAATTTGATGTCGCCGAACCAGCTCGTTCGCGCAGGTCCGGCGTTTTCATGGGCCTTCCCGTCTGGCAAATGGCCTTCCTGGTCCATGGAGATAGCCGCGTAGCCATGCTCATTCCATGTTTTTACCCAGTCGGGATACGCCGTGCCGCCGCCACCGTGGGAGCAGACCGCCGCTGGCCAACCACCAGCCGGCGGAGTCCCTTTCGGGGCTGAGTAGTAGGCAAACACCCAGGTCGGCTTCCCCTTGTAGTCCGCGCCCTCGAAGAAGAACGCACGCATCCCAGGCTCGGGGGAATTCGTGGTTTCATGGATTTTTGGGGCATTGAACAGCGAGGGCAGATCCCAAACCATCACCCGATTCTGTGTTTTGATATCCGCCGACCACGCCGGGATCCCTGCCGAGATCACCAGAACGGCCAACAAAAAATAACCCACTCGCTTCATGTTCAGCCTCTTTCAGCTACGAACCAACCTTTTCCTATTGAACGCCTGCCTGGACACGCTCCGGGCAGTAAACATCCCCTATTTTAACTAGGACGTGTGTGAGTCGCAAGATACCTCGCCGATTTTCGCAGACCCGTGCTATTCCCACCGTCCCCGGCAAACTATAATGGCGTGAAAGTCGTGTTTGCGTTCGGCCTTTCCGTCATCAATTACCAAAGGGATTATCCTCCATGTGTATTTCCTCTCTCGAACAGGCAATCCAAAATAAAACGGCCAAAGTCGGCGTCATCGGATTGGGTTACGTCGGCCTGCCGCTGATCCGGGCTTTTATCGCGGCCGGATTCCGCACGATGGGATTTGATGTCGATCAGGGCAAGGTCAATCAGCTTCTGGCCGGTCGCAGCTACATCAAGCATATACCCGCCGAATGGATCGGCCGGTGTGTGGCCGACGGCAGTTTTGTGCCCACGGCTGACATGCGGCGGTTGGGCGAGGCGGATGCCTTGCTGATCTGCGTGCCCACGCCGCTGAACGAAACCCGCGATCCAGACCTGACCTATATTGAGCAGACGGTTGACCAGATCGCCGCCACCCTGCGGCCCGGACAACTCGTGGTTCTGGAGAGTACGACTTATCCCGGTACTACGCGGGAAGTCGTACTGCCGATCCTGCAAAAGCGTGGCCTGCAAGCGGGCCGAGATTTCTTCCTAGCCTTCAGTCCCGAGCGGGAGGATCCAGGCAATCCCAACTTCACCGCCGAGCGGATTCCCAAAGTCGTTGGCGGAATCGATGCTGCCAGCGGTCGGTTGGCTGAACTGCTCTATGGCCAAGCCATGGCGCAGGTTGTGCCGGTATCGAGTTGCGAAATTGCGGAGGCGAGCAAGATACTAGAAAACACCTACCGCTCGGTCAACATCGCCTTGGTCAACGAGTTGAAGATGCTCTTCATGCGGATCGGCATCGACGTTTGGGAGGTGATCGACGCTGCCCGGACCAAGCCGTTCGGATTCCAGGCATTTTATCCTGGCCCCGGTTTGGGGGGGCACTGCATCCCCATTGATCCGTTCTATCTCACCTGGCTAGCCCGGCGGAATGGCATGACGACCCGCTTCATTGAACTAGCCGGCGAGATCAATACCAGCATGCCGGAGTATGTGATTCACCGGCTCGTCGAGGCATTGAACAATTCCAGCAAGCCGTTACGTGGCAGCAAGATCGGCCTGCTGGGCGTGGCCTATAAGAAAGATGTCGACGATCCGCGGGAAAGCCCGTCGTTCAAGCTCATGGAAATGTTGCTGGCCGGCGGTGCCGTGCTCACCTACAACGACCCGCATGTGCCAAGCCTTCCGAAGATGCGGCACTACAATGTGCCCGACATGATAAGTTGCCCGATCACGCCCGATTACCTGGCCGCCCAGGATGCCGTGCTGATTGCCACCGATCACTCGGCCTACGACTATGACTTCATCGTCGAGCATGCCCGCCTGGTCATCGATACGCGGAATGCAACGAAAAAGGTAGTGAACCACCGGGAAAAGATCGTCAAGGCGTAATCTATGAGCAAAATTCTTCTTACCGGCACTGCCGGGTTTATTGGGTTTCACACAACCCGGCGTCTGTTGGCCCGAGGCGACACGGTTGTCGGCCTGGATAACGTCAACGACTATTACTCGGTTCAGTTGAAGCTGGATCGCCTCAAGCAGTTGGAGGTTGAACCGGGGTTTCGTTTCGTGAAGCTCGATCTGGCCGACCGCGAGCCACTCGCCCAACTGTTTGAAAGCGAGCGATTCGACGCGGTCGTCAATCTGGCTGCCCAGGCTGGAGTCCGTTATTCGCTGGAAAACCCAGGCGTTTACATCAACAGCAATCTGCTCGGTTTTACGAACATTCTGGAGGGCTGCCGGCACTCGGGCGTCAAGCATCTGGTCTATGCCTCGTCAAGCTCGGTCTATGGGGCCAATACCCAGATGCCGTTCTCGGTCCATCAGAACGTCGATCATCCCGTGAGCCTGTATGCGGCCACGAAAAAAGCCAATGAGTTGATGGCCCATACCTACAGCCATCTCTTCCGTCTGCCGACCACTGGGCTCCGGTTCTTTACGGTCTACGGTCCGTGGGGCCGGCCTGACATGGCTTTATTCCTCTTTACCCGGGCCATTCTCGCCGGTCGGCCGATCGACGTTTTCAATCATGGCCAGATGCGGCGGGACTTCACCTACATCGACGACATCGTCGAGGGCGTACTCCGCGTATTGGACCGTATCCCGCAGCCTGATCCGCAATGGAGCAGTGCCCGGCCCGATCCCGGCACGAGCAACGCACCTTATCGGGTCTACAACATCGGCAACAATCAGCCGGTCGAGCTGATGGAGATGATCTCCTTGGTCGAGCAGTGTCTCGGTCGTACGGCCGCGAAGAATTTCCTGCCCATGCAGCCCGGCGATGTGCCCGAGACGTATGCCGACGTGGACGACCTCGTGCGCGATACCGGTTTTCGCCCATGCACGCCGCTGAAAGAGGGGATTGCCAGATTCATCGACTGGTATCGAGCGTATTATAAGTAGCACGGAATTCCCATGGCGAAAACTTGTGAAAATTCTCCCCGGGGAAGCCGCCTAGTAGTCGGAATGGTCTGCGGGCTGCTATGTCTTGCGGTGGCTCTCGTTTTCTGCCAGACGGGAGGCCACGATTTCGTCAATTTCGACGACGATCACTACGTCTACGAGAACGAGTATATTCATCACGGATTCACGTGGCATGGCCTGTTCTACTATGCCATCCACTGGCATGCGTATACCTACCACCCGCTTTCGACCTATTCGCACATGCTCGATTGCCAATTATTCGGGCTACAGGCGGCCGGCGGCCACCATGGAATGAATGTTTTCCTCCATGCGATCACTGCAGTGCTGCTGTTCCTGCTCGTGCGGCAGATGACCGGCCGCCTCTGGCCCAGTGCCCTGGTGGCTGCCCTGTTTGCCATCCATCCACTGCGGGTCGAATCGGTGGCCTGGATCTCGGAACGAAAGGATGTTCTCAGCGGACTCTTTTTCGTTCTGACGCTCGGGGCCTATGTGCGTTACGTTCGTGCCGGTAGCACAGGCATCCTGCCTGCGTCCTCGGGCCGATATGCAATCGTCTGCTTGCTTTATTTATTGGGGTTATTGGCAAAACCGATGCTGGTGACCTTGCCGCTAGTTTTGCTCTTGTTGGATTACTGGCCGCTGCGACGCTGGCAAGCACCCCAGGTACTCATCGAGAAGATTCCCCTGCTGCTACTTTCGGCGGCCGCTTCCGCGCTGACCGTCCATACCCAGGTCAATGCCATCCGGTCGCTGGAATCGGTTTCGTGGTTGTCTCGTATTTCCAATGCCCTGGTGGCCTACGTAAGTTACCTGGGCTGTTTTTTTTGGCCCAGCGGGCTGGCGGTCCTTTATCCGCATCCCAGCGAAGGCATTTCGGCCGACACGGCCTGCGCGGCGGCCGCGATCCTGGCTGCGGTATCGGCTGGTGTGTTTCTCGGGAGGCGACAGGTGCCCTACTTACTCGTCGGTTGGCTATGGTATCTGGGAATGCTTGTCCCGGTGATTGGCCTACTTCAGGTCGGCGGACAGAAAATGGCCGATCGTTACACCTATCTACCGCAGATTGGCCTGGTATTCGGGTTGGTTTGGGCCGTGATCGATCTGATCGATTTCCTCGCTGCACGCGCTGAGGCCACAGTTCGGAGGGTTAGCGGATGCAAGCAAGGTGCCTATGTTATAAAGCATTTCCTCTTGGCGTTTTCAGCCGCTGGAATGGTCGCCGCATTGGCGGTTGCCGCCTGGCAACAGACAGGTTATTGGCACGACAGCGAAACCCTCTGGGGTCGCGATCTGATGTACCCAAACCTCGTGGCTCATTACAATCTCGGGCTGACGCTAGCTTTTGCCAATCGACATGAGGAGGCGATCCAACAGTTTGAAAAGGCCTATGCAATCAGTGCGGATGACGAGGATACTCTCTATTCCTACGCTCAATCGCTGGGAGCGTTGGGACGAATTGAGGATGCCGTCACAAAATACCGCGCTGTACTGGCTGTGAACGAGAAATCGACGAGCGCAAACAACGGTCTTGCTTGGATGCTGCTAAGTCAGGGCAAAGATCGCGAGGCACTGGCGTGTTGGCGGTATGCAATGGAAGCCGAACCCAGAAATATCGTGATGCGTGGTCAGATCGCTGGGCTGCTGGCCACTTCGCCGGATGCCTCGGTTCGCGATGGCAAAGAAGCGGTCCTGGTTGCGCTGAAACTGGTCGAACTTACCGGAGGAAAGGATCCCTTGGCTTTCGATACCTTAGCCGCCGCCTATGCCGAGATAGGCAATTTTGCGGCGGCCGTCCAGAATGCCCAAACCGCGCTCGAAATGGCCACCGCCAACGGCGCGGAAAAGCGGGTCGAGGAAATTCAGGAACGTCACAAGCTATATCAGATGGGCAAGCCGTATCGCCGCACGCCAAAAAGTACGAAAAACTCAAGTCCTTGAGCGACCCCATCCCGCTTGCGGTTTGTCGATTTAGTCGAAAATGGGGTATCCCCTTGGCTGGCGTGACCACAATATATAGTATGCACGGCAATGGAAGATTACCCCCGTACACTTTCCGACACAAGGGATAGTGCTCACGCCAGTCAAGGGGATACCCCAGTAGTCGAAAAACCTCGTTGTGGCCGGTCTCCGACCGAGCCACGCCGCCGACCGAAGGTCTCCAATTTACCGGGAGACCTTCGGTCGGGCGTTTCGGCAGGGTCAGGAGACCCGCGCCGAACCCAGGCTGCTAGCACTGCCAGCATGTTGCCGTCTTGCCAACAATGCCCTTTTGGCTCAAGCGGAACCCTACGACTTTGCCGATCTTACTAATCGTATGGATTGTTCCGGACTTGCTTTGACAAGGAGGGTTTGCAATGCGCGTGTTTGTTGTTTTCTTGTTCGTGACGGGGGGAATGGTCATCGCGACCCAGTCTTCGGCACAGGATCTTATGCCGATTCCTCAACATACGGAAGCAGACGTCTTCAAGGGGGCACCGTTTAGGCACCGCATCTGCGGGAGCGGAACTCTCCATCGCGGAGGCTTTTCCGGCCAAGGAGGTGTCGGCTGCGGATGTGGCGAAGACGGAAACTGTTCCTGTCAAGGAAGTTACAAATATCCAGTTCCGTCGCAATCGACCTATTTCTGGCCAGGCATTTATAGCCAGCAGACCCTAACCCAATATGCTAGCCCCTGGCGCTATCCGGATCTCAATCCAATTCCCGAAAGTTGGAAACTCGATCCCACTGAGGACAAAAGCCCCTTCTCGGGACATAAATACTAGTCGCCATAGTGGTGGACTGCACGACACAACCGCTACAGGCGTTAAAGTTTAGCTAATGATGCCATTCCCCCACGTCGATACTAATTTCTGGTTTGAGTAAGCAGCCAGATCGGTTGCGCTTGTTCGCGAAATTGGACGGAAATCATAAACCATCGTCGGTTATACCCACACGGTTGGGGCGAATTATGACAAAAATAACCTCGATTCTTCTGATCCTGGCTCTTTATGCCGGTTCATCAAGGGTCATCGCCGAGGGACCAACATCCGCCCAGGATAAGGGCGGAAGAGTCGCCGTGACCTCCGAGGCCGGCACGGATCAAAATGGTCGGTCATTCGCTCTGTCGGCAAGCCAGTTAGCCCTGTGGCAGGAGGCGGATCTCCGGTCAGCGCAACCCATTCGGCCAAGTGTTCCCGCTGTGCTGCTCAAGCCGCCCGTTCCCAGCATACCCATCGTGCCGGTTCCGGCCGGTATTGCATCGCCTATTCCTACGGTTCCCGTTGGCCAAGCCGCACCGTCGGCTGTAGGTGAGGACCGTCGGTCATTCGCTCTATCAGCAAGCCAGTTAGCCCTGTGGCAGGAGGAGAATCTCCGGTCAGCGCAACCCATTCGGCCAAGTGTTCCCGCTGTGCTGTTGCTCAAGCCGCCCGTGAAGATACCACCCGTTCTCAGCAGACCCATCGTGCCGGTTCCGGCTGGTATTGCGTCGCCCATTTCTACGGTTCCCGTTGGCCCAACCGCACCGTCGGCCGCAGTTCCTGTACGAAAGAATCCGAATCCGTCAGTGGCCGTGGGCAAGGACCGTGGGACATCGGTTCTCCCGGCAAAGCTGGCCTCATGGCAGGAGAACTCAGGGGGGGTGCAGCCAACTCAGCCTATCGGCCCCATCCTGCTGCCGCCAAAGCCGACCGTGGAAACACTACCGGTTCCCAACGAACCGATCATGCCGATTCCGGCGGGTCCTGCGTCGCCCATTTCTACCGTTCCCGCTGGCCCGGCCGCACCGTCGGCCGCAGTTCCAGCACGGGGTCTGAATTCGGCCGCGGACGAAAAGGTTGCTCCCTTGAAAGACAACGGTTCGGCGATACCCTTCAATATCATGGACCCGAAGCGCGAAACAGAATTAACCGTCGTCAAAGGACGAAGCCAGCTCCTGCGTTCGACGCTTGAATTCACACGGACCGCCGTGGTGGACCCCAATGTCTGCGACCTCTTCCAATATTCGACCACCGAGATCGGCTTCATCGGAAAAGCCCTTGGAACGACCCAGGTGACGGTCTGGTTCCGCGAAAGCAACGATCCAAACGTCGACTCGCAACCGCGCAGTTTCGTGGTACACGTCGTGCCCGATACCGCCGACAAGGAGCCGCGTCTGAAGCAATTGGAAGCGGAGCTTGCCAAGCTCTTCCCCAACAGCAAAGTCCGGTTGCGGACTTTCGGCCAGCGGATCATTGTTCTCGGCCAAGCTCGCGATGTCGCCGAAGCGGCGGAAATCCTTAATTTCATCCGCGGTGAGCAGATCGACGCCGCGGGCAAATGGGTCTCCGGGCCTGGCCAGGCCGAACGGAATGACCCCGGCACGAACGAAGGCGCGGGTGGCGGCGGTTCCCAGGGGCGAGGCTACAACAATTCCCGAGGACGATGGAACAACAATAATCAATACGACTGGTCGGACCGCGTCATGAACATGCTCAAGGTTCCCGGCGTACACCAGGTCATGTTGCGGGTGAAGATTGCCGAGTTGAACCGTACGGCGGGGCGCAGCTTTAGCGCCAATTTCTCAACGTCGATTCAATTCCGCAACGGCTCGCTCTTGCTGCAATCCTTGCTCAGTGCATCAAGCGGCAATTCGATCATCGGGAAATTTGATAACGACAAGCTGAACTTCGGAATTCACTATCTGGAAGAGCATGGAGTCATCCGATTGTTGAGCGAACCAACCTTGGTGGCTCTCAGCGGCCAGTCGGCCAATTTCGTTGCCGGCGGTGAGTTTGCCGTGCCTACGGTCGTGGGGGTTGGCGGGGCCTCGGCCGTTACGACCGACTTCCGCGCCTATGGCGCCATCGTCAGCTTTACACCCTATGTACTCGATAAAGACCTCATTCGCCTCGATGTTTCGCCCGAGTTCAGCCAGATCGGCGGCCAATCGGTCGGCGGTACACCCGGGCTGACCACCCGGGCCGTACACACCACGGTCGAACTGCGAGCCGGCCAGACGCTCGCCATCGCCGGCTTATTGGATGAGTCCATGAAGAGCGATACGGCATCGGATTGGCCTTGGATCGGCAAACTCCTCGGCCCGCGCAATGTGAGCCGCGCCGAGACGGAACTGATCGTGCTTGTCACGCCGGAACTCGTGCAGCCCATGGAGCCTGAAGAAGTGCCTCCCATGCCAGGCTTTGACGTCACGGAACCCGACAACGTCCGCTTCTTCCTCGGGGGCGAGATCGAGGGAAATCCGACCAAGGACTATCGCAGCACCGTCTGGCCCCGTTTGCAACAACGGTATCGCGCCGGGGGATCGCCCATGATCTCCGGGCCGTTTGGGCACAGTACTCCATGGGCGGGTGATCCTTCCAACAGCCAGAATTGATAGCCATGAAAACAAAAGGCATCACTGAATTCGTCTTCGGATCGCTGATCGTGTGTCTGTGTGTATCGGGTTGCGCACAACCCAGCCCTCCCCACGATCGTCCCTTCCCGCTGGGCCAGGTGACCGACTCCCACTGGGATACCCAGATGACCAATGCCCAGGCCTCGTCGTTTGTTCTCTATGACCACGAGTTCATCGGCGAATCGACCAAACTGAATGTTCTCGGCCAGAAGCACCTGGTGCAGGTGGCCCTGCGCCTGCGGCACGTGCCGTTTCCCGTCGTCATTGAAGAGACTCCCAGTCGCAAGAATCCCACCCTGGACGCCGCGCGGCGGCAGGCCATCCTCGATCGCTTTGCCGAGTTGGGGTTGCGAGACCTCGAGGCTCGCGTGGTCATTGCCCCGGCCATCGCCGAAGGATTATTGGGACCCGAGGCGGAGCGAGTCTACCTAGAGAGCGGTCGCTCGATTGGAGACTACGGCGATTCGGGCCGTGGCGGCTTTGGCGGAGCGAACGGCCTGCGACGATAGGGAAAAAACCAAGGAGCGTCCCCTCATGAAAATCAGCCTACTGCCCCTCGCCTTGCTGGCGGTTACCGGATGTACTACGCTCAATTCCTCGTGGTTCTCATCGCCGATACCGGAGGGCATATTGAAACCTGCCGGTTCGGAGTCCACCCAGAACCGGGCCGCGTCGCCGTCGGCCACGCACGATGCCCCGAAGACTCCACCCTCGGCCGGACAGGCCAAGCTCGACAACCGTGCGATGGCCGATTACCTGCGAGACCTGGCCAAGGGGGCAGAACTCGAACAGTCGCGACGCTACCCCGATGCCGAAAAACATTACCAGCAGCTCATCAAACAGTGCCCCACGCGCTACGAAGCCTATCACCACCTGGGGCAGATTTGCGATCGACAGAAACACTACTCCGAAGCCCAGGATAATTATCAGCAGGCGATCCTCTTGGCGGGGGAGCGCGAGCCGGCCCTTTTCAACGATCTGGGCTACAGCTTCTTCCTGCAAGGCAAATTGGACAAGGCCGAAAGTGCCATTCGCAAGGCCGTCGCTCTGCGGCCAACCGAGCCAATGTACCACAATAATCTAGGGCTGGTTTACGGACACCAGAACCGTTCCGAAGAGGCATGGAACGAGTTCCGCAAGGCGGGCGGAGACGCCGACGCCTGCTTCAACCTCGCCTTCGTCAAGTCTTCCCTCAATGACTTCGAGGGTGCCAAGGCCTGTTTCCGTCGGGCACTGGCCATCGATCCGACACACGATGGGGCACGCCGGGCGTTGCGTGCCTTTGAACTGGCCGAAACCGATCCCGACAGTTTGGCCCAACTGGAAACCTCCAGCGGCGATGGTATCCGATGGGTGCCTTACGTGGAGAACGGCCAGGGTCAAGAACCATCCGCAGCCGCAACGACAACTCCCGCCCCTTCTCCAAACCGCTCAATGTCAAGCCGAAATGCGCGGCTCAGCGCGACGGCTAAGTAGTCTCTGTTGTGCGGAAAAGAGTCTTTGAAATCCGCAGGATGAATGTACCCCGAAGGGGTTCCAGCTATTAGCCCCGGGTCGCGCAGCGAAACCCGGGGTACGATACGGATCCAGAAAAACCGACGACCCCGAAGGGGTCGCAGCCTGTTCTGGCCGGTCTCCGACCGAGCCACACCGCCGACCGGAGGTCTCCAATTTACCGGGAGACCTTCGGTCCGACGATTCGGCGGGGTCAGGAGACCCTCGCCGAACTCAAATTCCGTTCTACGAACATGCATTGCTAGCATGTTTTCGCCCCATAATTTTTTGTCAATTTCGGAATTTTTGCAGTGACCTCCCCCACTGAGGGAAGCTGACCCCATTGTTGGCTGTAAAAAACACCCAAAAACCGGCGAGCTTCCACAGAGCTTCCACAGAGCTTCCACAGAGCTTCCACAGATCGTCCACAGATCGTCCGTAGACAGGCTTGTAGAGATGTGCAATAATCTCAGCATGGAAAGAATTTAATTGCGAAGGCAGGGTGGGTTGCGGACCCGTTGCCGCGTACGTAATGTTGAGTGTTTTTTAAGTTTTACAGTATTCGCGCAAGATGTGATGGTTTTGATGGCTGGTGTTTGTCTCGGAGGTAAACTCGGCAGAAGACAGAATTAGGCAGAAGACTGATTGGCAAAGACAGAACTACGGATCGGTTGGCAAATTTAACGCAGCAGTGACGGACGTCGGTGCGAAGTTTGCCGGTCATTTATCCCTTGAGGAGAGTCGATAATGTCGAAGGATTGGGCGAGTAAGATGACGACAAATGGATTTGTGCGCGTTGCGGTGCTTGGCGGCCTCATGGCTTGGGGGGCGGTAGCGGTGGCGGCGTCTTCTGTGCCTGGAGCATTGCCGTACCCGTCAGGAGGCACAGCAACAACAGCATGGGGGCAGGCCGGGGTTCCTTGGGCTTCGAGTGGGGCTACAATTTGGAGCAATACGACGGCAGCAATCGGAGTTGATCCGTCGCTCCCGCAGAATTGGGGAGGGGCGGTCACGATGTCAATGACCAGCGGCCAGAGCTTCAGCTTCTCGGGGACTCCAACGGTGACGCCTACTTGGTCTGTGTCATCGGGCACTCTTCTTAGTCCAGAGGGCACCTCTAGGCGGGATTATGCGATAAACGCTACCAGTGGGAGCCTCGGCACGTACTACCCGAACGGCAATGACCGAAATAATCCAGGTTATAGCATTCAGCCGTCCGGGCCTCAGCCGGCGACCGGGACTCAGCCGGCGACCGGGCTTTATAATCAAAATCTCAACAGCTTTTATGTTGCAAGCAAGGTTCTCGGTAATTACGGTGCTTTGGCTACGAGTGCGACGACTGATCCGTACGACCACAACGGTAATCTTAACATCTACCTCCCGTCCTCAGGCTCAGGTACCCTCTATAGCCCCGGCACCGACGCAGCGATTATTGCCGGTACCTTTTTTCCTGCCTCCGGTTCCACCGGGATCACGCTCCAATGGCGTACACGTAGCCCGAACGAAATGAAGAGAGGTTCCGGTACTTCTGATCAGATCACTGGTGGTGCCGCCTATTTGGCAAGTGATGTGCTGAAAATGTCGGGTCAAGCGACTGGTATCGATTATGTCTTGCAGATGAGCTACTCCAACGAAATCGAGACCCCGGGAGATCAGATTGCGGATATTGCAAAAAATGAACTCTACCTGGGAGTGCTTACTAACCTTAACGGAAACACATTATGGACCAATGCGGTCGCCCGCAATGTAGCACATTCTGTCTCTACCTCCACTTATGATAGCTACACCGGGGATACATTTTGGCACTATACGACTCAACCTGCCGTGGGAGAATATGCGGGTCCTTATATAGGTCCGGCGGGGACCGGCCACCGCGACCCTCTTAAGCCTTTCAAGGGATCCTTCCAGTCTTTTCTTAATTCGAGTTATGATGGCAACCCACAACATTACTACTACGAGAAAAGCCTTGATGAATTGCGTGGCAGTTGGGGTGTCGACACCACCACCAATACGGCCTGGGCCGTCTTGAATTACGGTAGCGGCATTTTTGCCGTGGTTCCCGAACCGGGTACCCTCGGCTTGCTCGCCGGCGGCATGGTCTGCTTGGCAGTCGGGGCTTTTTGGAAGCGAAAGGCTGCAAAGAACGCAAAAGTCACCGTTCCCGAAAATTCCAGGAAGCCCATGAGGATGGCGGCATAAGAGATGTAGCCGATTTGAATACTCGCCTGTTCTGAAATCGCCCGTGGGCGGCAGTCTTTCTGCCGCCCACTTTTTTTGTAACAGGAATCTTTATCTTCCCCCCTTCCGCAGTTCCTTACCTTCTTCCCCGTGCTTCTGTCCCTCCTTTTTCTGTCGAAAGATTGGCGATTTGAAGGCAGAATACCCGGGAGGGCGTTGCAATCGGCAAAGCCGGCATGGTTTTAGAAAAAAAATGCGAGATTTCCTAATTATTCGCGTGGCATTGGTTTGGAAATTTTGGCAAGAGGTGATAGAATGGAGACTTGTTAGGGCAATGACTCATCCGTAACTCTTCAGGGCGAGACCACCGATGATCCGGAAATTCCTTGCAAAAGTGTTTCGCGGCACCCGTGCCAAGCGTAATGTTTCCACCACGAAGAAAAGGGGGCGTCGGATTGCGATCGAGCCGCTGGAATCTCGCCGCTTGCTGGCGGTCACTGGCGGCCTCTCCGGTTTTGCGTATCTCGACGTCCACGACTTTGGCACCAAGGATGCCGATGAAGCGGGGTTTGCCGGGCTGACCGTGCGGCTAAAGAGCGTGGGAAGCCAGGGGAACCTGAGCGACGTGTCGGGCGTGGGACCGTTCCAAACCCTTGCGGGTGGGGCCTATAGCTTCAACGGCCTCGCAGCGGGCACGTATCAGATTCAGATTTCACCGTCGTCGAAACTTGCGGTTGGCGTGCTGTCGGTCGGTTCGGCGGGCGGCACCGCCGGCAGCAACGAGATCCAGGTGACCCTGGCGGCCGATCAGGTCGCAACGGATTACAATTTTGCGATTCTGGGCGCGCAGACGAACCAGATCTCGCTGCGGATGTTCATGGCCTCGACCGGCTCGCTCACGGATTTCTTGACCACCCTGCACACCGCGCCCTCTTCGACAACGGGCGGTAGTAGCATTTCGAGCTTCTCGGCCACGTATACCACCGGCGGGCCCGCGATGGCCGTCGTCTCCTCGAACGCCACACTCACCGCAGCCGACAGCCCCACGCTGACGGCCATGACCGTAACCCTCCAAAACCCCCAGGATGGCAGCAGCGAGCAGTTGTCGGCCGACACCACGGGCACGCTGTTGACCTCCAACTACGCCAATAACGTGTTGACCGTCTCCGGTGTGGCGAACGTGGCGGACTATCAGACGGTGTTGCGAACGGTGAAGTATGGCATCACCGCATGGCCCGCTCAAGCGGGCGATCGCACGCTCTCGATCGTCATCAATGACGGCACGGCCACGAGTACGGCCGCCATCTCGACGATCAACGTCGTACAAGGCACGGAGGCCGCGCCGACCGTGACCACGAACCCGATTGCCTCCACGGTCAATGCAGGAAACATGGCGACCTTCACGGCGGCGGCTAGCGCGAATCCGGCCTCCACCGTGCAATGGATGGTGAATACGGGGAGCGGATTCGTCTCCTTGTCCAACGACGCGGTCTATAGCGGCGTCACGACGACGACCCTGACCATTACCGGGGCGACCGCCGGTCTGAGCGGCAATCAGTACGAGGCGGTCTTCACCAACAGCTTCGGTACGGCGACCACCACGCCAGCCACGTTGACGGTGGACCACGTCACGACCGCGCCTACCTCACAGACGATCAACGTCAGCCAGAACGCCATCTTCACGACCGCCAGTTCCAACCCCAGCGGTTCGGATACGGTCCAGTGGAAGGTGAATACGGGGAGCGGATTCGTCTCCTTGTCCAATGACGCAATTTATAGCGGCGTCACGGCGACGACCCTAGTTGTCACCGGGGCGACCGCCGGTCTGAACAACAACCAATACGAGGCGGTCTTCACCAACAGCACCGGCACTCTCACGAGCAGCCTCGCCACGTTGACGGTGGACCATGTCACGACCGCGCCTGCCTCGCAGACGATCAACGCCGGCCTGAACACCTCCTTCACGGCGATCAGCTCCAACCCCAGCGGTTCGGATACGGTTCAGTGGAAGGTGAATACGGGGAGCGGATTCGTCTCCCTGTCCAACGACGCAATTTATGGCGGCGTCACGACGACGACCCTGGCGATCACCGGGGCGACCGCCGGTCTGAACGGCAACCAATACGAAGCGGTCTTCACCAACAGTCTCGGAACGATCGCGAGCAGCGCGGCCATGCTGACGGTAAACTATGCCCCGATTGTGACCGCGAGCCCGGTTGCCTCGGCGGTCAATGCGGGAAACATGGCGACCTTCACGGCGGCGGCGACGAGCGGCAATCCGGCCTCCACCGTGCAGTGGAAGGTGAATACGGGGAGCGGATTCGTCTCCTTGTCCAACGACACGGTTTACAGCGGCGTCACGACGACGACCCTGGCCATTGCCGGGGCAACCGCCGGTCTTAGCGGCAACCAGTACGAGGCGGTCTTCACCAACAGCATCGGTTTTGCGACCACCACGCCGGCCACGTTGACAGTGGACCATGTCACGACCGCGCCTACCTCCCAGACGATCAACGCCAGCCTGAACACCACCTTCACGGCGATCAGCTCCAACCCCAGCGGTTCGGATACGGTCCAGTGGAAAGTGAATACGGGGAGCGGATTCGTCTTCTTGTCCAACGACACAACTTATGGTGGCGTCACGACGACGATCCTGACCATCACCGGGGCGACCGCCGGTATGAACGGCAACCAATACGAGGCGGTATTCACCAACAGCGCTGGCATGATCGCGAGCAGTCCCGCCACGTTGACGGTAAACTATGCCCCGATCGTGACCGTGAGCCCGGTTGCCTCGACGGTCAATGCGGGAAACACGGCGACCTTTACCGCGGCGGCCAATGGCAGCCCAACCCCCACTGTGCAGTGGATGATGAACGCGGGGAGCGGATTTGTCCCCTTGTCCAATGACACAATTTATAGCGGCGCTACGACGACAACCCTGGTTATCACCGGGGCGACCGCCGGTATGAACGGCAACCAGTACGAGGCCATCTTTACCAACAGTATTGGTTCGGCGACCACCGCGCCGGCCGCGTTGACGGTGGACTATGTCGCGACCGCGCCTACCCCCCAGACGATCGACGTCGGTCAGAACACCACCTTCACGGCGATCAGCTCCAACCCCAGCGGTTCGGATACGGTCCAGTGGAAGGTGAATACGGGGAGCGGATTCGTCTTCTTGTCGTCCAATGACTTAGTTTATAGCGGCGTCACGACGACGACCCTGACGATCACCGGGGCGACCACCGGTCTGAACGGCAACCAGTATGAGGCGGTCTTCACCAACGGTGCCGGCACTCTCACGAGCAGCCCGGCCACGTTGACGGTAAACTACGCCCCGATCGTGGCCACGAGCCCGGTTTCCTCCATGGTCAATGTAGAAAACACGGCGACCTTCACGGCGACGGCCAATGGTAGCCCGACCCCCACCGTGCAGTGGATGGTGAATACAGGGAGCGGATTTGTCTCCTTGTCCAATGACATAGTTTATAGTGGCGTCACGACGACGACCCTGACTATTACCGGGGCGACCGCCGACCTGAGCGGCAACCAGTACGAAGCGGTCTTCACCAACATCTTCGGTACGGCAACCACCACGCCGGCCACGTTGACGGTGGACCACGTCACAACCGCGCCTACCTCCCAGACGATCAACGCCGGCCTGAACACCTCCTTCACGGCGA
>JBAWVO010000083.1:0-22503 GCA_037147235.1 Planctomycetota bacterium | reverse complement strand
TGAGGCGAAACGCATGGTGGACTTTGGTTGCATCCTTCCAAAGAATCCCGTCGACCAAGCAGATCGAAAAAACGGGATGGGCCTTTGTGTAGTCGTCGCCTTCCTTAAGTTGGCCGGCATAGAGCTCACAACCATAAAAAACGATCCGTTGAACTAGGCCCTCAAAAATCGTGAGTTGCATTTCGATGTCGTAGATGGCTCCCGACTGATCGACGGCCTTGACGTCGAGAATTGATAGTTTATCGTCCTCGTAATCTTTCAGGTTGTAGGGGTTTTCGAGCGTGACCTCGATGATCGGCGACGCGGGATCGAGAATCGCGTTGAGCAAACTGATCAGGGCAATGCGATTCTCCACGGTTCCGAACGTCCGCTTGAACGCAAAATCATTCGTGGGGCGAATTCCAAGCGGCATAATGGTTCCTGGAAGAAAGAGGACACAGTTCGAGCTTCGAGCCAAACAAATACCAGTATACCACGAATCTTCCGGAATAGCCGCTTTTCAGTTGCTCGCTCTTTGTGCGCCTACTGGACACCAATCAACTACGGTTTTGTCAAAGCGGCCAGGAGATCGGCGGATTCCTCGGCCAAACCGTGGTGATGCAGTTTCCAGCGGTTGCCTGATTCCGGAACAAAGAGGATAGCTGCGATCGAGGGGTGATGTCGGCAATAGCTCATGGCGGCCTCAGGCCCCATGACGTAAAAGGCGGTCGAAAGCGCGTCGGCCGCCGTGGCGGTGGGAGCCAGAACCGTGACCGAAAGCACGCGATCGGCCGGCCGGCCGGTGCGTGGATCGAGGATGTGGCCATAGCGTTGCCCTTGGTGGCGAAACGATTGGAACTGTGCCCCCGACGTACCCAAGGCCCGGTCGTGCAATTCGATTTGCCCGAGGCGTCGCTCGTCGCGAAGCGGATCCTTGACGCCGATCGTCCAGGGCGAACTAAGTAGGTCGGGCTTTCCAGCCTGACTGGCGCGCGGCGAGTCCGCCTGGAAAGGCTGACCTGCGGCCGAGCCGCGGGCGGCGACACTGCTATATCCGCCATGGGCGAGAAAGTCGGAAACGCCGGCGGCCAACAGGTGCTCAACAGCGCGATCGACCGCGTGGCCCTTGCCAATGCTGCCAAGGTTCAATCGCATTCCCTTGCGAAGGAAACGGATCGTCTTTTGTGCTTCATCGAGTTCAATCCATTGTCCACCCACCAGAGCCAGGGCCTCGGCGAGTTGCTCGGTCGATGGAATGGTTCCTGCCCGCCGCGCAAAGCCCCAGGCTTCCCAAAGGGGTGTTGCCGTGAGGTCGTAGGCCCCGTCGCTATCGCGCCAGAGTTGCATCGCCCCTTGCAGCAGTGAGAACAGTTGCGGTTCGACTTCCACGGCCGCGTTGGCCGCCTCACGATTGATTTCGGAAATGTCACTGTCCAGCTTGAAGAACGACAACTGTTCTTCGAGCGATTGAACGAGGTCCAGTGCCTCCAAGGCGACTGCGGTTGCCTCCCCCGCAATCGCAGCGGGCAGGCAAATCTCAAACTCGCCGGCCATCGCCTTACGGGAGAGATGGACTAGGTAGGGTTCATTGGAAGAGAAGTTAATAACCTGTCCCACGCTGGCGGCTTCGTGATCGGCTGCCGCATGACCGAGGAGGAAATCACGACGTGGTGTGCCGTGGGTCATGGCTTGCTGCGCCGTTTCGTCAATGCCAGCGGCTTCAACTCGATCAGTTCGGCTAGTCCCGCCGCGGCCAGCTCTGGACCGCTAACGTATCGGCCGGCACGAGTCCACGCGATGATTTTCTCGGGCGTGACACCGAACAACTGGGCCAGGAGTACGTCCATGTCTTTTTCCAACTGCCCGAAATGGCGTGCCCACTCGGCGGCCTCCAGCAGGGCGACATTTTCTTCGCTCTGCCACTTCATGTTGTGGAACAAGAGCACGCTGAGCGGCGTGACCAGCCTGCGCTGGCATGCGGCAAACGGCCAGAGCGCGGCCGAAGAACATTCACCCGCCACGATCCCCGTGGCACGCAGGCCGCGGAGCATAATCAACGACACCAGCGCGATGCCGCAGTAAGGGCTTCCGCCCAAGGAATCAAAATAAAGAGTGCATTCACCGCCCGGCTCGACGGAAAGCAGTTTGTCGCACAGATCGGACTGGTTCTCGGTCAGATCGCCCACCACGGCGATCTCCAGCGGACCTTCATGGCTACGGTCGGATTTTCCCATTGCTTACCCTCAAAATGAAAAAGCGAACTGCGACGAGACCCGGCGCAGTCCGCTAGTATTCTAGCATACGGAAACTACTTAGAAACTATCTCAAAAGGTCTTTTTCACCGCAGAGGACGCAGAGGTACGCAGAGGATGAATCCTAATTGAGGGCCTCTGCGTCCTCTGCGGTGAGTTCTGAGATAGCCTCTTGGGCTATTCCATCTCGATGGCGTGGGTTGGGCAGGAATCAAGACAGGCACCGCAATCGGCGCATAATTCGCCGTCGATCACCGCCTTGGTGTCTTTCAACTCGATCGCGCCACACGGACACGTCTCGATGCAGTCGCCACAACCTTCACACTTCTCAAACTTGACAATCACCGACATAAATAAATCTCCTTACTACACTACAAAACAACGCCCAGCAACCGATGATCTCCCCGAGGCAAGGGATCGGAAATCAACAGCTTCGTGAGGCCCCAACGAAATGAGTCGAACCCGCGAGTTCGACTCTCTATCTATTTGACGATATAACCGCCGAGTCGTCAATCGAAATTTTGGCCAGTTCCGAGGATTTCCATCGACGCGCAAGCCAGTTTCGTTTTATCACAAGTTTTTCGCATGTTTGCGGCCTAACTAACCTACTCAATAGAGGGGAAATGGCAGTCGCCTATTCCTCTCTGTTGGGCTTGCGCTTGACAACCATGCACCCTTCCGCCAACATAAGCAATGATGAAATATTCTCGATGAAAGCTAGGCCGTTATGTACCGAAGGATTTATTACCGCAGTTTTGCCCTCACGTTTGCGGGCATTGCCTTGTCGTGGATCGCGCCGACCCTTGCTCGCGGCGAGAAACCGGCCGATCTTCAGGCCCAGTTTCTCGCCGGTCCGATGCGCGACGTGGAAGAGATTGTCTTTGCCGCACGAAGCATCTTGCCGGAACACTGGTACGCCAACATCGGCTACTGGGCCACGGACCGCTGCAAGCCCATGTACGGCAAGTTCGGCAAGCTCTGCAAGCTGAACCTGCGAACGGGCAAACTCGCGCTGCTGATCGACGATCCGGCTGGGAGTGTTCGCGATCCGGCCGTGCATTACGACGGCAAGCGAATCCTCTTCTCCTACCGCAAGGGCGGCACGGAGAACTATCTGCTTTATCTCATCAACTCGGACGGCACCGGCCTGCGCAGCATCACCGATGGCAAGTTCGACGACTTTGAGCCTTGCTGGCTGCCGGACGGCGGTATCGCCTTTGTCACCACCCGGGCCAAGCGATGGGTCCAGTGCTGGTCGACCCAGGTCGGCAACATCTGGCGTTGCGATGCCGACGGCGGGCAGATTCGCCCGTTATCAGCCAATATCGAGCAAGACAACACCCCCTGGGTGTTGTCCGACGGCCGCATCCTCTACACGCGCTGGGAATACATCGATCGCTCGCAGGTTCACTTTCACCATCTCTGGACGATGTACACGGACGGCACCGAGCAGAGCGTTTTCTTCGGCAATCTGCATCCCGGTGGGCTGTTCATTGATGCTCGGCCAATCCCCGGCAGCCGCGACGTGATCATCATCCACTCCCCCGCCCATGGGCGGACGGAACATCATGGATTCGTTGCCCGGGTCAGCCCGCAGCAGGGGCCTGACGTGCTCGGCAACCTAGTCAATATCAGCAAGCATGACAATTACCGCGATCCCTGGGCGTTCAGCACCAATGCCTTCATGGCGGCCGAAAAAGAGCGGCTGGTTCTGATGAACGACCGCGGCGAGACGACGGCGCTCTTCACCGCGCCA
The DNA here is from genome assembly GCA_037147235.1 of Planctomycetota bacterium. Lineage (GTDB taxonomy): Bacteria > Planctomycetota > Planctomycetia > Pirellulales > Thermoguttaceae > JANXQG01. The sequence continues at coordinate 18,516 of JBAWVO010000083.1, read as the reverse complement.
AAGGAGTTCGGCCCGGTTTGGCTGCACGAACCGCGGCCAATCGTAGCCCACCCGGTCGAGTTTGCCACCTCATCGCGAGTGGATCTGACCAAGCCGACGGGTAGGTATCTGCTGGAAGACGTTTACCGCGGCCGCAACATGTCCGGCATCCGGCCCGGCGAGATCAAGAAGCTGATGGTCATCGAGAGCTTGCCCAAACCGATCAATTTCACCGGCGGCATGGATCCTTTGAGCTACGTGGGCACGTTCACTTTGGAACGCGTGCTGGGCACGGTGCCCGTCGAGTCAGACGGATCGGCTTTTTTTGAGGCCCCGGCCCTGCGAAGCTTGCTGTTCGTGGCCCTGGACGACAAGGATCTGGCGATCAAGCGGATGCAGAGTTTTACGACGGTTCAGCCCGGCGAGACCGCGGGCTGCATCGGCTGCCACGAACATCGCACGATCGCGCCGCCAACTATCCGTCGGTCAATACCCCTTGCTTCGCGACGCAGAGCAAGCGCGATCGAACCCTTCCGCGACGTGCCCGACGTGCCCGACTTTCCCCGCGACGTGCAGCCGATTCTCGATCGCAATTGCCTGCGCTGCCACGACTACGACCGGCGGGACGGCGGCGTGATTCTCTCCGGCGATCACGGCCCCATGTTCTCGCACAGCTACTACTCGCTGACCGTTTGGCGGCAACTGGCCGACGGCCGCAATGAGCCGCGAAGCAACTACGCCCCGCGGACACTTGGCAGCGGCGGGTCGCCGTTGATGAAACTGCTGGCGGGTGGCCACTACGATGTGAAGCCGACGGAGCGCGAGTGCCGCATTGTGCGGCTTTGGCTCGACATCGGTGCCCCCTACCCCGGCACCTACGCGTCCTTGGGCACCGGCAGTATCGGCGGGTATATAAACAATGCGGAAACGCTCAACAACGACCGCGACTGGCCCGAGAGCCGCGCGGCCGAATCCGTCTTTACTCGCCGTTGTGCCACGTGCCACGACCCGCGGACCAACCCGATCGCACGAACGCTTTCCGACGAGAACGGTTTGAGTTTCTGGCAGGCGTCGCTTGGCGATCGGCGTTTGGAGTTCTCGCGGCATATCATTTACAACCTCTCGCGGCCAGAGAAGTCACTCGCGCTCTTGGCCCCCCTTGCCCGCAGCGCAGGCGGGTATGGGCGATGCGTGGCAACGAAGTCGCTTCACCCGCCCGCGAGGCATGAAAAGGATGGGAAGAAAAAAAGCTCCCCTCTCCCTTTGGGAGAAGTAGGGTGGGCCGAGCCTAAGCGAGTCCCACCAAAAGATGGCTCGACGGTCCCGCCTGCTGAAGAGGGTGTTTTTCTCACCACCGCCGATCCCGATTACCGGCTTCTGCTGGCCATGTGCGAGGCTGGCAAGCGGCGGTTGCAAGAGGTCAAGCGGTTCGACATGCCAGGTTTCAAGCCGCGAGAGGAATATATCCGCGAGATGAAGCGTTACCAGTTATTGCCCGAGACGTTCGATATCAACAAAGATCCGCTGGATTTTTACCAGTTAGACCGGCGGTATTGGGATTCATTTATCTATCAGCCGGCGAAGAGGTAGAATGGCTCAGTTGACGTGTGAGGCAGGATTCTCTGGCAGACGGATGCCACCGTGGCACGGGCATCTTGCCCGTGTCGAATTCCACGGGCTGGAAGCCCGTGCCACGCTCTTGCCAGAAAATCTTGCCACATACCAGTTGACTTCCCCGTCCCTCCATCCCAATATAACGCATATCGGTACAACCCTTAACTTCTGGAGGTATCTTATGAACACAACACGTGCGAAACGTGGTTTTACGCTCATCGAGCTGATCGTGGCGATTGCCATCATCGGAATCCTTTTCCCAACTTGCCCCGTCCGATACACTTGAACGTATGGCTCCCGACACTCCCGTTTTCGATAGTAGCGACAGCGTCCGCTCGGCGGTTCCGCTGAAATATGTCCAGTATGTCACTTTCCAGGAACCGCTTGCCCTGGAAGAAGGGGGATCCCTACCCATCGTGCGGGTGGCCTATGAGACCTATGGCAAACTCAGCCCGGCGGCCGACAACGCCGTCCTGATTTGCCATGCCCTGTCGGGCGATTCGCATGTTGCCCGACATGATGCGGAGGACACGGCCGGCTGGTGGGAGCTTGTCGTCGGGCCGGGCAAGGCGATCGACACCGACCGCTACTTCGTTATTTGCCCCAACCTCTTGGGCGGTTGTCGGGGCACGACAGGGCCGAACAGCATCAACCCAGAAACCGGCCGGCCCTATGGTGCCGATTTCCCCGTCATCACCGTCCGCGACATGGTCAACGTCCAGAGGCTGCTGGTCGAGCATCTGGGCATCCGTCGGCTGCGGGCCGTGGCGGGCGGATCGCTTGGCGGGCAACTGGCTCTGACCTGGGCCACGCAATTGCCGACGATGGTGGCTGGCACCATCGCCCTAGCGACCTCGCCGCGGCTGACCAGCCAAGCGATGGCCTTCGACGTTGTCGGCCGCAATGCCATTCTTCGCGACCCGGCCTATCAAGACGGTCAGTACTACGGCAACGGGCCGGGGCCAACGGTCGGCCTGTCGATCGCACGCATGTTGGGCCACATCACGTATCTCTCGCGCGAGGCGATGATCGAGAAGTTTGACGCCCATCGTTTGCAGCCCCGGCAAGTGCAGACGCAGTTCGAGACTCGCTTTTCCGTCGGTTCCTACCTGGCTTATCAGGGCGACAAGTTCGTCGAGCGGTTCGACGCCAACAGCTATCTCACGCTGACCATGGCCATCGACCTGTTCGATCTGGGCGACTCGCGCGAGGAGCTTCGCAGTGCGTTATCCAGTTCGCAGTGCCGCTGGCTGTTGATGAGTTTTTCGACCGACTGGCTCTTCCCGCCGTTCCAGTCGGAGAAGATGGTCAACGCCCTGATCGCCGAAGGTAAGCCGGTGAGTTATTGCAGCGTGAAAAGCAACTGCGGCCACGATGCCTTCCTGCTGGCCGACGAGTTGCCAATCTATGGCGAGGCCATGCGGGCCTTTCTGGCAAATCTCGATAGCAGCACGCCGGCGGACGACACACTCACCGATGTGGCCTTGGACGAATTAAGCTGCCAGGATCCGACGAGCATCTTTCACAGCCGCCGCTTGGACTACGACTCGATTATTGAGTTGATTCCGCCCGGCGCAAGCGTGTTGGACCTCGGCTGCGGCAACGGTGGACTGCTGGCCCGACTGCGCCGCAACGGTTGCCCGAACATCATCGGCATCGAGTTGGACGAAAAGGCGATCCTGGCCTGTGTCCGCCGCGGGCTGGATGTCGTGCAGGGTGACTTGGACCACGGCCTTTCGGCCTTCGCCGATGGGCAGTTCGACTTCGTCGTTCTTTCACAGACGTTGCAGGCGGTGATGGATGTGAAGGGCGTGCTCAAGGAAATTCTCCGCGTTGGCCGGCAGGGGATCATCAGCTTCCCCAACATCGGCTACTGGAAGCTTCGCAAGCACCTCTCCGAAGAGGGCCGCGCTCCTCGGGCCGGCTCGCTCCTGGGCTACTACTGGTACAACTCTCCCAACGTCCGCTTCCTTTCCATCGCCGACTTTGAAGACTTCTGCCGCGGCAACAAGATCAAGATTCACCAGCAGATTGCCCTCGACACGGAAGCCGGCTGCAAGGTTTACGACGACCCGAATTTGAATGCCGATATGGCGATCGTGGTGATTAGCCAGTGAAGAATGGCCGAGCGATTTGTTTGCATCCTTATTTCTTTAGCAGGATATCCGCCTCGAAATCCAGATCGAGGGCTGCAAGTATATCGAGAATTCTCTTGAGACTTGCGCCCCTGTACTGCGTTGCTTCATATTTCTGGATCTGCTGCGGCTTGAGGTTCAGTTTTTTAGCCAGCTCATTCTGCGTGAGGCCGCGCGCCACGCGACCGTGTATCAGCACGCGGGCAAAGTCGTCGGAGAACTTCATGTGCAACAGAGATGCGTTCTCCAACTCTTCAAATTCTCGAAGCTCTTGCTTAAGATCATCAATTTGAGAACGTGTTCCGGCCACCATAGCATCGTAGAGCCGCGGGTCCATGTCCGCCTTCTCTTGGACCGCAGCTTCCATCGCCTCCGAGAGTGTTTCGATTTGCTTCTTCGTCACGTTGTACTGTCGCTTGTTCTGAATCATTGTTGCGCACCCAACTCAATGAGAAGAACGCCCCTTGCGTTACCGTCTCTATCCCTTTGAAAGAAGTCCAAGACCGTTCCGCCTTGCGCCTCGCGGTCCGCAAGCCGTCGCCTCGCAATCAGGAAGTCCACGCCGTATTTCCTTTGCATACTCGACCTCGGCGGACTGGTCTCGAGGAACACGGCATCCAATTTGGATACATTTACCGGACCAGGAAGGTCGTCCCAGCAACCGTCCACATCGTTCGGTTCGTCTTTGTCTGAAACAAAACTGCCACCGATCCATACCCTCTTCACGCCAGCCTCGGCAAGATTCCGAATTGCCCTGTTAAGACCACTGTACAACCTCTCGCGTTTTGCACTCCACGTGAACCTCGCTCGAATTTCGGGCAAAGTCGTCTTATGGATACCTTGCGGAAGATTCCCGTTAGCATCGAAGTCTGGTATTGCCGTCACTGGAGCCACCAGTCTTGGTTGATCGTCAGTCGCATGACTCAAACCACCCACATGGGCTAGTGGTCACAGGGAGAAGCCGCGACCAATCATAATAATCGGCAAAAAGACAACGATTTCATTGTATTATTAGGCAATTCTTTCGTTGTATCAAGAGACCACTCTCGAAATTGTTCCGAATTAGGTCCTGTAATCTGAAATTGGGTCTTGGGCCAGTCCTCTTCGCGTGACAGAAGTGATTTGACGAATGTTTGCACGGACCCTCGCTTTCCGATATATTCAAGAAGTTCAATCTCGGGATAACGAACCTTGTTTCAGAGACGGTTTGAAAGTGACGCTGTTTTCAAGGAGCAAACCAGTGAGTAAGCGGTCGGCAGCACAAAAGGAGGCGGATGCGTTTTGTGATTTCCTTGGAGGATTCAACAGCTCTTATGCTTTGGCGAGTGCCGCCGAAACGGCCGAGGCCGCACAAACGGCCCGGTTGCTGCCGGATTTCTTTCGCGGCTATAAACAGGCGATTGACTGTTGGCGACAAGATCAGGAAAGCAAAGCCGATGATTTCAGCCTTTTCGGCGTGATGGAATTGACCGGCAGCGAAATCCGCCATTCCATGATCCTGGCCTGGCTGCTCGATTGGGACATGACCTCCCACGGCACGCATGCCCAGGGGAACTTGGGTTTTCGGCTGTTTCTGCAGGAGTTCAAGTTGCCGGTGGAATATGCCGAGGGGGCCTACCTGGTCCAGAGGGAAAGGAGCGGCGACGAAGCGAGGATTGACGTTGAAGTCGCGGAGCCGCGAAAGTTCGTGATCCATATCGAGAACAAGATATGGTCGGGGGAAAGCGTTGACCAAACGGACAGAGAATGGCGCGACCTGGAAAAACGCGCCGAATCGCTCGATTGCCCGATCGACCGCTGCCATGCCTTTTATCTCACGCCCGACGGGCGAAAGCCGCTCAATAAAGATTTTTACGCTATTTCTTGGCGGCGAATGGCTGACGTCTTCAAGAGGTTCGAGCGAGAGGCGAAGGCCGCGGAGGTAAAGTTGTTCGCGCGCCACTATGCGAAGGTACTCAAAAGACACATAATCCAGAAGACTCTTAAAGAGGAGAATAACGATGTCGACTGACGGGTTCAACGAGGCAGAACGCTACCTGGTCCAGAACTGGCGGCAGGCACGCCGGGTCGAGGAATCCATGGCGGACGTACGGCCTAAATACGTGGAAATTGGTGACCGCATTTTGGAGACGGTGCAAGAGAATCACCCGGAACTGAATTGGTCGGAGAATTCCCTTAAACGATACCCTTGCATTCATATCGGACGGAAGAAATGGCAACAAGGAGATGACCACGGGTGCATTGGCATCGAGTATATTTCCCTGGATGAATTGACTGCGGAGCATCCTGACGACGAGCCGTTCATAGGAATCTGGACGGGCGAACAAAAGAAGCCTTTGACGGACTTTAAGGGGATCAAGCGAATTGAGGCTGCTGCGAAGAAACTCCTGGCGCCGGAAGAGATTGATCGCTGGGAGTGGCCTGATGAACTTAACCAGTACCAGTACCAGTTTTCCTATTACCTCCCCGAGAAGCGAACCAAACTGCTGGATATGATCTTGAAAGATGACGGCCAAGAGTTCGTGGATTGCCTCGTCAAGCATTTCGAGTCGTTTGTCCGGTTCATTCCGGTCCTCGACGAGGTGTTTGCAAAGCCAAGTGCAAAGCCCGGCAAGAAGTGATTCACCTGCGGTCCAATCTGGTGTAGAATCGTTGCGGTCTCGTCGATTGCGTAATTCAGCGGCTCGTTTCTGATACCATCAGACAGACTTTGCGTGACCTGAACATCATCGACACCAACCAACAGGGTGTAGAAACAGCACGAATGGCTCGCCGTCAAGAGAACTATGGACAAGGTAAGAGTTTATTACGACCGCAAAGGCAATTCGCTGAGCGTTTGGTTCGACGATCCCAAGAAGGGCACGTTTGCGAAGAAACGGACGATGATGTTGTGCTCATCAAAGATCGCCGTGGGCGGGTGATTGGATTTGAACGACTGAACTATCTGACCGCCAAACAGCGAAAAGAGGATGTGTCGATTCCCGTCGAGGTGCAAATGGTGTAAGCCGTAGGGATGTGGTCGGAAATACCTTCCGCGTTCTAAAGTATCCATCGGGCAAGCGGTTTGTCGATTTAGTCGAAATGCCTTGTTGTGGCCGGTCTCTGACCGAGCCACGCCGCCGACCGAAGGTCTCCAATTTACCGGGAGACCTTCGGTCCGACGTTTCGGCGGGGTCAGGAGACCCTCGCCGAACTCGGTCCTCAGTCAGCATTTCGATTAAATCGACAGCCCCCAAGCCGGTGGCATTGAATTGGAACATTATCCCTGCCTAAATACCGAGGAATCTACATGCCGCAGAACAAACCCACCTTCACCGATGCCCTTGCCCGTGGCGTGCTCGTCTTTGACGGCGCGATGGGCACCGAAATCTACCGGCACCACGTATTTACGAACCGTTCTTTCGACGAACTGTGCCTCTCGGATCCCAAGCTGATCGAGACGATCCATCGCGACTACTGCGAGGCCGGGGCGGACGTGCTGACGACAAACACCTTCGGTGCCCAACGATTGGGCCTGGAGAAATACGGACTAGCCGACAAGGCCCGCGAGATCAACCGCGCCGGCGCGATGATCGCCCGCCGGGTGGCCGACGCGGCTGACCGGCCGGTGCTCGTGGCCGGATCGATCGGCCCCCTGGCTACGCAATGGCAATCGGAAGACGCGATTCACGAAATGGTCGCCGAGCAGGTCGTCGCCCTATGGGAAGGCGGAGTAGATTTCATCATCTTTGAAACGCAGCCTTCTCGAACGGCGATCGAGCAGTGCGCCGCAGCCATGCGCCGCCACCCGGAGGTGCCGTTCATCCTCTCCTGCATGGTGGCCGGCCAGGGAGAATCGGTCGCAGGCGAGCCGATCGAACACCTACTTGCCCCACTGCCCGATGACGGGCCGCAGCCGATCGCCTGGGGGCTGAATTGCGGCACCGGGCCGGACGGTCTGCTGAGTGCCGTCGAGCGGGCGGTCCGCGTGATCGCCTTGCCGCTGGTCGTGCAACCCAACGCGGGCCTTCCCAAGGAAATCGATCATCGAAAGATCTACTTCTGCTCGCCGGAATACTTGACGGAATACGCCAAGCGGTTCGTGAATCTGGGCGCGTCGTGCGTGGGCGGATGCTGCGGGACAACTCCAGAGCACATCCGCGAAATGTCCCGCTCGATCAAACCGCTCAGCCGGCGGCGAACGGAACCAACCGTGAAAGCGGCTGCGGCCGTGCCGCTCAAGCCAGCGGCGGCTCTGGCTGAGAAGTCGCAGTTTGGCAAGCGACTGGCTGCCGGGGAATGGGTGACCAGCGTCGAGCTTGTCCCACCGCGGGGCTACGACCTCAGCTCCACAATAGCCAAGAGCCGCACGCTTCGCGAGCGCGGCGTTACGGCGATCAACATCCCCGACGGTCCTCGAGCCAGTGCCCGGATCTCGCCGCTGATCACTGCCGAGCGGATCCTGCGCGAGGCCCAGATCGAGCCGGTCCTCCATTTCTGCTGCCGCGACCGCAACCTGATCGGCATGCAGGCCGATCTCCTGGCCTGTGCGGCCTGCCTCGTTCGCAATATCCTCTTTGTGACCGGCGATCCACCAAAACTGGGTGATTATCCGCACGCCACCGGCGTTTTTGACGCCGACTCCATCGGCATGGCCGCCGTGCAGAAGCGGCTCAATCAGGGTGTCGATCTCGGCGGGCAGTCGATCGATCCGCAGACCTTCGCCGTGATTGGCGTGGGGCTTGATCCCACGGCACTCGACCGCAAGCGAGAGATCGACCGTTTCCGGCAGAAGATTGAATCGGGTGCCGAGTTTGCCATCACGCAGCCGGTCTTCGACCCCGACGCCTTGCTGCGGATGCTCGACGAGGTGCAGCATCATGGCATTCCGATCGTGGCCGGCATCTGGCCGCTGATCAGTTATCGCAACGCCTTGTTCATGCGGAACGAGGTGCCTGGCGTGGTCGTGCCCGACGCGATCATGGAACGCATGGCCGCAGTGACCAGCCGTGAGGATCAGCTTGCCGCCGGCATCGAGATCGCTCGCGAGTCCGTCGCCCGCATCCGCGACCGCGTGGCCGGCATCCAGGTCAGTGCGCCGATGGGGAATATCGAAACGGCCTGGGCGGTGATAGAATGATAGACATGTGCCCCGAGCTCCTTTCTCCTGCCGGTGATTTCGACTGCGCCCGCGCCGCCGTGGAAAATGGCGCGGATGCCATCTACTTCGGCCTACGCGTGGGCCTGAACGCGCGGACCAAGGCCAAGAACTTTCCCCTTGAGGAATTGCCGGAGTTCATGGCCTACCTGCACCTCCGCGGCGTTCGTGGCTATGTCACTCTCAACACGCTCGTCTTTCCCAGCGAGTTTGAACTGCTAGAGCAATCGGTACGAACGGTGGTTTCCGCTGGTGTTGACGCGGCCATCGTGCAGGATTTTGGCGCGGCGCGGTTGATTCGCACCATCGCGCCCAATTTCCCGCTCCATGCCTCGACGCAGATGTCGATCACCAGCGCAGAAGGCGTGGCCATGGCCCAGCGGCTAGACATCTGCCGCGTGGTGCTCGCGCGGGAACTTTCGATCGATGATCTTCGCCGCATCCGTCCGCAGACGGAGCTTGAGCTGGAAGTGTTCGTTCATGGCGCGCTCTGCATGAGCTACTCGGGCCAGTGCAACGCGAGCTTTGGCATGGGCGGCCGCAGTGCCAATCGCGGGCAGTGTGCCCAGCAGTGCCGCTTGCCTTATGAACTGGTCTGCGACAACGAGGTCCGCAACCTCAAGGACCGCAAGTATCTGCTCAGCCCTTCGGACTTGTCTGCGTTGGATCTCGTGCCGGAACTGATCGCCGCGGGTGTCAACGCACTGAAGATCGAAGGCCGCATGAAGTCGCCGCAGTATGTCGCCGCAGCCACGCGGCAATATCGCCAGGCCATCGACGAAGGCGTGGTCGGCCGCCGCGTTCGTCGGCCAGCGGAGCAGCTTTTGGAATTAGAAAGCCCCTTCTCGCGCGGCCTTTCCCAAGGCTGGCTGGCTGGGCGGAATCTTCAGATTGTCGATGGCCGGCATTCGGCCAATCGCGGTATTTGCATCGGTAAGGTCACGGCTGTTCGTGGCGACCACGTCGCGGTCGAACTTACTGCACCGCTTCGGCGCGGTGACGGCGTCGCCTTTCCTTCAAAACTGGGCGAAAACCATGACCAAGGCGGCCGCGTCTACGAAATCTTCGATGGCAAGCTCTCCATCAAAGAAACTGTCGGCGGCCGGGTCGAGTTGGCTTTTGGACGCGATGCCATCGAGTTCAACCGCCTGCAGCCTGGCCAGGAACTCTGGAAGACCGACGACCCGCAACTCGACCGCCTCTTGAGCAAGACGTTTGCCAGCGGCCATACCCAGCGCCGCGTGCCGCTGGATTTGACGGTGGAAGCGGCCGTTGGTCGCAAGTTGTGCGTTACTGCACAGGCTGGAACGGGCGCGACGTGCCGCGTCGAGTCGGAGCAGGAACTGGAAGAGGCTCAGCGTCACCCCCTCACCGCCGAAGTGCTCCGCGAGCAGTTCGGCCGCTTGGGTACGAGCGTCTATGAGCTTCGTGGGCTTGACGCGCGGATCAAAGGCCAGCCGATGGCCCCTTTGAGCGTACTGGGAAAGTTGCGGCACGAAATGACCCGCCTCTTGAATGTCGCCGCCACAACACTCCCCTCGCCCGTACTCAAGAGAAGGGCCGTGGGTGAGGGCATTCGGCTCCCCTCGCCCGTACTCGGGAGAGGGGCCGGGGGTGAGGGCCAGGGACCAACCTACCACGTCCTCTGCCGCGAGCTTAAGCAAGTGGAAGAAGTGTTGGCTCTGGGCGTGAAGAGCATCGTCGGCGATTTTGCCGAGTTGCATCGCTGCGTCGACGCCGTGCGCAGGACCCGTGAGCAGGGAGCGGAGATCTTCCTGGCAACGCCGCGGATTCAGAAACCGGGCGAGGATGCCCACTTCGCACGGATTGCCGACGCCAAGCCCGACGGCCTTCTGGTCCGTAATCTAGGCGGGGTGGCCTTCTGTGCCGAGCGGCAGATTCCCTTCGTGGCCGATATGTCGCTCAATGCAGTCAACCCGTGGACCGTTGCCTGGCTGCACGAGCTGGGTGCTCGCCGGGTCACGGTAGCCTACGACTCCGATCGCCAGCGGCTGACCGAATTGGCCGATGCCGCTCCTTGGGCTGAGCTGGAAGTGGTCGTCTACCAGCACCTTCCCTTGTTCCACACGGAGCATTGCTTATTTGACACCGAGGTTGGCGGGCGACGCAAGGAAGTAAAACTCACGCCGGAGGAAGAAGACCGTCAGGCACAGCGCAGCACGGCACCATGCAGTTTCGCCTGCATGAAGCATGAGGTGCGATTGCGCGACCGTTTCGGCGTGGAGCATCCCTTGCAGTCTGATGCATGCTGCCGCAACACGCTTTATCATGCCCAGCCGCAGAATCTCATCGACCATGTGCCGGAACTGCGGCGGCGAGGCGTGCGGCATTTTCGCATTGAATTGTTGGAAAGCATCCCGCATAATATCTTGACTCTTCCAGTTCTAGGTGCGGAATGCAAATTGTAGGGTGGGGAGAGCGCAGCGAGCCCCACCAAAAGTAGAGTATGATAGAAAAAATGGTGGGCCGGCATTCGCTTAGGCTCGTTGGTCCCACTCCACCATTTCACGAGATCCCCCATGTTCCTTGAGCTCTCCACGCTGCTGACCTTCACCCATGTGGTCGTCGTGCTGGCGATTTCGTTACGGGTTATCATGCGTCGGCCGCCCAGCGGCGTTGCCTTGGCGTGGATGTTCCTCGCCGCGTTCCTGCCGCTCGTCGGGGCGGTGTTCTATCTACTGATCGGTGAACGGCGTGTCGGGCTGCGACGTGCTCGGCGGATAGCCGCGATCCGCAGCGATTATGCCAAGTTGGCCCATCATGTCATCGATCAGGGGTTGACGCAGGTTCCTTGGGACAAACACCGGCCGGAAGCCCGTGGCATGGACCGACTGGGCACTTGCCTGATCGGCATTCCCACCGTGGCCGGTAGCATGGCCCAGTTCTACTCGGAATCCGACATGATCCTGCGAGCGATCGCCCAGGACATCGATAACGCATGCAAGAGCGTGCTGATGGAGTTCTATATCTGGAACGAGGGCGGGGCCGCCGACGAGGTATTCGATGCACTCACCCGCGCCGGCCAGCGGGGCATCTCGTGCCGAGTGCTGGTCGATGCGGTCGGTGCCCGGCCTTGGTGGAGAGGCCGGCAACCCCAGCGGTTGCGCGAGGCGGGCGTCCAGGTGCAGCCCGCGCTACCGGTCAGTCTGTTGCAAGCCGTGGTGTCGCGAAACGATCTTCGTCTGCACCGCAAGATCGTCGTGATCGACGGACGTGTCGCCTGGACCGGGAGCATGAATCTTGTCGATCCTCGCTACTTCAAACAGAATGCCCATGTGGGGCAGTGGGTCGATGCCATGGTTCGCCTGGAAGGATCCGTTGTGGCTCCGCTGGCCATGACCATCATCGGCGACTGGATGCTGGAAACGGCTGAATCGATCGAGACGATCATCGCCAGCGCGGAGCTGAGCCTCGTGGGACCGAAAGGGACCGCGGACATCCAGGTCGTCCCCTCGGGGCCTGGCGAAGGTGGCGACGGGCTGCTGCAAATGCTCCTGGCGGTCATCAATTCAGCCCGCCACGAACTCGTACTCACGACGCCCTATTTTGTGCCTGATGATTCGATGTTTCGCGCCTTGCGGGGTGCCGCGGGTCGGGGTGTGCGCGTCGATATGATCTTGCCCGAGCGGGTTGATTCGCTGCTAACGCGTTATGCCAGCCGGTCGTATTACGATGAGTTGCTGGAAATTGGCGTCCGCATCCACCTTTACCAGAAGGGCCTACTGCACACGAAGTCGATCACGGCCGACCGCCGGATATCAATGTTCGGCACGGTCAACCTCGACATGCGAAGCCTGTGGCTGAACTATGAGGTCGCCTTATTTGTCTATGGCGAAGCATTCGCCGAGCAGCTTTACGTCTTGCAGCAATCGTACTTGCAAGACTGCCGGCGGCTCGATCCCCAGCAATGGTCGAAACGCTCGCGAGGCAAGCGCTTTCTGGAAAATACGCTGCGGCTGGTAGGGCCCGTGCTGTGACAGGGGGGAGGAAGGGTGAGAAGGGTGAGAAAAGGTGAGAAGGGTGTGGAAGGTGTGGATTATGGAATTAGCACTGACTCCATCGGGTCGGATCACGTTGCGACCGACGACGGATGCGCAGGGACCGGAGGCGGATGGACAACTGGGCCGGGTGGCTGAGGCATTTGGAATCAGTCAAGGAAAGGGGCTTTTTCTGCTGGCAACGGAGCAGTTCGAGGGTCTGCACTCGCCGGCATTTTCCTACTGGCGGGATTTCGCCGCTAGCTACCTGACCGCGCTCTGCCATACGCCCGAGATCGCCGGCCTGGAATTGGAAGCGATCCCGCCGCCTACCGCGGGCGAATTGGCGACGCTGATTTTGAGCGTCCCACCGATGCAAGGTGCCGAGTATCTCAGCGAGGCGACCCTCCTTGACGCTTGGAAGAACCTGGACGATTGGGTACGCAGCACGATCGCTGCCGACGGCGAGGGGCTGTCGGGGTTCTTGAAGCAGCATGCGTCGCTCTGGCACCAAGTGGGTCGCGTCTGCTTTCACCTGGCCGAAAACCGCAGCGAGGAGTACCCCTTTGCCTTCATGGCAACCTACGCGCCGAGCATGGCGTCCGGTTCTCGCGTGAAGTATCAGCCGCTGAGCAGAGCTTTGCGTGAGTTTGCGGGCAAGAACAATAAAGCCCTGGTGCGTCTGCTCTTGCCAGTGCAGTTGGCGTCGGAAAAGAGCGACTTGGTGAAGAAAATGGTCGAATCGGGCGACATCTACCAACCGCTTGCCTGGACTCCCCGCGATGCCTATCGCTTTCTCAAGGATGCGCCGGTTTTTGAAGAGAGCGGCATCCTAGTGCGGGTGCCCGACTGGTGGAAGAAACGGCCCCGTCCTCGCGTGGGCGTGACGATCGGCGACGCCAAGCAGAAGAAATTCGATGCCAGCGCGATGCTCGATTTTAAGGTGCAACGAGCCTTGGGCGACGAGCAGATCACCGACGCCGAATGGCAAGAATTGATGGCTGCGGACGACGGATTGTTCAAATTGCGTGGGCAATGGGTCGAAGTCGATCACCAGAAATTGCAGGAAGCGCTCGATCATTGGAAGCAGGTCGAGGAGCAGGCAGAGGATGGGATTTCTTTTTTGGAGGGAATGCGGCTTCTGGCGGGTGTGCCTGCCGATCTGACCGAGAAGGCTGGCGAGCAAGGCGACCACCAATGGTCGTTCGTTCATGCCGGCCAATGGCTTGGCGATGTTCTGGCGAAGATGCGCAGCCCGGAAAACCTTCGGACGCTGGCATCGAGCGAGACCCTGCAAGCGACCTTACGTCCGTATCAGACGACGGGCGTCGATTGGCTGCGGTTTCTGACGGGCCTTGGCCTGGGGGCCTGCTTGGCGGACGACATGGGGCTGGGCAAGACGATCCAGATATTGGCGTTGTTCTTGGATTTGAAGGGGCAGAAGACGCCTAAGCCAAAACCCTCGCTCTTGGTTTTGCCGGCCTCGCTGCTAGGCAACTGGAAGGCGGAGATGGCCCGCTTTGCGCCCACGCTCCGCGCCACATTCCTTCATCCGGCTGAAACGCCCAAGGAAGAACTTGGCCGAATCGCAGCCGACCCTGCCGGCGCGTTGAAAAACCTTGATGTCGTCGTGACCAGCTATAGCATGCTCTTGCGGCAGGAATGGCTGATGGATATTCGCTGGCAGTTGGCGGTGCTTGACGAGGCGCAGGCCATTAAGAACCCAGGCGCTCAGCAGACCAAGGCCGTCAAGCGGCTCCAGGCCGACGCACGCATCGTCCTGACCGGCACGCCCGTGGAGAACCGATTGTCCGATCTCTGGTCATTGTTCGATTTTATCTGTCCAGGCTTGCTAGGCACGCAGACCAAATTCAAGGATTTTGCCAAGAAACTTGGCGAACGCCAGGAGAACCGTTATGCCCCGCTGCGGAGCTTGGTGCAACCGTACATCCTGCGGCGCATGAAGACCGACCGCCGCATCATTGACGACCTGCCCGACAAGGTTGAAGTCCGAGCGTTCTGCGGACTGAGCAAGCGGCAGGCGGTGCTGTACGCAAAACAGGTCGAAGAATTGACCAACTCGCTGAAGAACATTGACGGAATACAACGGCGGGGGGTTGTGCTGGCCTGTCTGATGCGGTTCAAGCAGATATGCAACCACCCCAGTCAGTGGCTGGGCGATGACCAGTATCTGCCTGAAGAGAGCGGCAAGTTCACCAAACTGTCCGAGATTTGCGAGGAGATTGCCTCGCGTCAGGAGCGGGTACTGGTTTTCACTCAGTTTCGAGAAATGACCGAGCCTCTGGCGAAATTCCTGGGAAAGAAGTTCGACCGTGCGGGGTTGGTGCTGCACGGCGGGACGGCCGTCAAGCATCGCAAAGCGCTCGTCGATCAGTTCCAACGTGACGACGGGCCACCCTTTTTCATCCTCTCGCTGAAGGCAGGCGGGACGGGCCTGAACCTGACCGCCGCCTCGCACGTCATCCATTTTGATCGCTGGTGGAACCCGGCGGTTGAGAACCAAGCAACCGACCGGGCGTTCCGCATCGGCCAGCGGCGGAACGTCATGGTTCACAAGTTTGTCTGCCAGGGCACGATCGAAGAACGCATCGACGCGATGATCGACGAGAAGCGTCAACTGGCGGCGGACCTGCTGGAAGGAGGAGCGGAGAAAATGCTCACGGAAATGACCAATTCCGAGTTGATTCGTTTCGTGTCGCTTGACGTGGCGCGCGCCAGCGTGTAAATAAGTGCGTAGAACGGATTTCAATCCGTTTTACTTGAACGGAATAAATTCCGTTTTACGAACTTAACCCACACTTTTAAGGAGAATTGCTTTGTCACGGTATGGATATGGTTCGGGTGGTGGATATGGTGGATATGGCGGCTGGGCGCCCTACGTCTCCGTGGCGGAACGGCGGCAGAAAGCCGCGACCAAAATGGACGCCTTGCGCAAGAAGGGCATCGACATTCAACCGGTCACGATCAACGGCCGCAAGATCGCCAGCAGCTTCTGGGGCGAGGCCTGGTGCGAGCACATGGAGTCGTTTAGCGACTTCGATAACCGCTTGCCGCGCGGCCGCACCTACGTACGCAACGGCTCGGTCTGCCACTTGGCCGTCGCCAAGGGCCAGATCGATGCGAAGGTTTCCGGATCGGAACTCTACAACGTCAAGGTCAGCATTAAAACCTTGCCGGGTCCGAAGTGGTCCGCGATCAAGGGCCGGTGCAGCGGGCAAATCGCTTCGCTCCTGGAACTGCTCCAGGGGAAGCTTTCCGACCACGTCATGGAGGTTGTGACCGACCGTAAGGAAGGGCTGTTTCCGCTGCCGGGCGAGATGTCGTTCCAGTGTAGTTGTCCTGATTCTGCCAGAATGTGCAAACACGTGGCGGCCGTACTCTATGGGATCGGTGCCCGATTGGATGACAAGCCCGAGTTGCTTTTCACGCTGCGCGGCGTCGATCACGAAGAACTGATTGAGGCCGACGCCGAGAAGGCCGTGGCGGCTGCAACCTCCCGGGGCAAGTCCAAGCGGCTGGCCGCGGACGAGCTTGGTGCCATCTTTGGCATCGAGATCGACGCCGGCAACACCGATGCCCCCTCCAGCGATACTCCCGTCAGCAAGAAGCCCTCCAGTAAGAAGCAAGGGAAAGCAGTTCCGAAGAAAGTGCCCGCAAAGAAGAAGAGTAGCAAGGCAAAAGGGAAAAAGATCGCAAAAGCGAGCAGTAAGAAGTCCTCATCCCCTGCCCCTCTCCCGAGTACGGGAGAGGGGAGTCCTTCTCAGACGGGTAGCAAGGTCAAGAAGCCGGCTGTCACTCGGAAAAAAAAGGCTCTTCCGTAATTGAGTACGGAACGCGGGTAATTGTAGGGTGGGACGAGTGCAACGAGCCCCCATACGCTCGTCCCACCCCGATACGTCTGCACCCAGAACCGGAAGAGCCATAGCTTTGCGTGATTCCCAGAGGTTCGGGAAAATGCGTTGCTGTAGCCGTACACGAACTCGTCGGTCCCTTCCCCATTTTTCCACCCATTTTCCTCACCTGCCCCCGAACGCCAGCTTTGCCGGCCGCCGCAAAATATAAATCCAGAGGCAGATTGCCACGGCGAGGATTCCTAGGCTGATGTTCTGCGAAATGTGCAACCCGGTGCCCCAGATGGCCGCTTCGTCGGTGCGAATTTTCTCGATCAGGAATCGCGTAATCGGGTAGACGGTTATCATCAAGGCCGTCAACTCGCCGTCGCGGCGGCGAAAACGATCGTAGCAGAGCAATAGGAAGCAAAGAATCAAGGCGTCGATCGTACTATAAAGCTGCGTCGGATGGACCGGCAGGCTCCGCGGCAAGGGGCGATCAACGCTCAGATTGATCGGCTGTGCATGACCGGCCAAACGAATGCGGAGCCAGGGAT
Source organism: Planctomycetota bacterium (assembly GCA_037147235.1). GTDB lineage: Bacteria > Planctomycetota > Planctomycetia > Pirellulales > Thermoguttaceae > JANXQG01. Next base: position 1,245 of record JBAWVO010000083.1, on the reverse strand, counting down.
GCTGCCGATGCTCTTCGAGGAGCTGGCGAAGCGGCCCGATGGTGCCCACCTCTTTGCGGCCGGAAATACTTTCCACCCGCTGGCCTGGGTGAATGCCCGCCGCAGCCTCGGGCGATTGTCGGCAGACATGGCTGATTATGGCCTCCTGGTCATCGCTGCCGGCAATCTCCAGGCCGTGGATTTTCAGCGGCCCGCTGCCGTGGGTTTGTGACTCCGGCGGGTCGTCAACGGTCCAAAACGAAATCTGGCCGCCACCGGAAAGCAACAAGTCGATCTTGTCGATTCCCAGCACGACACCCGCTGCCTGCTTCGCAGAGGTTATCCTCACGCCGTTGATCTCGACGATTTCCATTCCCGCAGCCAGCCCTGCTTGAGTGGCGGACGAGTCGGGTGCGACGCAGTCAATCAAGGTTTTATGATTCGGCCCATCGCGAAACTTCAGTCCAAAGACGTCGGTCTTGCCTTGGCTGACTTCGTGTTGATGAACGGGGCTGTTCCAGGGAAAAGTCACTTTCCACGGCAGATCACAGGGGCCGCCGAAGCAGCAACCGTTCAACAGGCAGCCGACACGCCCCAGGGCCAAACCCAAGAGCATGCTGGGGGCGATCAGGTCGGCGGTGGCCAAAAGCGGCACGCGATGCCGCCACCAAAACAATCCCAGCCCGAACATGGCACCAAAAAATGCGCCGTACACTACCAGCCCACCACCGGCCACATTGACGATGGCAAAAACCAAAGCCTTCCATCCATTCTCTGTGTACAACGGCCAGTATTGTTCGGACCAGTACTCCGCGACATAGACGGCCCGGGCACCAAGTAAGCCCGGTATAATTATCCAGAAGGCCAGGGCGAAGATCATTTCCGGATCGACTCCCACGCGTCGAGCGCGATAAGTGGCCAAGCCCATGCCGGAGAGTACGGCCAGAAGCATCATCATGCCGTAGCCGCGAATCGGCAGGCCGCGCGGTTCGCAGAGCAATGGCAGCACCACGGCAATGGCCACCCCGAGCACCGCCAGCACTTGCGCGTAGCTGCGGGTATCGGCATTAAAGCCCTGGCGGCGGACAAGCCACACCAACAAGCCCGCGCTGGCCACGGCCCACACAGCCAATAAGAGACCAAAGCCGAAGACCGGCAGGCCAAACAGTTCACAAGGGATGTAGAGGAGGGTTTGGAGCATGTAGGAGTTAGGAGTTGGGAGTTGGGAGTTGGGAGTTGGGAGTTGGGAGTTGGGAGTTGGGAGTT
>JBAWVO010000082.1:0-22574 GCA_037147235.1 Planctomycetota bacterium | reverse complement strand
GGGCAGGCGGGACGCCCGCACCACAATTATCCGCAAACCCGGCGGAGAGCCGAAATAATGCTGCAAGTGGCTATTTTCGTGGTCGTTCTGGCCGTCAGCACGGGCCTATGGGTATGGATCACCACCCAATGGCAGCGGGGCAATCCGATCATCCCGCTGGCTCGACGACGGCCGGTTCCCTGGCAGGCACAGGATGTGTTTTTTATCATCCTCATCGGTTTGCTGCTCCCTGTAATGGCGACAGTGGCCGTCCAGGCATGGATGGGATCTGATGCCGCGCAACGAGCGTCAGATCAAAAGCCTGAATTGGATCATGAGGCCGAACAATTACTCCGTAGCGGCAATCCCAGCGCGGTCGCCATCGCCGTGATCATGGCCGTCCTCGTGGCACCCTTGTTCGAGGAATTTCTCTTTCGGGTCTTGCTGCAAGGCTGGCTGGAAGCGGTTTGGAGTCGCCAGCGACGGAAATATCCAAAATTGCGGGCGGTCCCGGTTTCTTGGATTCCGATCGTGTTGCCCGCAACGATTTTCGCCCTGATGCATCTCCGTTCCGGCAAAACGCCGCTTTCGACACAATACCTGACCGGTTTGTTTCTCGGGCAGATGGCGGCCGATCTTGTGATGCTCGGTCTGGCGATCGTATTGTTGCGATTTGCCGTAGGGGCGACCGCAGCCGATCTGGGCTGGAAGCCGGAAAAACTCCGCTCCGACGCCAAACTAGGTATTTTGGCCCTCCTGGCTGCCACGCCACCGATACTGATGCTTCAAGTCTCATTGACAGGGCTGGTGACGTGGGCGGGGATTGACTACGCGCCCGACCCCATCCCGCTATTCTTTCTGGCACTGGTACTCGGCGTGCTCTATCGTCGCACGCACCGGATCGCTCCGTCGGTGGTGCTCCACATCGCGTTTAACACAACCGCGGTCCTGTTGCTCTTTGCGGGAAAGTAAAAGTAGGCCGAGCTAATTCCCGTAATCCATGTTGTAGTCCAATGAAGCCGCCGAGGGGACGAAACGGCGCTCGAAGGGCAATCCGGCAGCCCGCCAAACTTTGTCCATGGCCTCCCCAGCTTGCTTGACCACAAGATCGCGACGGCGGCTTTGGAAAATGCCACGCGAGGGCCGCGGGGTAATTGGGCCGTCGTAGCCCGCCGACTTGAGATAAACCAACAACGTGGTGATGTCAATCCTCGCACCTTCCGTGCCGGGTAATAAGCGGGATTTCTCATCGATCTCACCGTTGCCGGCGACCGGCGGCAGATCGGCCAGATGTACGGCCACAATCTGATTGGGCGGCAGCTTGCAGACGCTATCCAGCGAACCGCCGGCGACGACGACTTCCCAGATGTCCAGCAGCAGGCCGATGTTCGGCGCGGCCACCATGCTCAGCAAGAGCGTGAGGGAGTCAAGATCGTGTACAAACTGAAATTCCTGATTTTTCCGCAGATACTCGGCTGCCTGAAAGCCGACGCCGAAGCGAACACCAGCCGGTTCCAGTGCTTGGCTAATCTCCTGTAACCGCCGCTTGTGGAACTCGAAGTTTTCGTGATACGGCCGCTTGTCGCTCGCCGGCGACAGCGTAACGATGCAACGCGTGCAACCGGCGGCAACCGCTGCCTGGGCATACTCCGGCAGCTTCGCCACATCCTTGGCAAAGGTTTCGTCGTCGCTATCGCAGTCCATGGGTAGGGCAAAGGAACCCAGCTTCAGTTTGCCGCTATCGAACAGCCGGCGGGCATACTCCACGCCCTTCAGCCGCGCCCGAGTGGCAAACTCAACGACATTTAGGTCCATGCCACTGAAACCGTAAGTTAAGGCCAACTCGATGAGTTCGCTCTGATGCCCGGTGACGCCCAAAGCACCTGGGTTGAGGTTCTTAAACATGGAAAAACTCCGTGAAACTCAAAATTCTTGACTAGGGATAGGGTGATTCGCCCGGCCAATCATTATGGCCTTCCGGGTCTATTCTGCACGCGAGAATCCCTTATTATGCCAGATCGCACGGATTTTTCCAAGAGGGGTCGGTGAAATTGATGGCAAGCAGATCGAGAGCCGTGGAAGAAACCTTGCAAAATACAACTAGTGGGTGCCGTGAATTCAGTGAAGGTAGGGCAGGTGGGCTCTCACTTTGCCTTCGATTCCAAATACTCAACGGCTTTCAGCAATACGCGATCCGGCGTTGGGTCGCCGGCCGTGCTCTTTCCGCCCGGGGGTGCGGCTAATCCAGAATCCCGCTGCCAACTCAGCAGGCGATCTCGCTCGTCATCTTCGACGCGTACCTCATAGCCTTCGTTGGGTGAAACACCCCAGGTGGCGTTCTTGACGTTGTTCTTTGCATCCTCTTTGGACCGATTGATGTTCTGACCGCTGGGCCGCCAGTAGGTGGCAATGGTTAGTTTCATCACACCGAACGCGCGGCCCATGTCGACCACTTCCTGCACCGTGCCTTTGCCGTAGCTTCGCTCCCCGACAACGATTGCGCGGTCGTGGTCCTGTAAACAGGCGGCCACGATTTCGCTGGCACTGGCACTCTTGCGGTTAACGAGTACCGCGATCGGAAATCCGGCGAAGGATACCTTGCCCGAGGCATGAAAAGCGCGCAGGATCTGTCCGTTGCGGCCGCGTGTGGTGACGATTTCACCCTTCGGAATCAGCATGTCGCAGATCTCCACGGCGGCCTTGAGCGAGCCTCCCCGATTATCGCGGAGATCGAGTACGAGTCCGCGAATCTTCTCTTTACGGAGCTGTTCCAGAGCCGCGCGAAATTCGGCCGCGGTGTCTCTTTCGCCCTGCTCCGTTTCGGCGAATCCGGAGATGCGAATATAGCCGATCTGCCGGTCACCGGGGAGCAAGAAGCCCCATTGACCATCCGGACTGCGGGAATCACCCTCAACGGTATCCGGTTGGCCGAGCTCTTCTTCAAACGCCTGTTTTTTAGCCGCCTTGATGTAAATCGAGTGCTCGTCGCCGAGCCGTTTGATCATGCCCGACATTCCCCCCTCAAACAGATTCAGTTCGTCGACCGGCAGATAGAAGCGGCGGGTGACGCGGTCCATGGCATCGGCCAGCACGCGGCTGTAGCGGCTGCCCGGCACCTTCTGGTAACATACCAAGGAGAAGATCACCATGAGGAGCAGACCGTGGAAATTACGTCGAGGCATTTTGGATTGGGGTCCGCTCTACGCCGGTAACTGAAATTGACGGGAAGTCCAAAGAATGTATTGTAGTCGCCCACAAGTCGCTCAGGCAATCCATCCTTGGACTGCCCCCCGTTGCATATCTCGGCATTGTGCTTCATCATAGAGGCAGTTTCCCAGTCGTACTTTCCGTTCATAGTCGTTTTTCCAGCCCCCGAAAGCCTAGTTGTGTTCGACGAAGTTCAACCTGTCATTGGGCCTTATGACGAGCCGCCGGTCGCTTGCCGAGACTTCGATCCTCGGGCAGCGGAAATCGCACGCCAAGTCGCAGGGCTTGTTGCGCGCCATCTGCCTTCGGCACGGGCGGAACATGTCGGCAGCACGGCCGTGCCGGGCTGCGGTGGCCGCGGGATCATCGATCTACTGATTGCCTGCCCTGAAGAGGATACCGAAAAGGTCAACTTGCTGTTGGGCCGGCTTGGCTTCCGGCAAGGTAACGAAACGCTGTTCCCGCTGCATCCGCCTGCATTCCAAGGCGTGTGGGTCCACAACGGCGACGCGTTCTTGCTGCATGTCCACGTCCTGCCCACCGGTTCGGACGAAGTTGACTCGATGCGATTTTTTCGGAGCTGTTTGCGCGCCGATTCGGAGCTTGCTCGGGCTTATGTCCGGCAGAAGCGGGCCATTATTTCCAGCGGCGTGACCGACGCGGCCGAGTACCGCCGCCAAAAGGCCGATTTTCTCAAGCTGGTTCTGGGCTGATGCGTTTGGCTCTCCGCCGGGTTTGCGGATAATTGGGGTGCGGGCGTCTCGCCTGCCCAAAATGTTGTGGTTGAATCAGGCAGGCGAGACGCCCGCACCACAAACTTGGCGGAGAGCCACGCGTTTTTATTCCAGCCCCTCCAGGAAGCTTCCGAATTCCGGGTCCATTTTATCGCTGTTGTTGGGCCTTTTCGTTGGATTTGCCGGCGTCGGTTTTTTCTTGGCTGGCGGCTTGGCGATCTTCTCGGCCGAAATTATGTCGGGCGTTTCGTGCTGGGCAGGCAACCCTTTCTCGGCGGGAGCCGCTTGGACATGCCGTAATTTTTCCATGGATTGAGGCTCAACCGCCCAGGGAGATTCCGCGCTGTGGCAGCCCGATTGCAACGAGGAGTCAACGTCCAGAGGCTCACCCAGAACGTCTATCATCGGCAACGCGGGCAGTTTGTCGTCTGCGAGCGGTGGGCACTGCGCGCCAGTCGAGTCATCCGGCGGTGCTTGCGTGGGGAGTGCGGGCGCAGCGAGAGGAATCTCTTCAATGTCCGCATCGGCCGGTGGCAGGACGTCCGGCATCACCAACTCACCCGAGTCGCTCTCGCTGGCCGGCTCGGCAGGCAAGTCTTCATCGACCTCAAACATGGGCACTTCCTCTTCGCCAGCGAACATTGGATCGCCGAGGTCGGTCTCACCAGCTTCTTCCACCTCTTCGACGAATCGGGTGTCCGGGACCGATTCCAGGTCACCGTCGTACTCGTAGAGGACATGAAACGTCAGTGGCCCGATTGTGAATTCGGCGTCCGGCAGCAAGGGGGCCGACTCGATGCGGCGGCCCCCGATCATCGTGCCGTTGAGCGACCCCAAGTCGTGCAACATCAGCAGTCCGTTATTTTCGGAAATCTCACAGTGATGGCGGCTGATCAGAGGGTGGGCCACCGTGACGTCGGCCCCGCTGCCCCGTCCTAGCACGGCGGGCAATTGCAGTGATACCTCGCGTTTGGTCGTTTTGCCAATGACGACAAGAAGTTTGGCATTCATGGCTTGTGCCTGCATTTCGCCGGAAAGGGGGGGCTCGCTTCATTGATTTCCACTACTTCCTTTTATCATAGTCCCCCAGCCAAATTCCTGCAATCATATTCACCCTCTTCCGGTTTCCAGGTGCGGAATGCGAATAATTGTCCTAAATAACCATCCGCATGGGGGGTCGTCAGTGCCCGAGAAAAGAATTTAATGGATATAAAAGGTTAACTGCCCTTGAATATGATTCAGGAGAGCCTATAATTTTGAATTCTGAGGTTGGTCCGGGCGGGTGTAGCTCAGTTGGTAGAGCACGACGTTGCCAACGTCGTTGTCGTGGGTCCGAATCCCATCACCCGCTCTTTCTTTTTTATGAAGAGTCGATCCGCAGACTTTAGTCGCGCCGCAAGACGGGACGGTGCGAGATCGGTTCCGAGATGAGTTTTTAAGTTCGAGCGAACGGCATACCATCATGGCAGACGCAAATCAGCACGACGACGATGAAGCCTTGGAAAACCAGGAAACCTTGGGATCGGGAGAAATTATCGCCGATCAAGCGGTTGCCAACGAGGGCGAGGAGGGTAAGGAAGGACGTCCCAAACTGAATCTGGACGTCAAGATCGCCGACCGCAGTGCCTGCGAGCGGCACATCACCGTGACCGTGTCGCGAGAAGACGTGGATCGCTACCTGAACAAAGAGTTTAGTGAATTGATGCCGGCGGCGCACGTGCCAGGTTTCCGTCCCGGTCACGCACCGCGGAAACTGGTCGAGAATCGCTTTCGCAAAGAGGTTGTCGGCCGCATCAAAAACGCGCTGTTGATGGACAGCCTAGCCCAGATCCATGACGATTACGAGCTTTCCGCCATTGGCGAGCCGGACTTGGATCTGGAAACGGTCGAAGTGCCGGATCAAGGCCCAATGACCTTCGAGTTTGACCTGGAGGTTCGCCCCCAGTTTGACCTGCCGCAATGGAAAGGTCTGCAAATCGAGAAGCCGGTGCGAGAGTTTACCGACGCCGACATCCAACGGGCATTGAAGCAACTTTTGACCAACCGCGGCAGCCTCATGCCGATCGACGATCCGGCGGAACCGGACGATTACATCACCACGAACCTCACCTTCAAGCACGGCGACCAAGTTCTTGCCAGTGCTGCGGAAGAAGTCATTCGCCTGCGTTCGGTACTCAGCTTCCGCGACTGCAAGATTGAAGGTTTCGACAGGGCCATGGCCGGTGTCCGCGCCGGTGAAACCCGTGAATTGACCACCCAGATCAGTGAAGACGCCCCCAACGCGGCCCTTCGCGGTCAGCAGGTCACGGGCGTCTTTGAAGTACTCGAAGTCAAGAAGCTCCAGTTGCCGGAATTGACGGCGGACCTGCTCCAGGAACTGGGCGGATTCACACTCGAGGCCGACCTCCGCGACGCCATCAAGGATTCGCTTGGCCAGCGCCTGGAGTATCAGCAGCGACAGCGTGCTCGCGAGCAGATCACGGCCGCGTTGACCGTGGCCGCGAACTGGGAGTTGCCACGCGATCTTTTGCAGCGGCAGAGCCATCGCGAGTTGGAGCGAGCCGTGATGGAGCTGCAGCGCAGCGGTTTCAGCAAAGAAGAAGTTCGCGCCCACGAAAACGTCTTGCGGCAGAACAGCCGCGCCTCGACTTCTCGGGCGTTGAAGGAACATTTCATCCTCGAGCGGATCGCCGAGGACCAGCAGATCGACGCCGTCGAAAGCGATTACGATGCGGAAATCGCCATGATCGCCAAGCAGGGGAACGAGTCGCCGCGGCGAGTGCGCGCTCGGTTGGAGAAGCGCGGTTCCATGGACGTGCTGCGGAACCAAATCATCGAGCGGAAGGTGATCGACCTGATTCTCGCCAACGCCGTTTTCCACGAAGTGCCTTATCAGATCGAGGAAAGCGACGTGGCGGCGTTGGAGTTGACGGCCGCCGGCGGCGATCATTCCGAAATCCCCGAGGCCAAACCCGGTGGCGAGTCGGCCGAAGAGATGCACGAGACGCACGAGAAGAACGCCGGACGCGGTTAAGTACCCGTCCAACGTGAACTTCTTGTTTTGTGGCGCGGCCGTCCCGGCTGCATGTGCAGGCGAGACGCCTGCACCCCAGGTTGGTTTTGGACGGAATACCAAAGTAACGGAATACTGAATTGTGACGGATTACTCTTTTTCTCATTCCTTGACCGTGGACCCTCACATGTCGTCTTCTTATCGCGACTATCAGCGTCAGCGGCAGTTGACGCTAGGCGATCTGCTGCTGGAAAACCGCATTATCCTGCTTCAGGGCGAGATCCATGACGGCAACGCCAATGAGTTGGTGATGAAACTCCTGTACTTGCAGAGCGAGAACCGCCGCAAGGACATCCACTTCTACATCAATTCACCCGGCGGCAGTGTCAGCGCCACGCTGGCTATTTATGACACCATGCAGATCCTTAGCTGCCCGGTGGCTACCTATTGCGTGGGCTTGGCCGCCAGTGGCGGCTCGGTCTTGCTCGTCGGCGGCACCAAGGGCAAGCGTTTTGCCCTGCCGCACGCCAAGATCATGATGCACCAGCCTTATGGGCAGGTTGGCGGGCAGGTTTCCGACATCGAGATCCAGGCCCAAGAAATCCTGAAAACCCGCGACGTACTGAACCAAATCCTTGCCACGCACAGCGGCCAGCCCATGGAGCGGATTGCCAAGGATACCGACCGAGACTTCTACATGAACGCTGAAGAGGCCAAGGCCTACGGCATCGTCGACGACATTCTTACCAAGCAGACCGTAGCCAAGGAAGACGAAGAGGAGTAACCGACTATGCCGCTCATTCCTTATGTGGTGGAGAAAAGCGGCCGCGAAGAGCGGGCGATGGACATCTACAGCCGCCTGCTGCGCGACCGTATTATTTTCCTTGGTTCGACGATCAACGACGAAGTGGCCAACAGCATCGTCGCCCAAATGCTCTTCCTACAATCGGAAGACGCCAAGGCCCTCATCCACCTCTATATCAACTCGCCCGGCGGCAGCGTCAGTGCCGGCCTGGCGATTTACGACACCATGCAGTTCATTACCTGCGACGTGGCCACCTACTGCGTCGGGCAATGTGCGTCGATGGGCGCAATTCTGCTCTGTGCCGGCACGGCCGGCAAGCGGCGGGCACTCCCCAATGCACGGATCATGATCCACCAACCGTTGGCCGGCATGGAAGGCACGGCGGCGGAAATCTTGATCCACGCCAAGGAGTTCACGAAGGTCAAGGAACGATTGAACCGCATCCTCATCAAGCACACCGGCCATCCGCTGGAAAAGATCGAGAAAGATACCGATCGCGACTGCTTCATGTCGGCTGAAGAATCGATGGAATATGGATTGATCGATCAGGTTCTCGAACACATGGAACTGCCTAAACCGTCGGATTGAATGGAACGGGAATGAAGAAATCACGAAATCCGAAATACGAAATACGAAACAAATACAAAACACGAAAATGGGAATGACCAAAACGGTTTCGAGCTTTTGATATTCTGCATTTGAATTTGTTTCGGATTTCGACATTCGGATTTCGGATTTGATCCGTTCCGTGGCTAAGTGGGGGGCTAAGGACGCTGTGGCATGGAAGCTGCGGCAACGTACCCTTTGCGCGAGGGCTTTATGAAAATCTGGCAAATCGTCGTCCCTTGTCTTCTTGGGCTAGTCTTGGCAGGATGCCGCAACGACCCGTCGATCGCGTTGTTGGAACGCGATAACTCCAAAAAAGACCGGGAAATCTACCGACTGCGGAATCGCATCGAAGACCTAGAAGAAACCCTGGGCTCCAGTGCGCCGGTTCAGCCAGCCATCACGCGCGGTATTTCGTCAAGAGAAATGCCGCCCGAGTCAGGTACAACCGAAGGTAGTCGATCCGGCCCGGCCCCCCGCCTCGCTCCGCCTTTCGCTCCGCGGGGGCGAACCAACTCCGAGTCGGAGATTCCCCAGTCGGGTGGAATCCGTGTCTCGCCTGGCATGGAAGTTACGCCAGGTGAGGTTCCCGATCGAATGAGAGTTCGCGGCGATAGTGCGCCGCCACGACAAACTTTGCCGCCCGGCGGTTCTGCCCCCGACAGATCCTCGCAGTGGAACCCGGCCGGCGGTCAACCGTTGGCTGCCGATTCGGCCTTGGCCGATAACAGCCCTGTGGCCCAAATTACGCTACACCCAGCACTTACGGGGGGCATTGGTAGCGGCAGCCGACCTAGCGACGAGGGGCTACTGGTGGTTGTCGAACCCCGCGACTTTGGCGGCAATATCGTCAATGCATCCGGCGATATCAGCGTGGCACTGCTTGACCCGGCCCTGAATGGTGAACAAGCTAGGCTGGGGCGTTGGGATTTCGCGGTCGCTCAGACCCAAACGATGATCCGCACAGGCTCGCAGCAGGGAATTCACCTGCGATTGCCTTGGACTTCCACGCCGGCCCACGACCGGCTGAAGGTTTTTGTTCGCTATACAACCCGCGACGGCCGAAAGCTTCAGACCGAACGGTTGATTGCCGTTGCCCTGAACGGCCCGCCGTTACCCCGGCATGAGCCTCTCCCCGATGCCGAACCTGCGCAAACCGCCTCTCGTCCCCAACGCCCCGAATGGGCACCGGTGCGATAGGTAGTTTCGCGACCAATTCTTGCATTTTCCCGAACTTTCCGATATTCTGATAGAATTGGGATTCCAGCCTTTCAAAGGAGAGATTCTATGTTCCTTGGTACCTGTCCAACATTAATTCCGCGTTTTTGTGGTGCGGCCGTCCCGGCTGCGTGCGCAGGCGAGACGCCCGCACCACAAGTTGTTTTTGGACGAGCACTTAGCCGAAAAACCCACGCCGCTCCAAAACGAAACGGTTTCACCCTCGTGGAATTGCTGGTCGTCATCACGATCATCGGAATCCTCATCGGCTTGCTCCTGCCCGCCGTGCAATATGCTCGGGAGGCAGCCCGCAGCGCACAATGTAAAAACAACCTCAAGCAATTGGGAATAGCTTGCTTGGCCCACGAAGAGGCCCAGCAAATATTTCCAACCGGCGGTTGGGGATATGGGTGGACCGGCGACCCAGACCGCGGTTATGGCGATCAGCAGCCGGGAGGCTGGATCTACAACATTCTTCCCCACTTGGAATTGAATGCCCTGCATGACCTGGGGCGATACGGGACGAACACGGTCAAGCAGGGCGCAATTAAGCAAATGCTTAAAACTGCCTTGCCCATTGCCAGTTGTCCCACGCGGCCGCGGCCAGCCCTACTCGTCCCCCAATCAAGTACGGTTGTGAAAAATTCAGGCGGATTCACCTTGCCGACCGGTTCTGACGACTATGTCGCCAGAACCGACTATGCCGCCAATGTGGGCGATCAAACCTTTAACGAATATGGAGTCGGTCCGGAAAGCGAGTCCACGTCTGCCCAATCCACTTACTTCGGCAACTCAACTCACCCCGTTCTTCCCGCGATAGCATGCACCGGTATCATTTTTGAGCAGAGCACGATCCGGTCGGCCGATGTCACCGACGGTCTCTCCAGCACGATTCTGGCGGGCGAGAAATATCTGGCAAAAACCCGTTATTATACAGGCCAAACGGGTGCCGACAAAGCGTATATGTATGCGGGCATGTGTTCTGACGTTGGCCGCACCACCTCCAAAACACCGATGCAGGACCGCACGGACAATAGCACTTCAAATGTGGGCGAGACGTTGGCCTTCGGTAGCGCGCACCCCAACACAGCCAACTTCGTACTCTGCGACGGCTCCACGATCGCCATCAGCTATTCCGTCGAATCAGATCTCTTCAAAAATCTTGGTTCCCGCAACGGAGTCGCGAACGGAGGCAAGGCCGTGGACATGTCAAAGCTCTAGCCGAGTGCGTCTTTTTTGGCTCTTCCGGTTCTGTGTGCGGAACGCGAATAATTGTAGGGTGGGGAGAGCGCACCCCACCAATTCTGTTGCGGTCCGCTTTGGGTGGGGTGTTCGTTTCACTCTCCCCACCCTACTTCTGCACCTAAAACCGGAAGCGCCATCTCCTTTTATTTGCCGCAACCCATGTTCGGGGCGGGAGCCGGCGCGGTGACGCAGCGGCGGCAGCAGGGCGTTGGACAGCAAACTTGCACCGGCACCTGCTTGCAGACCACGCGCGGAACGCAAACCATGATCTCTTCCTTGATTAGCTTGCAGGTCAGCCGGGTACGCTCGATTTCCTCCTCCTCAATCACCTCATGCATGGTCGTGTAGGGGCACTTCTTTAAGACCTGGACAGGCACAAGCTCGGGGCAGCCGCCGGAACCACAATTGCTATTGGTGCAGTCGGCGGCCGGGGCACAGGTCTTGACCGGCGGGCAGTTGCTCAGCGGAGGAAGCTGAAGCACCGTGACGCAGCAGCAGCGATAAGCCGTGCCTTCTTTATATTTGACGACGGGGATCTTGACTTTGTCCTTCACTTCCCCGTACTCGACATGATAGACGTCCATGGTCCGCTCGTCATAGACCGTTTCCTGGACGGTTTTCATCACCGTGCAGTAACTCGGCGTACAGCACGAGGAGCGTGCGGCCCGAAGGCAGCATCGCGAAGCTCCACAAAGCGACGCTTGTGCCTGGTCCGGTGTTCCAAGGAAACTTGTGATGGCCATGATCGCAACGGCAAATACAGTTCGCACGGGTCTGCCTCCTTCTCAAAACCTTGTGATTAGTTTATCTCACACCCCAAAAGATCTGTTTCAAAATCATCCACAGAGGCACCTTCGCGCCTAGACTATATTTCAGATCTTGAAACGGCTTCGATAAAACGGCTCTCCGCTAAGTTTGTGGTGCGGGCGTCTCGCCTGCCTGGTTCAACCACAACATCTTGGGCAGGCGGGACGCCCGCACCACAATCCGCAAACCCGGCGGAGAGCCGATAAAACCTTGATCAAGTGTAGCTCGCCATTACAGTTTGTCCAGTTTTCCCAATATCTCGAAGGAGATAACTCCCCGAAATAGAGAACGGGAGGCGCAAGCCTCACTATCTAGCGGTTAGGTAAACTTTACGGTCTGGTGACAACGATCATGCCTAAAACGATGGTGGAGTTAGTCAAGGCGTGGTTTGCCGCAGTCGATAAGCAGAGATACGGATCTTGTGATTTCTGGCTTGCATGGTGAGTTTTCTCCGAATTGAGAGATGAGGATGCTGATGAAGAATTTTCAATGGTTTGTGATCGGTTTGGGAACTATCATCCTGGCTGGACTTCTTTTCGATTCTGCTTCGGCTCAGGTGCCTGCGGCTGCGGCTGCGGCTGCGGTGGCACCACCTACAACTTTGTGGAACTTCCTGGGAATTCCCCAGGGGACCAATAAGCTCAAGGATGCCACAGCGAATCGTCGGGGCAATCGTCCCAATGCCGAGCGAACCGATCCCCTGCGACGCTTAGCCGATCCTAAAAACCTCGATCCGGAAATGCCGAAGTCGATTCAGGCGGCTGCCAAGATCAAGCAGCAAGAAGATCTCGCTCCACAAAAGATCAAGGCCATCAAGTACCTGGCCACGATGGGCTGCGGATGCTATCAGAAGATGGGCGTTCGCGAGGCCCTGATCGAATCGCTCGACGATTGCACCGAGGACGTTCGCTATGAAGCGGCCGCGGCACTGGCGAAGGTTGCCGGTTGCCATTGCGACAAGTGCGGCAACAGTTGCTGCAATGCCAAGGTCATGAACAAGCTTAAGGAATTAGCCGACGGCACCGACGAGCGTTGCTGCCAGAAGGAGACTTCGGAACGAGTTCGCCAGGCGGCCCGCGAGGCATTGAACGCATGCAAGAATAAGTTGCCGGCGATGAATGTGACTCCAGGCGGGGTCGAACCGCGCCCGACACCTGAACAACGGCCTATAGGCGTGGAATCCAGCGGCATCCCGGCTCCTCCGGTCCAGGGATCGCCTACAACGCCGACAAATCCGAACTCAAATCCAACTCCTGCAACGGGCAAGAAACCCTTGGACTTGCCCGGAGACGCACCCCGTGGAGATCCGGTATTCGTGCCGCACGCTGCGGGAAAGGTGGGCAGCGTTCCAGCACTCACGAGTGGCACCACCGAGAGCGTGGTCGCCGCCAGCAAGATCAATACTCCGCCAAACGTGAATAAGACCGTCGTGCAAACTTCGGCCAGCACTTCACCCGAAGCTCCCGTGCGACTTCAGTGGGTCATTGGCGATGAAGGCTCGGATAACTCAGGTCAGTGAAGCCTCAAATTAGTCCACATGCACCTCTAGTTCAGGAGGGGGAGAGCAGGCGTTGCTCTGAATGTTCTTCTGTGAGGTAACGCAGATCCTGTAGTTCCAGATATCCGATGGCTTGATGTTAAACACGAATCGGTGAATCACTTTGCCAGGCTGGCCGGAAACGAGCAGGCTACGGCAGTGGACTTTATCAGGACCGGAGCCTGCGGAATTCTCCGCGGGCTTGATCTCGATTTTGTAGGTATGGGGATTCATGTCCGCTGGCACCGATTGCTCGGCGACCACGGTACAGGATGGATCGCCGTCCTTCTCCTCGATTTTCACTTTCAGAACAACTGTTTTCTCGGACGGCTGCCCTTGGGGGTGCAACTCCAATGCCTTCCAATCACCAATTTTCTTCCAGCGATCGTCGTTCAGGGACAATTGCTCGTCCGGGTTGGTCGGTAGGAACTTGAACCAGAGCAGAACCTTGGCCTTGGTTGCTTCTTTCGGCCAGCCCGATGCACAGAACTGCAGAACAGGAAAGCCGCAGCCATTCTGGAAGGACGAATCATGGAACGTGTAGGGATCTTTTTTGATTTCTCCGGGAAGCACGGGAATAATCTGGGCCAAGACACTCTTTGGGCGACAACTGAATTTTGTTTCGTCGGCGTTTTGAAGGGATATGCGGAAAGTCACAAGGTCGCCATCCTTGGTTCCTCGGTCGGCCTTGACATAGTACCTCGATTTGCCGTCGCCTGCCCAAGCGTGATCCGGGAGTGACGCCTCTTGTTCCAACTTTTCTTCTTTTGAGCGAAAGATCAAGCGTGGTTTGCCTGCCGCTTCACTTGCATCCAAATAGAGCTTGATAAACTCGCCTCCCTCGACTTCAATTTCAGCGTTGGCTTTGAAATTCCCCCCCTCCTTGATGCTAATCGTGTAGGGAACGCATTTTCCGCTCGCCGGCAGATCAAGTTCACGCCTCTTCTCGGACTCGAGTTGCGAGATTTCCTGCCCTCCCCTGCTTAACACAAACTTCTCCGTTTCGACCAGCTTTTCCAATGCGTCCAGCAGTCTCGAAGGATCGTTGCGAGCGACAAAGTCGCCAGGGGGATTCTGCCCCTTCACCAGCGATTCGAGGTCCTTCAATGCCATTCTGTATTTATCTTCATTTTGGCCCGGATCGGGCTTGATGCAAAAGGGAATCACTTCCACGCGAATGTCCTTGATCGTTTCTTTGGCTCGCTCCAGCGCATGTTCGACATCGATCTTCAGCGTCTCGTAGTCGCACAGACTGGTCTGCTGGTTGATGCCGTCCGTGATGACGATGACTCGCTTAGGCCCCTTGTTCTCCGCATCCTTCTCCAGCATCTCAATGGCCTTGATGACCGTATAGTACAGCGGAGTTTGACCGAGCGGTTTAAGAACTTCCAGCTTGCTTTGCGAGAGGATTCTCTGATTCTCGTTGAAGTCATTCAGATCGAGGAGTACCTGGTAGTCCGTGTCGGGATCGGCGTCTTTGAGCTTTGCGGGATCCGTAACCAGCTCGGGTTTGTCGCTGTTTTCCTTCCAGGTCAGAAGAAACTCCTTTTTGCGGGCGCGATCGTTCGGAACGTCGGGGTGAAAGGCATACCGGCTGCCGTAAGTCAGCAGGCCGACACGATACTGATTTGGCTTTCTGGCAAGTTCTTCGAGGATGCGGTTAAGCTGTTTGCGCGCCCAATAGATCCTCGTGTTGGCAACGTCTGTTTTTTTGTTTCCCTTGTCTTTTATCCTTTCCTCTTCGCGTTCTTTTTTCAAGACTTCGACGCCGAGATCAACATCCGGCGTGTTCATGCTTCCCGAACAGTCGAAAATGAAAATAATCGAAGTCTTTCGCACCGAGGCACCTGTCACCAACACGGTCGGGGGAAGCCGTTGCGTGCGAGTCACCACGGTTTCCGGTCCGGATAGGCGGACTACTTGGATCGGCGCGGATTGAACGTGTCCGCGATAGACGGTTCTCGCAAGGACCGCGTTCACGTCCCTGGCATTTTCGCCGAGATTGAGATAGGTCTTCAAGTGGACCGGGTTCACCTCGGGCGAGACGATGGCATGACGCAAGACGCTCTCCTGGGCGTCGAGTCGGTCCTTGATTGCCAGCGGACGCTGCTTTTGATCTTGAAAGAAGACGGCCGCTTCACCGCCGGCTTCAAACAATCCGGAGGCAGCGGAGGCAACGTCCAGCTTGAGATCGACCTGAGGAGAATCGCCGCCGTTGCTATTGGCGTCAAGGTAGATGCCTTGTACGACGTCAGGCCGGACGACTCCCCGCTGCGCCACCTCGTCGGCAAGCTGTTGGACTTTCCTGGCCAAGGGCGATGGCGGCGTTAATGCGTTCGCGGCGAGCAGATATTCCTCGGCGACACTTTGGAAATACGGTCGGCTTTCGCCCGGTTTTGGCCCCCAGAAGTCATCCAGGGTTCGCTGCGCTTGCCAGAGCAGGAGATTCCTCCGATCGACGCGGTAGAGATCCGTCGAGAGATCGGCATCGCGCATCTCGCGTCCTGCCCAAAGTGCCGCGACCGAGCGCAATTCGCGGTCGCCTTCGGCATAGCCGCTCCGCACGGCCAAGGGTGCCGTCTTGGGGTCCAAGAGGGCATCCTGGCTCTTCTGTCGCCAGGCGGCGACACGGGTTTCGTCGAGGGCCTCATTGAGCTTCGCACGCACCTGCCCGCCCTGAGCGGCAAGATCGGCAGCCAGATCGCCATGCGGCCTGGCCCGCAACGGTTCGCCAAGGATGAGCAGCGCGGGGTGGGTCGGCCATCGGGCGAGGAGGTTGGCCGCAGCGGCCTGCTCCGGCTTTGCGGAGGTTTTGTCCTGGGCGTCGGCAGCATTTTTCTCTCGATTTTCCAGGGTCACCGCCTTGGCGGACGCGGCAAGAATCTCGCTATAACGCGCGCGTAAGCGATTGCGGCGTTCTCCGCTTTCCAAGGAGACGCTGAGTACGACGCCGAGCCGTCGAAATTCGTCCTTGGGAGACCCTTCATTCCGCTTGTCGAGCCGAGTACATTCGGCGTCGAATTCGGCCTTCAATGCCTTGAGCAATCGCGCGATCTCCGACTTCGCTGCAATGCGATCCTTGGGCCAGACGTATTTTGCCGCCGCGGCGTCGCTGTAATCCTGCAAAGTTCGATCGAGACTCGTGCTGAAAGCGTTGGCCTTCTCGAGGAGATCGTGCAGTTGGTTTTCAAGCTTGACGTCTCGCTGGCACCTGTGCAGCAACCATCGTGCATAGCAAGGAATTTCGGCGAGTGCTTCGTCCCGGACACGAAAGGCATCTGCGACTTCCTCCGCGGATTGAAGGGCACCGCCGTAGCCCTCGCTCGCGTTCGCTCGATCCCAATAGCTTCGCGGTGATTCATGGTCCGCATGGATTCCCCCCACGAACAGCCGATCTTCGGCCAATCGCCGCTGCCGGTCGGCTTGTTGCATAATTCCGTAAATGGCATATTGGGCACGGAGATCCTTGGGCAAGGCCGCCTCCTCGGCAAGTTTGCGAGACTTGACCGCGAGTCGCAGATCATTATTCGCTGCCTGACCGAGATACTCTTTGAGCATGCGGAGGAAATGAATTTCGACCAGATCCGCTTTCATCGGGTCTGGCAGGGGCGGCAAACTCTCCAGAAGCGAGAAGAGGGATGAATCGGCTCCAGCACCTGCGAAGCGGAGCCAAACCGCTTCGGCACTCGTCAAGTAATCGGTCGATTGCTCGGAGGGCTTCTCCGCGAGATTTTCTTTTGTTTTCGTGTCGCCGGCAACCACTTGCGGCTTCGCAACGGCCGCTTCCGCTTGCTGCTTTGCGGCGGCCTTTTCCAGCGGCTTCGCAACGGCCGTTTCCGACGACACCACTTGCGGCTTCGCAACGGCGTCACTGCCGGCGGCAGCGGCGTTTGCAAGCTTTAACACCGCGGCCGCCTGCTGCTTCAACTCTTCGAGGCGCGACTTCACTTGAGGCAGGCTGTAGCCGGGCCAACTCTCTTCCAGATCGTGCTTCTGAAGCACATCCGCCAAACGATTGACCTGCATGAACTGGTCGCGGATCTTGCCTTCGCCGACTTTGCCGGCCAACGCTAATTGTTCCAGGTAAAGCAGACGGTGTTGATACTCATGCCACTTCAGTGGACTGCGGCGAGGAATGCCGCTATCGTGAAGTTTTTTATGCAACTCCCATGCCTTGGCGATTTCGTCCCAGTGTCCCGACGAGTCGGTGCTGTCGGTCGCCGGAGCTTCATCGCCGGAATCCACGGGAACGGCCACCACCGCAAAGTCGTCTTTCTTGTCTAGCTTGCCGATGTCGATCTGGCCGTCCTTGCCGAAGAGCATGGGAGTCTGCTCGTCGTCGCGATGGGTCTTGACCCAATCGGAGACGTTGACGCTCAGATGGCGAAATAGTTCACTCAGGGTAACCACCCGATCCGAGTTTCCGCCGAACCTGTCTGCCTTGCCCTGCAATCCTCGGTAGAGGAAACGGGCGAACACCGAGCCTTTGAGTTCCGGAGCGGTCCAACTGATTTGGCCAGGGCTGGACGAGGTGATAACGTAGAGGTTGTTGATCGCCAACTCTTGGACCTTTTCGCCCAGCCGCTGAGGAAAGCCCGCGTACAGCCAGCCAAGATTCCAATCGGTATCGACGCGGCTACAGTCGAAGAAGACCAGGTACTTCACTCGCTTCTTCGCTTTGCCGCTGAACAACTGATCGAGCAAATTCCTGGCCGAGAACCACTTGCTGCTGTCGTGGGCGAAGGGGCCGGGCGGAATAAGACACGGTTCGCCGTCGCCGCGGACCGCGCCATGCATGCTGATATACAACATCACGACATTTTTGCTGGGGCCACCCGGGTTCTCTTCCGCCTCGCGAAGTTTTGCTTCCAGCTTTCCAAAGGCGGCTTTTTCACTGAGACCGTACCACTCCGCGTTGTAGTCGGCAACCTCGCCCTTGCCATCCTTTTCCATGCCGCAGCGAACGATCTTCTGGTTGCCGTCAAGACCAAGGAGCAATTCCTGGTCTTCTTCCGTCCATGCATTGGGGGGTAACGGATAATCGTACTGCGTGATCGTGGCAATCAACAACGGAGGCCGAACGGGCCAGAAAAGCAGCCAATAAACCAGATATCCCGCAAGACCGAGGAAGAGAACTCCCCATAACGCCACGTTTCTCCAGTAGGCGTTGGCAATCCCCTTATCGGACTTGTCGCGCACGCGCATGTAGCCGGGCGCATTTTCCTGGGAAGACCCGGAAGCACCCCTGGCCCCGCGGCGTCCACCGCGCCAGTCTTTGTTGTCCGACTTATCCGTTGCCATCACGCAATTCTCCCGTTTTTTTCCGCCTGCTCCCGTTCAAAACCGAGTTCGTCGAGACGG
This sequence comes from Planctomycetota bacterium, assembly GCA_037147235.1. GTDB lineage: Bacteria > Planctomycetota > Planctomycetia > Pirellulales > Thermoguttaceae > JANXQG01. Next base: position 4,062 of record JBAWVO010000082.1, on the reverse strand, counting down.
TCGGGCAGGGCAAGTCCCCCGAAGAGCTGCCAAGTGTCGGGTAGATCGGGAAACTCGGTTAAGATGGCATCGATGCCATCGAACAACTGGTTCGAGTAGGCGACATGGTGCGACAAGAGTGCGACGAGAACGCTGGGCCAGCAGAAGCCCAGGACGGCCGTCGGGGGAGCATCGCCGTGACCCTTGGCACGGCATACGCGACGCAGATGGCTCCAGACTTCCGCAGTGGCCTGATTGGAGAATAGGCAAACCACGGCATCCTTGCCCCAGCCATCTTCGAGGAAAAGGGGCCATGCCACAAAATCGTTCTGCGAGATCAGGACCGGCGAAGCCACCGCCGCCACGTCTGGTTCAAACCAATCAAACAAGTACTCGACCTTGTCGAAGTCCTTCGGCACTGCTTGCCCCAATCGCCGGAAGTCGACGATCAGGTGAGCCACGGACTTTTCCGATAACCGCAACGCCACGTCGGCAGCCGGTGCGTCGGCGATTTCGCCTCGACAGAGTGTCAACCCCGAATTGCATTTCTCGGCCGTATAAGCGGGCGGCTTCTCGGTTCGCCGAGCGATCTCCGCCGTGGGATGGGCCGATGGTGTCGGAAAATTTCGCGTGTCGGTCTTTCGCAAGTCTGTAGCATCCGGGTCGCCGCCCTCGATTGCCACTTTGAAGCAGGTATCGCCCGCCATGACTTCATCGCCGTCTCCAACCACCTGACGCTGCTTGATCCTGCGAGAGTTCAAGAAGGTGCCGTTGGTGCTGTCGAGATCCTTGATCGAACACGTCTTGAGATCCGTTTCGACCGCGAAGTGAATGCTGGACATGCGATCATCAATCGGGAAGGCAATATCCGCCCACTCGGTTCGGCCAACCTTCACGAGCTGGGCGGACCGCAGAACGAATTCTTTGCCCTGCATTGGGCCAACAATCGCACGAAAGGTAACATGCATGGCTTTTCTCCGCGAAACACCACTCAGGCATTAGGTCCATCGCTAAAGTATAGACGAGCGGAGTTCCCGGGGAAACTGCCTGTTACCCAATATATTCCGTTACCCAATATTGACCGTCGGGAAACCGAGCACGATCGTGCCGCCATGCGCCGTTAAGTCCCCCACGCGGGCCGCCGGCATGCCGCCAATCAGCACCGTGAATGATCCCGAGGCGATAACGTCCGGCGGGCCTACGCAGACGGCCGTGTCACCGACCCGGGCCGCCGGCATGCCGCCGATCAACACCGTTGGAAGGCCAAGGCAGATCGGCCCCCCCACGTGTGGCACAACTCCTGTCACCATCGGGCAGACATGCACATCCATGACACGGGCGGCCATCGGCATGGTTTAACTCTCCTTCGAGGGACAATTCAACACTCTTACCCTCCTATTATTGCTAAAAGAGGCTACTTGGTTGCTAATATTTTCAACCACCTGCCAGAATATCAAGTAGGTCAGGCTTTCCAGCCTGACTTTGCCCGGTTCACTGTCCAGATGCGACATCAGCCGAAGTTGTCGGCGAGTACGTTTTCATGAAATTCTAGTGGCGGACGCTTGACAAGCTTATTGCGAAAGTTAAAATAGGTGAATTAGATAAAGTCCTCTCAAAATCCCGCCTACAAAACCTCGTTCGCGCCGTTTTGCCCCGGTGAAACGTCACCGACGCCCCGCCTACAAAAACTCGTTCGCGCCGTTTCGTCCCGGTGATACGTCGCCGACGCTCGCCTAGATGTGTGCATTTGTTGTGACGACTCACCGACGTGAGCCGTTGTCTTTTTTTCTGTTTCACTCTGTTTGTACAAGGAGAGAAGTGATGAGTTTGAAGAGTCTAGTTTCCTCGCTGCTGGCGGTCGCGCTGGCAGCCGTCGCGGGCGTTGCCTGCGCCGCCGTGCCCGAAACCGTGCCCGTGGGCAACCCCGGTAACGCGGCCGACACGACGGGTTTCGGCGCCGTTCCCTATTCGTACAGGATCGGCAAGTACGAAGTGACCATCGAGCAGTACTGCGATTTCCTCAATGCCGCGGCCAAGACCGACGAGCACGAGTTGTATGATCTCCGGATGGAAGCACCACCGGAGGATGGCTGGTGCGGGATCAAGCGAGAAGGCGATTCCGGCAGCTACACCTACAGTGTCATCGCGGGCCGGGGCAAGCAGCCGATTGGCTACGTGACCTGGGAGAGTTGCATCCGATACGCCAACTGGCTCAGCAATGGCCAGGGTAAGGGCGACACGGAGAAAGGCGTCTATGAGATCGGCGCGGATGGAGTGAAGGTGCCCGATCATGCCGCCTTGGCCAAGGGAACCACCGCCAAGTGGGTCATGACCAGCGAGAACGAATGGTATAAAGCCGCCTATTACGATGCGAGCAAGCAGGGCGGCGCCGGCTACTGGCAGTTCCCCGTGAAGAGCGATACTTCGCCGGCAGCCAATCTCAACTCGAATTGGCCAGCCGAGGTAGGCAAATGCAAGGAATCGGTCAGCCCCCATGGCACTTTCGACCAAGGTGGCAACCAGTGGGAGTACAATGATGCCCAGGCTGATGGCAAAGTCGGATTGCGTGGCGGGTCGTGGTACATCAACGACAACGACAACTACATGCGTTCCTTCACCCGTTACGACGTTCTAAGCGCCAAGTGGCCCCATTACGGGTTTCGCGTCGCGCAGGTCGGGGGCGAGGCGAGCAAGTAGTCTCACCGCATTGATCGCGTGCTGAAAGGCTCGTCGTGAATGTTAGAAACGGGAGATGCACCAGTCGCGGGGCCGCAAGCAGCCCCTGCGACTGGCCCTCCCGGTTTTTCACGGTCGACATCGAGTGGAATGGTTGGCAGAGAGAAAAAGGGGATAAGTCCATTTAGGGCGGATACCGGCGCATGTGGTGCCGCTGTCGTGGCTTGCGCCTGAGCGGGTCAACGAGCGTGGGTCGTTAGGTCGCAGTTGGACGTGGCAGGTTGACCGTAACGTGCAGTGCGGCAATAACCAAGAAAAAACAACATGAAAGTGATAGGCACTGTAGCGATCACTGCCTTTCTCATCTCGACGGCAACCCTCGCGGGGTCGGCTGAGCTTGAGCCGGTGAAGAGGATAATTCCGTGGGATTATTCCGCGCTCTCGAAGCCCCCTGCGATTCACCCCACCACGGAACGCCCTGCGAAAGGCATGCGATCGTTCTTCTACGAGGGCGCGGATTACCAAGGCAAACCGACCTGGGTGTTCGCCTACTACGCAGCCCCGGAAGGGAAGACGCCGGAGGAAGGTTGGCCGGCGGTGGTGTGCGCCCATGGCGGAGGCGGCTCGGCATATCCTGACTGGGTGAAGGAGTGGAATAAACGCGGGTACGCGGCCATTGCCATGGACCTGGAAGGCCATTTGCCGGGTGGACGTCATCATGGCGTACAAGGCAACTTTCCGACCGACGTTGGACATGCCAACGCCGGGCCTGCACGCAAGGACTGGTTTGGTGACAGGGATCTGCCCGACAACGAACAGTGGTTCTATCACGCGGTAGCCGACGTGATCCGCGCCCATTCCCTGCTTCACTCGTTCCCGGAAATCAATCCCAAGAAGACTGGCTTGACGGGCATTTCCTGGGGGGGTACGATTGTCGGCACCGTGGCGGGAGTTGATTCACGTTTCGCTTTTGTTATTCCCGTTTACGGATGCGGCTTTATCCACGAGAGCGACAGCCCAGGCCTGTCGCAATGGTTCCCGCCCAAGAACATGACCGCCGATCAGTTTCGCGACTACCGCACGAAGTGGGATCCGTCCGCCCATTTGCCTTACGCGAAGATGCCGATGCTCTGGGTAAGCGGGTTTAACGACGGTTTCACCATCGATATCTTCAGTCGGTCGGCACGGACTGCCGGAGGACCGAGCACCTTGTGCGTGCGTCCCTTTCTGATTCACGGGCACGGATACGGGTGGGAAGAGGCCTGGGAAATCTATGCCTTTGCCGACAGTGTCGTAAAAGGCGGTGTACCGATGCCGAGCTTCGAGCGGCCGCGGGTGGATCTAAAGGACGGCCTAGTCCTATATTCCGCAACCCGACTTATCCCCAAAGGTGGTATTGCGCCCTTT